>NZ_JBIUYD010000006.1:0-145556 GCF_044744345.1 Kitasatospora sp. NPDC087315 | reverse complement strand
GCTGGTGGCCGTGTTGGGGCGGCTGGGCTGTGGCCGCGCCGTGCCCCGGCTCGCGGGGGGGCCCCCCCCGCGGCCCGCCGGGGGGGGGGCCCCTCCGCACATCGCTCAGCCGGCGTCGTAGCTGTCGACGCGGAACGGGCGGGTGCCCTGTGCCTCGGACTTGATGATCGAGGCACGGTTCTTGAAGCGGTCGGTGTCCAGGTCGTGCTCCTCCAGGAACTCCAGCGTGGCCGCGTGCACCGCGCTGAGCACCGGGACGGAGGCGTTGAGCGCGTTGTCGGTCATGAACCGGCTGCCCCACGGCGGCGAGGCCCAGGCGTGCCGCAGGCCGAACGGCTCGGGCAGGCCGAGGCCGCCGCCGAGCCAGGAGAGCAGACCGGGGGCGCGCACCAACGGCGCGCGGACGGCCTGGCGCACCACCTCGTCGTTGTCGATCAGGGGGAGCTGGATGGTGCGCTCCTCCCAGAACTTGCCGGTCTTCGGTTCGGTCTTCTCCTTCGGCTTGGGCTTGTCGAAGAAGACGCCGTTGACCGGGCCGAGGGCGTAGCCGGCGACCGTGACCGTCAGGGTGTTGGCGAGCACGGTGACGGTCACGGTGAAGGTGATGATCAGCTTGCCGTCGAAGGTGATGAACTGGGTGGCGAGGTAGTGCCGGGGACCGCCGCCGGCGAAGGTCTGCCGGTCGGCGACGGTCTGGACGGCGAACTCGCGCATCCGGTCGCCGTCCATGTCGGCACCACCGGGCCGGCTGATCTCGTCGGCGCTCTCGCCGACTTCGAGGACCACCCACTGCTTCACCGAGACGTTGGTCATACCGCTGTTGGCGACCTCGCTGATGCCCAGGCCCTTGAGCCGGCCGGCGATCTTGCGGACCAGGTCCCAGGGGTGGAAGGCCCGGAAGTCGGCGTGACCCTCGGCGGGTTGCAGTACGTCGATGAGCCGCCACTCGCCCCAGCGCTTACCGACACCGAGGATCCCCTTGGGGCCGGCGTAGTGCTGGACGTTGGTCTCCTGCTCGGCCTCCAGGCGGCCGAGCTTGGCGCGCAGGTCGGCGGCCTTCTTGTCGAGGTCGTCCCGGGGGACGGCCTTGGGCACGGTGGCGGCGACGGCACTGCCCTCGACGAGGGCCTGCCAGCGGGCGCGCAGGTCCTCGGTGGTGCGCAGCACGATCCGTTTGGCGAGGTACCAGCCGATGACCGGGGCGAGCATGACCACACGCAGATAGATGCCGAACAGGCCGCCGGCGGGCGGTCGCAGGGCGAGCAGTACGGCGATGGCGGCCGCTCCGACGAGGACGAGACCGCCGTAGAGGCCGGCCCGGTCGGGGCTGTCCTTCTTGAGCCAGGCGCGGAGCTGGAACGCGGCGAGCCAGATCAGGGTGCCGGGCAGGAAGAGGACGCCGGTGACGACGGTGATGGTGGTGAGCCGACGGTCGCGGGCGTCGCGGATTTCCTGTGCGGCGAGGCAGTGCTCGACGATCTGGCGGGTGTCGGTCCCGAAGGAGGGCACGACGGGTTTGCGTCCGGCACCGAGGGTGCGGGCGATGACGGCACGGCTGAAGGCCTCGCCGAGGTTGGGCCGGAAGAGTGAGAAGCGGCCCTTCTTCTCGGTGGCCGCGGTCACCTTCCCGACGAACTCGGAGATCTCGCCGTCCCGGTAGGCCGCCGAGGAGAGCGCCTGGGTGACGGCGGTCTGCGGGCCCGCGTCGGTCCGGGGTATCTGCGCACCCGGGGTCATGTCGAGTGTGGTCACGGTGGCGTCCCCTCCTCCCCTTGTCAGCGGCAGGGTACCGTGCCGCGGTGCCGGCGCGCGGATGATCGTCTGAAGTGCCGTCACGATCGGGCCGCGGCGGGCCTGTGGGGCATGATGCCCATGTTTCGGGCAGTCGATGCCCCTGCGGCGGACCGGCGGCCGTGATGGTGCACGATGGGGGCATGGTGCGTTCGAAGGGGCCTGTGGTGAAGGATCCGGTACTGGTCTTCGACGGGGACTGCGCGTTCTGCACGACGTGCGCGAACTGGGCGGAGCGGTATCTGCGGCAGACCCTGGCCTCGGGGGGCTGGGAGGCGGTGCCGTTCCAGTTCGCGGACCTGGCGGCGCTGGATGCCGCGGCCGGGGGGCGTGGAGAGGTGAACGCGGAGCGCGCGGAGCGCGAGGTGCTCTGGGTGACGCCGACGGGCCGGGTGTACGGCGGGGCGCAGGCGGTGGCGCGGCTGCTGATGCGCTCGGGCGGGGTCTGGGCGTATCTGGGCGGGGTGCTGGCGCTGGCGCCGGTGCGGCCGGTGGCGGCCGTGGTGTACCGCTGGGTGGCCCGGAACCGCGACCGGATGCCGGGCGGCACACCGGCGTGCGCGCTGCCGCGGCGGTAGGGCGTCTCCTGCGGCGCGAGCCGCGGCCCGGGCCCGGTCAGCCGTCGGTGAAGCGGGCCGCGAGGGCGGCGGGCATGGGTTCGTGGCGCAGCCGGGCGCGGGAGAACTCGGCGGTGCCGTGGGTGAGCGAGCGCAGGTCGACGGGGTAACGGTTCAGTTCGAGCTCGGGGACCTCGGCGCGCAGCAGGGTGAGGCCGGGGCCGCCGGTCTCGGTGCCGAGGACACGGCCGCGGCGGGCCGAGAGGTCGCCGAGGACGGCGCCGAGGTAGTCGTCGGGCAGCAGGACCGTGACGGCGGCGACGGGTTCGAGCAGCCGGATGACGGCGTGCTCGGCGGCGTCGCGCAGGGCGAGGGCGGCGGCGGTCTGGAAGGCGGAGTCGGAGGAGTCGACGGAGTGCGCCTTGCCGTCGGTGAGCGTGACCCGGACGTCGACGAGCGGGTGCCCGGTGGCGACACCCTTGGCGAGCTGGGCGCGGACGCCCTTCTCGACCGAGGGGATGAAGTGTTTGGGGACGGAGCCGCCGACGACGTGCTCCTGGAACTCGAAGCCGGAGCCGGCGGGGAGGGGCTCGACCTCCAGGTCGCAGATGGCGTACTGGCCGTGGCCGCCGGACTGCTTGACCAGACGGCCGTGGCCGGTGGCGGCGGTGCCGAAGGTCTCGCGCAGGGCGACCTGGTGCTCGACGGTGTCGACGTGGACGCCGTGGCGGCCGCGCAGGCGGTCGAGGACGACCTCGGCGTGGGCCTCGCCGGTGCACCAGAGGACGAGCTGGTGGGTGTCGGGGTTCTGTTCGAGGCGGAGGGCCGGGTCCTCGGCGGTGAGACGGGCGAGGGCCTGCGAGAGCCTGTCGTCGTCGGCCTTGCTGTGGGCCTCGACGGCGATCGGGAGCAGGGGCTCGGGGAGGGGCCAGCCGTCGAGTTCGACCGGTCGGCCGGGCTCGTGGACGGTGTCGCCGGCCCGGGCGGTGGTGAGTTTGGCGGCGCAGACGAGGTCGCCGGCGGTGGCGTGCGGGACGGGCCGCTGGAGTTTGCCGAAGGGGCTGCTGAGGCCGGTGACGCGCTCGTCGCCGTTCTGGTCGGCGGGGTGCTCGGGGCCGGCGAGGTGGATCCGGGTGTCGGGGCGCAGGGTGCCGGCGTAGACGCGCAGCAGGCTGATCCGGCCGACGTAGGTGTCGCCGGTGACGCGGACGATCTGGGCGGCGAGCGGGGCGTCGGGGTCGCAGTCGGGGCCGGGGCGGGTGCGTTCGGTGGGGTCGGGGAAGGCGGTGGTGACGAGGTCGAGGAGTTCGGCGGTGCCGATGCCGGTGTCGGTGGTGGGCAGGGCGGGGTGGAGGGTGCAGGCGAGGACCTCGCGGCGCAGGCCGGCCTCGAGGGCGTCGGTGTCGAGGGGTTCGCCGGCGAGGTAACGCTCCATCAGGGTGTCGTCCTGGCCGGAGATGGCCTCGACGAGGCTCTCCCGGGCGGCGCTGGTGTCGGGCAGCGGGGCGGCCCGGCCGTAGGTGCGGCCGGTGAGTAGGTCGACGGTGCCGGCGGGGTGGCCGTCGTGGTGGACGGGCAGGTAGAGCGGGCGCAGGGTGTCGGGGCCCAGGCCGAAGGCGTCGTGGCAGGCGGTGAGGATGTCGTCGAAGCCGCTGCGGGCGATGTCGAGTTTGGCGACGGCGATGGCGCGGGGGATGCCCTCGGCGGCGCACTCGCGCCAGAGGGCGCGGGTGGGGGCGGTGACCGGGTCGGTGGCGGAGACGACGAAGACGGCGCCGTCGGCGGCGTGCAGGGCGGCGCGCAGGTCGGCGGCGAAGTCGGGGTGGCCGGGCGGGTCCAGCAGGTTGACCTTGACGCCGTTCCATTCGAGCGGGAGCACCGAGAGCTGGACGGAGCGCTGCTGCTGGTGCTCGATCTCCTCGTGGTCGGAGACGGTGGTGCCGTCGGTGACGCGTCCGGGGCGGCCGATGGCGCCGGCGGTGAGGGCGAGGGATTCGGCGAGAGTGGTCTTGCCCACGCCGCTGCAGCCGATGAGGACGACGTTGCGCAGATTGCGGGGGCCGGTGACGGTGGGCGCCTGGCCGGCTCGGGCGGTGCTGCGGTCGGGCATCGGGGTCTCCTCCCGTCGCGCCGAGGCTGTCGTGACGAGTCTAGGTGCGGTGTTCGCGAGGCCGCGTGTCGTACGGCGGCGCGGTCACCGCGTGTGTGTGCCCGTGCGCCGGGGGTGCCGGTGGGGCGGGCGTCGGGGGCCGGCGGGCGGTGCGGTGCGCCGGAGGGTGTCCCCGGCGTGGCTACGATGGGTGCGCCGGGTGGGCTGATCCGTCCGGCCGTCTGCCGCACTCTGGCGCCAGGCGGGTACCAGGGAGATCGGAGCGGTCGGGAAGGCCATGCTCAACAAATACGCGCGTGCCTTCTTCACACGTGTCCTGACCCCGTTCGCCGCGTTTCTGATCCGGCTGGGCGTGAGCCCGGACGCCGTGACGCTGATCGGTACGGCCGGTTCGGTGGCCGGTGCGCTGGTGTTCTTCCCCCGCGGGGAGTTCTTCTGGGGCACCATCACGATCACGCTGTTCATCTTCTCGGACCTGGTGGACGGGAACATGGCGCGCCAGCTGGGGCGGAGTTCCAAGTGGGGCGCGTTCCTGGACTCCACGCTGGACCGGGTGGCCGACGCGGCGATCTTCGGCGGACTGGCGATGTGGTACGCGGGCAAGGGTGACAACAACCTGCTCTGCGCGGTGGCGATCTTCTGTCTGGCGAGCGGTCTGGTGGTGTCGTACACCAAGGCGAGGGCGGAGAGCCAGGGTCTGCCGTGTGATGTGTCGGGGCTGGTGGAACGGGCCGAGCGGCTGGTGATCAGCCTGGTCGCGGCCGGTGTCGCGGGTCTGCACACGTTCGGTGTGCCGTACGTGGAGTGGCTGCTGCCGGTCGCGCTGTGGCTGGTGGCGGCGGGCAGCCTGGTGACCGTCGTCCAGCGGATGGTGACGGTGCGCCGGGAGGCGTTCGAGGCCGACCGTGTGGCGGCCGGGAGCTGAAGGGGGGCGGGCCTTCGGTGAAGGACCGACTGGTGTACTCGGCGTACGCGCTGGGCTGGACGGCGTTGAAGCACCTGCCGGAGCCGGCCGCGCGCGGTCTGTTCGACCGGATCGCCGACTACGCGTGGCGCAAGCGCGGCAAGCGGGTGCTGCAGCTGGAGGCGAATCTGCGGCGGGTCTGCCCGGAGGCGGAGGGGGCCCGGCTGCGGGAGCTGTCGCGGGCCGGGATGCGCTCCTACATGCGGTACTGGATGGAGTCCTTCCGGCTGCCGGTGTGGAGCCGGGAGCGGATCGCCCGGGATGTCCAGGTGGAGGGTTTCGAGCAGCTGCGGGCGACGCTGGACTCGGGCCGCGGCGCGGTCATCGCCCTGCCGCACTCGGGCAACTGGGATCTGGCGGGCGCCTGGGTGGCCTCCGAGGGATACCCGTTCACCACGGTCGCGGAGCGGCTGAAGCCGGAGCGGCTGTTCGACCGGTTCGTGGCGTTCCGGGAGAGTCTGGGCATGGAGGTCCTGGCGCTGACCGGCGGCGGGGTCAATGTGATCGGCACGCTGGCCCGCCGGCTGCGCGAGGGCCGGATGGTCTGCCTGGTGGGCGACCGGGACCTCTCGGAGGCGGGCATCGAGGTGTCCTTCTTCGGCGAGGCGACCAGGATGCCGGCCGGCCCGGCGGCGCTCTGCCAGCGGACCGGCGCGGCGCTGATGCCGGTGACGCTCTGGTACGACGGCCCGGTGCTGCGGGCGCGGATCCACCCGGAGGTCGTGCCTCCGGCGGAGGGCGACCGCAAGGCGAAGACCCAAGCGATGGTGCAGGCGATGGCGGACGTCTGGGCGGAGGGGATCCGCGAGCACCCCGAGGACTGGCACATGCTGCAACGGTTCTGGCTGGCCGACCTCCCGGTCCGTGAGACCGTGGGGGTGCCCGCCGCACAGCCGTCGAAGGTCGTCAGGCCCGCCGCGGAGCAGGTCGGCGAGCCCGCCGCCGAGGCCTCCGGGCCCTGAAGGAGCATGAGGAACCAGTGAAGATCGGCATCGTCTGCCCGTACGACTGGGACGTCCCCGGCGGGGTGCAGTTCCACATCCGGGACCTGGCCGAGCACCTGATCGGCCTCGGCCACGAGGTGTCGGTGCTGGCACCCGCCGAGGACGACGAGGCGCTGCCGCCGTACGTGGTCTCGGCCGGGCGGGCGGTGGCGGTGCCGTACAACGGCTCGGTGGCGCGGCTGAGCTTCGGCATCCTGTCGGCGGCGCGGGTGCGGCGGTGGCTGCACGACGGGCGGTTCGACATCCTCCACGTGCACGAGCCGGCCTCGCCGAGTCTGTCGATGCTGGCCGCCTGGTCGGCGTCCGGGCCGATGGTGGGGACCTTCCACACGTCCAACCCGCGTTCGCGGGCGATGATCGCGGCCTCGCCGATCCTCCAGCCGGGCCTGGAGAAGATGCGGGCCCGGATCGCGGTGAGCGAGTACGCCCGGCGGACCCTGGTCGAGCACCTGGGCGGCGACGCGGTGGTGATCCCCAACGGGGTGGATGTCGGGTTCTTCGCCGAGGCCGAGCCGGACCCGCGCTGGACCGGTGGCGCGGCCGCCGGCGAGCCCGGCACGATCGGCTTCATCGGCCGGATCAACGAGCCGCGCAAGGGCCTGCCGACGCTGCTGGCCGCGCTGCCGAGGATCCTGGCCGAGCGGCCCGGGGTGCGGCTGCTGGTGGCCGGCAAGGGCGACGAGGAGGAGGCCGTCGCGGGTCTGGCGCCCGAGGTCCGCCGGCAGGTGGAGTTCCTCGGCATGGTGAGCGACCGGGACAAGGCGCGGCTGCTGCGCAGCGTGGACCTGTACGTGGCGCCGAACACCGGTGGCGAGAGCTTCGGGATCATCCTGGTCGAGGCGATGTCGGCGGGGGCGCCGGTGCTGGCCAGCGACCTGGACGCGTTCAAGCAGGTGCTGGACGGCGGCGACGCGGGCGAGCTGTTCCCGGTGGAGGACGCGGACGCGCTGGCCCGGACGGCGCTGCGGCTGCTGGGGGACCCGGGCCGGCTGGAGGAGCTGCGCAAGGCGGCGTCCCGGCATGTGCGGCGGTTCGACTGGTCGACGGTCGGCGCCGACATCCTGGCGGTGTACGAGACGGTGACCGCGGGCGCGGCGGCCGTGGTCGAGGAGGACGAGCGCAGCGGGCGCCGCGGCCGGTTCGGCCTGGCCCGGGACTGACCGGCGGTTAGGGTGTGCCGGACGACCCGTCCGGCACACCCCGACCTCGGAGGACCCCATGCCGCAGATCTCCGTCGACTACTCGCCGAGTCTGGTGGGTTCCTTCGACCCCGGGGCGCTGGGGGTGGCGATCACCGGGCTCACCGTGAAGACGATCAACGCCTCGCCGCAGGCGTGCAAGACGCTCTTCCGCCGGATCGACGACTTCGTGGTGGGCGAGAGCACGGGCCCCGACACCCAGGTGTTCGTGGAGTTCCAGATCTTCCCCGGCCGCTCGCCGGAGGCCAAGGCGGCGCTCAGCGAGGCCGTCCTGGCGCTGCTGGCCGAGCACATCGCGCCGGCGGCCGGCACCCGGCTGTACACCGCGGTGAACATCACCGAGATCGACCGCGACAGCTACCGCAGCACCGTCGCCGAGGGCTGACGCGGCGGCACCGTCCGAGGCCGGGGCCCCGGAACCCGGTAGCGTAGCGCCCCGTGACTACCTGGATCTGGGCCGGCGTGGCCGTGGTGCTGTTCGGCATGTACCTGAGTTGGACGGCCGGCCGGCTGGACCGGTTGCACGCGCGGATCGACGCCGCCAGGGCGGCGCTGGACGCGCAGCTGGTCCGCCGGGCCTCGGTCGCGATGGAGCTGGCGACCTCCTCCCTGCTGGACCCGGCGGCCTCGCTGCTGCTGCTGGACGCCGCGCACGCCGCCCGGCAGGCCGAGGACGAGCAGCGCGAGGTGGCGGAGAGTCAGCTGAGCCTGGCCCTGCGGGCGGTGCTCGCCGAGTCGGAGCAGGTCGCCGTGCTGGTGGCCGAGCCGGGCGGCGAGGAGGCGGTGAAGGACCTGACGGCGGCGGTGCGCCGGGTGCCGCTGGCCCGCCGGTTCCACAACGACGCGGTGCGCGCGGCCCGGGCGGTGCGCGAGCACCGGCTGGTGCGGTACTTCCGGCTGGCGGGCAAGGCGCCCTTCCCGATGGCCTTCGAGATGGACGACACGCCGCCGCCGGCGCTCACCCCCGAGGGCGCTCCGGCCTGAACCGACCCGGCGTCCGGATCCGGCCTGTTTGTCGTATCCCGTGGGCCGGGCTGGACTTGGTGGCGCATGGAGGGGCCGTTTCTTCCGCCTACCATAGGGCGATAGCACTGGTTCATCTTCGAGTGAGGTCTCACGTGTCCACCACCCCCACCACCGCAGACCAGCCGCAGATCGGTACCGCCCGGGTGAAGCGCGGCATGGCCGAGCAGCTCAAGGGCGGTGTGATCATGGACGTGGTCAACGCCGAGCAGGCCAAGATCGCCGAGGACGCCGGCGCTGTCGCCGTCATGGCCCTGGAGCGGGTTCCGGCCGACATCCGCAAGGACGGCGGCGTCGCCCGCATGTCGGACCCGAACATGATCGAGGAGATCATCGCCGCGGTCTCGATCCCGGTCATGGCCAAGTCCCGGATCGGCCACTTCGTCGAGGCCCAGGTCCTGCAGTCGCTCGGTGTGGACTACATCGACGAGTCCGAGGTGCTGACCCCGGCCGACGAGGTCAACCACTCCGACAAGTGGGCCTTCACCACCCCCTTCGTCTGTGGCGCCACCAACCTGGGCGAGGCCCTGCGCCGCATCGCCGAGGGCGCGGCCATGATCCGCTCCAAGGGCGAGGCCGGCACCGGCAACGTGGTCGAGGCCGTCCGCCACCTGCGCCAGATCAAGAACGAGATCGCCAAGCTGCGCGGCTTCGACAACAACGAGCTGTACGCCGCCGCCAAGGAGCTGCGCGCCCCGTACGAGCTGGTCAAGGAGGTCGCCGAGCTGGGCAAGCTGCCGGTCGTGCTGTTCTCCGCCGGTGGCGTGGCCACCCCGGCCGACGCCGCGCTGATGCGCCAGCTGGGCGCCGAGGGCGTCTTCGTCGGCTCGGGCATCTTCAAGTCGGGCGACCCGGCCAAGCGCGCCGCCGCCATCGTCAAGGCCACCACCTTCTTCGACGACCCGAAGATCATCGCCGACGCCTCCCGCAACCTGGGCGAGGCCATGGTCGGCATCAACTGCGACACCCTGCCGGAGACCGAGCGCTACGCCAACCGCGGCTGGTAGTCACCCGCGACCCGGGCCGGCCCGCCGCAGCGCCTCGGCGCGCGGCGGGCCGCGCCACGTATTCCCGAAGAACGATCGAACGAGGTTGAGACCGTGAGCACTCCAGTCATCGGCGTCCTCGCCCTGCAGGGCGACGTCCGCGAGCACCTGGTCGCGCTGGCCGAGGCCGACGCGCTCGCCCGCCCGGTGCGCCGTGCCGAGGAGCTGGCCGAGGTCGACGCGCTGGTGATCCCCGGCGGGGAGTCCACCACCATGTCCAAGCTGGCGCTGCTGTTCGGCGTGATGGACCCGCTGCGCGCACGGGTCGCCGCGGGCATGCCGGTGTACGGCACCTGCGCGGGCATGATCATGCTGGCCGACAAGATCCTGGACGGCCGGGACGACCAGGAGACCGTCGGCGGCATCGACATGACCGTGCGCCGCAACGCCTTTGGCCGCCAGAACGAGTCCTTCGAGTCCGGTGTCACCTTCGCGGGTCTGACCGACGGCCCGGTGCAGGGCGTGTTCATCCGCGCCCCCTGGGTCGAGTCGGTGGGCGCGGGTGTCGAGGTGCTGGCCGAGCTGCCGGCCGCCGACGGCCCGGAGAGCCGGATCGTGGCCGTGCGCCAGGGCAACCTGCTGGCGACCTCCTTCCACCCGGAGCTCACCGGTGACCACCGGGTGCACGGCTACTTCGTGTCGATGGTCGAGGAGCACCTCGCCGCCGCGCGCTGACCGTGTGCCATCCGGTGGTGACGACACCGGTAAGATCTCATCTGTTTCATTTCCCTTTGGCGACGTAAAGGAGCTGGCGATGTCCGGCCACTCTAAGTGGGCTACCACCAAGCACAAGAAGGCCGTGATCGACGCCAAGCGCGGCAAGCTCTTCGCCAAGATGATCAAGAACATCGAGGTGGCGGCGCGCACCGGTGGCGGCGACCCGGCGGGTAACCCGACGCTCTACGACGCCATCCAGAAGGCGAAGAAGAGCTCGGTCCCGATCGACAACATCAACCGGGCCGTCAAGCGCGGTTCGGGCGCCGAGGCCGGCGGCGCCGACTACTCGACGATCATGTACGAGGGCTACGGCCCGAACGGTGTCGCGGTCCTCATCGAGTGCCTCACCGACAACCGCAACCGCGCCGCCTCCGACGTGCGCGTGGCGATGACCCGCAACGGTGGCTCGATGGCCGACCCGGGCTCGGTCTCCTACCTGTTCAACCGCAAGGGCGTCGTGATCGTCCCCAAGGCCGACGGCGTGGACGAGGACAAGCTCTTCGAGGTCGTCCTGGACCAGGAGCCCGAGGAGATCAACGACCTCGGCGAGTCGTTCGAGATCGTCTCCGAGGCCTCGAAGATGGTCGACGTCCGCACCGCCCTGGTCGACGCCGGCATCGACTACGACTCGGCTGAGGCCAACTTCCTCCCGAGCATGCAGGTCGAGCTGGACGTCGACGGCGCCCGCAAGATCCTGAAGCTGATCGACGCCCTGGAGGACAGCGACGACGTGCAGAACGTCTTCGCCAACTTCGACATCAGCGACGAGGTCGGTGCGCAGCTCGACGCCGAGTGATCGTTCTCACTCCCCGGCCCGGTGGTCCCCTGGACCGCCGGGCCGGTGTCGTCGGTCGGGTTGTCGGACCCGGACGGTAGCCTTCGCAGGTCGAGGACGAGAGGCGGGGCCGAAGTGCGGGTACTGGGTGTGGACCCGGGGCTGACCAGGTGCGGTATCGGCGTGGTGGACGGTGCGCCGGGCCGGCCGCTGCGGATGGTCGGGGTGGGCGTGGTGCGCACCCCCGCCGACGCGGAGATCGGGCCGCGGCTGCTGCTGGTCGAGCAGGGCATCGAGAGCTGGCTCGACGAGCACCGGCCCGACCTGGTCGCCGTCGAGCGGGTCTTCGCCCAGCACAACGTCCGCACCGTGATGGGCACCGCCCAGGCCAGCGCCGTCGCGATGCTCTGCGCCACCCGGCGCGGCATACCCGTCACCCTGCACACCCCCAGCGAGGTCAAGGCCGCCGTCACCGGCTCGGGCCGGGCCGACAAGGCCCAGGTCACCGCCATGGTGCAGCGCCTGCTGCGGCTCGACGCCCCGCCCAAGCCGGCCGACGCCGCCGACGCGCTGGCGCTGGCCATCTGCCACATCTGGCGCGGCGGCGCCACCGACCGGATCGCCGCCGCCCTCGCCAAGGCGGCGCCGCCCGCCGCCCGCCCGTCCTCCGTCCGCGCCCCCCGAGGAGCCACCCGATGATCGCCTTCGTCCAGGGCCCGGTGGCCGCCATCAGCGGCGGGACCGTCGTCGTCGAGGTCGGTGGCGTCGGCATGGCCGTCCAGTGCACCCCCGCCACCACCGCGGGCCTGCGGCTCGGCGAACCCGCCCGGCTCGCCACCTCGCTGGTCGTCCGGGAGGACTCGCTCACCCTGTACGGCTTCGCCGACGACGACGAGCGGGCCGTCTTCGAGATCCTCCAGGCCGCGCCCGGTGTCGGACCGCGCCTGGCCCAGGCGATGCTCGGCGTGCACAGCCCCGACGAACTGCGTGCCGCCGTCGCCTCGGGCAACGAGAAGGCGCTGATCGCGGTGCCCGGCATCGGCAAGGCCAAGGCCGCCAAGCTGCTGCTGGAGTACAAGGACAAGCTCGGCGCCCCGCACGGCAGCGTCCCCGCCCAGAAGGCGATCGCCGCCGGGCCCGCGCCGTGGAGCGAGCAGCTGCACTCCGCGCTGGTCGGCCTCGGCTACGCGCCGCGCGAGGCGGACGAGGCGGTCACCGCCGTCACCCCGGAGGCGGAGGCGCAGTCCGTCACGGACGTCGGGGCCCTACTCCGGGCGGCGCTGCGCACCCTCAACCGCGCCCGCTGACAGCACCGCGCGATCTGACCATCTGTCACCTTGTCGACATTGGAGCCCGCACCGATGAGCCCGTACGACTCCGAACCGGCCGACCGGCTGGTGACGGCCGCCGCCGACGGCGAGGACCAGGCGGTCGAGGCGGCGCTGCGTCCCAAGCAGCTGGACGAGTTCATCGGCCAGGAGCGGGTGCGCGAGCAGCTCTCCCTGGTGCTCCAGGCCGCCCGCAAGCGCGGCACCGCGCCGGACCACGTGCTGCTCAGCGGACCGCCCGGGCTCGGCAAGACGACCCTCTCCATGATCATCGCGGCCGAGCTGGGCGCCCCGATCCGGATCACCTCGGGACCGGCCATCCAGCACGCGGGGGATCTCGCGGCGATCCTCTCCTCCCTCACCGAGGGCGAGGTGCTCTTCCTCGACGAGATCCACCGGATGTCCCGGCCGGCCGAGGAGATGCTCTACATGGCGATGGAGGACTTCCGGGTCGACGTGATCGTCGGCAAGGGCCCGGGCGCCACCGCCATTCCGCTGGAACTGCCGCCGTTCACCCTGGTCGGCGCCACCACCAGGGCCGGCCTGCTGCCGCCGCCGCTGCGCGACCGGTTCGGCTTCACCGGGCACATGGAGTTCTACGCGCCGGCCGAGCTCCAGCGGGTGGTGCACCGCTCGGCCGCCCTGCTGGACGTCGAGATCGACCCGGCCGGCGCCGCCGAGATCGCCGGCCGCTCCCGGGGCACCCCGCGGATCGCCAACCGGCTGCTGCGCCGGGTCCGCGACTACGCCCAGGTCCGGCACGACGGCGTGATCACCCCGGAGATCGCCGCCCAGGCGCTGGCCGTCTACGAGGTGGACGCCCGCGGTCTGGACCGGCTGGACCGCGCGGTGCTGGACGCGCTGCTGCGGCTGTTCGGCGGGGGCCCGGTCGGTTTGTCGACACTGGCGGTCGCCGTGGGGGAAGAGGCCGAGACGGTCGAGGAGGTCGCCGAGCCGTTCCTGGTCCGCGAGGGCCTGCTCGCCCGCACTCCGCGCGGGCGGATCGCCACCCCCGCCGCCTGGCAGCACCTCGGGCTCACCCCGCCGGTCCAGACCACCCGGGGCACGGTGCCACCACAGGCGGAACTTTTCCCGGCCGACGAGGGCTGAACGGGTGAAGGGCGGCCGGCCGGCTCCGGCGCGGGGGCCCGAACGGGCCTGTGCGCAGGGGCCCGGGGGAGAAGTTCCGGGGAAACTGTGCAGGCGGAGGGTCGCCACTTTCGGTGGCAGGATGCGATGCTTGGCGTTGTCCGATCAGTTCGGGGTCGCCTAGACTCCGCCGGACCGCCCCTCTCACCTGACGGGCCGACCAATACCACACAGGCCGCCGGCCGGCGGCCCGTAAAGGACCCTGGCTGCAGTGAACCTCATCATCCTTCTCCTCCCGATCATCGCGATCGTGCTCATGTTCCGGTCGCAGAAGAAGCGCCAGCAGCAGATGCAGCAGATGCAGACGGCGCTGGAGCCCGGGGCGGGGGTGCGCACCATTGGCGGCCTGTATGCCCAGGTGAAGGCGATCAACGACGAGACCGTCGAGCTCGAGATCGCGCCCGGTGTGGTCTCCCACTTCACCAAGAGCGCGATCGCGGCCGTCCTGGACCCGCAGGAGTACGACGCGATCATCAACGGCCGCCCCGCCGATGACGAGCTGACCGAGCCGGAGGCCGAGGACGCCGACGCCGAGCCGGTCGAGGACAAGCCGCTGACGCTGACCAAGGACAGCGCCGCGAAGGGCGATGTCGAGGGCGGGGCTTCCGCGAGCAAGTAGTACGGTCCGGGCAACCGCCCGGCCGCGCGGCGCAGTGCCGCGAGCCCACAGGACCTCAGGGCCGCAGATCCGCCATGCCCCCGTCCCGCCGCGAGCCGGACGGGGGTCCGGTCGGGGAGGTGGCATGGACAGGGAGAAACGAGCAAGGTGGCAGCACCCAAGTCGCGCCCGCGCGACGGCTACCCAGGGCGGGCACTGGCCCTCATCCTGGTCGTCACCGTCGGACTGGTCGCCCTCATGTTCGGGACGGGCCACACCAAGCCCCGCCTCGGGATCGACCTCGCAGGCGGCACCAGCATCACGCTGACCGCGAAGTCGACCGACCCCAAGGCGATCAACAAGTCCAGCATGGACATCGCGACCGGGATCATCGAGCAGCGTGTCAACGGGATGGGCGTCTCCGAGGCGGAGGTCCAGACCCAGGGCGACGAGAACATCATCGTCAACATCCCCAAGGGCGGTGACAAGCAGAGCGCGGTCGACCAGGTCGGAACCACCGCGAAGCTGTTCTTCCGCCCCGTCCTCGCCCTCGCGCCGAGCGGCATCGCCGCCCCGGCACCGGCCCCGAGCGGGACCCCCTCGGCGACCGGCTCCGCCGCCCCGGGCGCGACCCCCTCGGCCGCCGGTACGGCATCGGCGGGTGCCACCACCGCCACGCCGAGCGCCACCAAGCAGGGCCGCGCGGCCAGTGAGGCCCTCGCGGCCGACGCCACCCCGTCCGCGACCGCCACCACCGGCGCGAGTGCCGCCCCGAGCGCTCCCACCGACCCGGTCACGCCGGACCTCTCCAGCGCGATGACCCAGGGCACCGTGCCGCCGGCGCTGGCGGCCGACTTCGCCAAGCTCGACTGCACCAAGCCCGAGCAGCGCAAGAACTTCCAGACGGGTGACGACCAGCCGGCCATCGCCTGCACCCAGAAGGACGAGCAGGGCGTCTACTACAAGCTCGCCCTCGGCCCGGTCGCGGTGAAGGGCGCCGACGTCTCCAAGGCGCAGGCCACCATCGACACCCAGCAGGGTGCCGGCTGGCAGGTCCAGCTCCAGTTCAACGGCACCGGCACCGACGCCTTCACGGCGGTCACCGGCCAGCTCGCCACCCAGCCCAGCCCGACCAACCAGTTCGCCATCGTGCTGGACGGCCAGGTCGTCTCCCACCCGTACGTGCGCAACGCCATCCCCGGCGGCTCGGCCGTGATCTCCGGCAGCTTCAGCCAGCCGGAGGCGCAGAGCCTCGCCAACGTGCTGAGCTTCGGCGCCCTGCCGCTGGAGTTCACCACCAGCGACGTCACCACCGTCTCCCCGCAGCTCGGCGGCGACCAGCTGAAGGCCGGCCTGACCGCCGGCGCCATCGGCATGCTGCTGGTGATCGTGTACTCGCTGATGTACTACCGCGGCCTCGGCCTGGTCTCGATCGCCGGTCTGCTCGTCTCGGCGGCCCTGACCTACTCGATCATGAGCCTGCTCGGCGCGGGGATCGGCTTCGCGCTGAACCTGCCGGCCGTCTGCGGCGCGATCGTCGCGATCGGTATCACCGCGGACTCCTTCATCGTCTACTTCGAGCGCATCCGCGACGAGGTCCGCGAGGGCGCCCTGCTGCGCCCGGCGGTCCAGCGGGCCTGGCCGCGCGCCCGGCGCACCATCCTGGTGTCGGACTTCGTGTCCTTCCTCTGTGCCGCCGTGCTCTACCTGGTCTCGGTCGGCAAGGTGCAGGGCTTCGCCTTCACCCTGGGCCTGACCACCGCGCTCGACGTGGTGGTGATCTTCCTCTTCACCAAGCCGCTGATCACGCTGCTGGCCCGCCGCAAGTTCTTCGCGGACGGCCACCCGTGGTCCGGTCTGGACCCGAAGCGCCTGGGCGCCCGCCCGCCGCTGCGCAGCACCCGTCGCCGCAGCTCCTCCTCCTCTGCCGCCGTGAAGGAGGCCTGACACCGTGTCACGCTTCTCCAATCTGGGTCACCGGCTCTACCAGGGCGAGGTCAGCTTCGACTTCGTCGGGCGCCGCAAGCTCTGGTACAGCATCTCCGCTGTGATCGTCCTGGTCGCCGCGATCGGCCTGGCGATGGGTCTGCACCTGGGGATCGAGTTCAAGGGCGGCTCGGTCTACACCGTCAACAAGCCGGGGCTGACCGTCTCGCAGGCGCAGGACGCGGCGAACAAGATCGCCCACTCCAACGCGCTGGTCCAGTCGACGGACAACGGCAAGATCCGCATCCAGGTCAGCTCCGAGGACGAGGAGACGGTCTCCGCGGCGACCTTCACCGACCAGCTGTCCAAGGAGCTCGGCGTCCCGGTCGCCGAGATCGACACCCAGGTGATCGGCCCCAGCTGGGGTAAGCAGATCTCCCAGAAGGCCCTCACCGGCCTGATCATCTTCATGGTGCTGGTGACGGTCTACCTGGCGATCGCCTTCGAGTGGCGGATGGCGGTGGCGGCGCTGGTCGCCCTCATCCACGACCTCCTGATCACCATCGGCGTGTACGCCCTGGTGGGCTTCGAGGTCACCCCCGGTACGGTGATCGGCTTCCTGACCATCCTCGGGTACTCGCTCTACGACACGGTCGTCGTCTTCGACACCGTGAAGGAGAACACCAAGGGGCTCACCAAGCAGAACAAGCGCACCTACAGCGAGGCCGCCAACATGGGCCTCAACCAGACCCTGGTGCGCTCGCTCAACACCACCGTGGTCGCCCTGCTGCCGGTCGCCGCGCTGCTGTTCATCGGCGGCGGCTTCCTGGGCGCCGGCACCCTGAACGACATCTCGCTGGCGCTGTTCATCGGTCTCGCCGCCGGTGCCTACTCCTCGATCTGCGTCGCCACGCCGCTGCTGGCGCAGCTCAAGGAGGAGCAGCCGGAGATGAAGGCGCTCGCCAAGCGGGTCGCCCAGCGCCGCGCCGCGGACGCCAAGGCGGCCGCCGAGGGCGAGGGGACGCCGGCGGGGGAGGAGTTCGCCGACGGCGACCTGCCCGCGGGTATGGTCGGTCAGCGTGGCACGGCCGGTACCGTGCGTGCCAAGGGCCGTCCGTCCACCAAGCACTGAAGCCCGCCCGACCGTAAGGACTCTTGTGACCACCGCCGACATCGCCCTGACCGAGCTGCTGAACAGCCGGATCCGGGACGTCCCGGACTACCCGAAGCCGGGTGTGCTGTTCAAGGACATCGCGCCGCTGCTCGCCGACGCCGAGGCCTTCGGGGCCCTCACCCGGGCGCTGGCGGACCGGGCGACGGCCCTGGGCGCGACCAAGGTGGTGGGCCTGGAGGCGCGCGGCTTCGTGCTGGCGGCCCCGGCGGCCTTCGCGGCCGGGCTCGGCTTCGTGCCGATCCGCAAGAAGGGCAAGCTGCCCGGCGAGGTGTTCCAGCGCTCGTACGAGCTGGAGTACGGCTCGGCGACGCTGGAGGTGCAGTGCGACGCCTTCGCACCCGGTGAGCGGGTGCTGGTGGTGGACGACGTGCTGGCCACCGGCGGCACGATCGGCGCCTCGCTGGACCTGGTGAAGGAGGCCGGCGCCGAGTTGGTGGGCGTCGTGGTGCTGATGGAGCTGGGCTTCCTGGACGGCCGCGAGCGGCTCTCCGGACACCTGAACGGGGCTCCGCTGGAGACGCTGGTCACGGTCTGAGGTCAGACGGAAGGGCGGCGGTCGGATCATCCGACCGCCGCCCTTCGCGTGTCCGGGCCCGGGCGGCTGAACACCGGAGCGCCCGGCTCGGTACCATGAAGATTCATCCCCTCCCGGTTGTGCGAGCCGTACGAGGGGCAGGCCCGGTGCCCCGAGGAGTGTCCTTGCCCGACGAGGTTGTGCCCACGGCCCAAGCGGCCGCCCCCGAAGACCGTCCCACGCCCTCGGGGGCCACCCCGGCACGCCCGGCGCCGACCTCCTCCCGCCCGGTGGCTCCGGCCACCCGCCCCTCCTCCTCCGGCGGTATGCGCGCCCGCCTGGCCCGCCTCGGCGGCCAGCGTTCCAGCGTGCTCAACCCGGTGCTGGAACCGCTGTTCCGCTCGATCCGGGCGAACGACCCCAAGGCCGACCCGGCCCTGCTGCGGGACATCGAGAAGGCCTACGCCGTCGCCGAGAAGTGGCACCGCGGGCAGAAGCGCAAGAGCGGCGACCCGTACATCACCCACCCGCTGGCCGTCGCGACCATCCTGGCCGAGCTGGGTATGGACGCCCCGACCCTGATGGCCGGGCTGCTGCACGACACCGTCGAGGACACCGACTACGGCCTGGAGACCCTCCGCAAGGACTTCGGCGACTCGGTGGCCCTGCTGGTGGACGGCGTCACCAAGCTGGACCGGGTCAAGTTCGGCGAGGCCGCGCAGGCCGAGACCGTCCGCAAGATGGTCGTCGCGATGGCCAAGGACCCGCGGGTCCTGGTGATCAAGCTGGCCGACCGCCTGCACAACATGCGCACCATGCGCTACCTCAAGCGGGAGAAGCAGGAGAAGAAGGCCCGCGAGACGCTGGAGATCTACGCCCCGCTGGCACACCGGCTGGGCATGAACACCATCAAGTGGGAGCTGGAGGACCTCGCCTTCGCGATCCTCTACCCCAAGATGTACGACGAGATCGTCCGCCTGGTCGCCGAGCGCGCGCCCAAGCGCGACGAGTACCTGGCGACCGTCATCGACCAGGTCCAGGGCGATCTGCGCGGGGCCCGGATCACCGCCTCGGTCACCGGCCGGCCGAAGCACTACTACTCGGTCTACCAGAAGATGATCGTCCGGGGCCGGGACTTCGCCGAGATCTACGACCTGGTGGGCATCCGGGTCCTGGTCGACACCGTCCGCGACTGCTACGCGGCGCTGGGCACCATCCACGCGCGGTGGAACCCGGTGCCGGGGCGGTTCAAGGACTACATCGCGATGCCCAAGTTCAACATGTACCAGTCGCTGCACACCACGGTGATCGGTCCTGGCGGCAAGCCCGTCGAGCTGCAGATCCGCACCTTCGACATGCACCGCCGGGCCGAGTACGGCATCGCCGCGCACTGGAAGTACAAGCAGCGCGCGGTGGCCGGCGCCTCCAAGGTCCGCACCGACACCCCGGCCCAGACCCGCAAGGACGACAAGGCGGGCGCCGTCAACGAGATGGCCTGGCTGCGGCAGCTGCTGGACTGGCAGAAGGAGACCGAGGACCCGAGCGAGTTCCTGGAGTCGCTGCGCTTCGACCTCTCCAACAACGAGGTCTTCGTCTTCACGCCCAAGGGCGACGTCATAGCCCTGCCGGCCGGTGCAACCCCGGTGGACTTCGCCTTCGCCGTCCACACCGAGGTCGGCTACCGCTGCATCGGGGCACGGGTCAACGGGCGGCTGGTGCCGCTGGAGTCGACCCTGGAGAACGGCGACAGCGTCGAGGTGTTCACCTCCAAGGCGGAGAACGCCGGCCCCTCCCGGGACTGGCTGGGCTTCGTCAAGTCGCCGCGGGCCCGCAACAAGATCCGCGCCTGGTTCTCCAAGGAGCGCCGCGAGGAGGCGATCGAGCACGGCAAGGACGCGATCGCCCGGGCGATGCGCAAGCAGGGCCTGCCGATCCAGCGGATCCTGACCGGCGACTCGCTGGTCACCCTGGCCCACGAGATGCGCTACCCCGACATCTCCTCGCTGTACGCCGCGATCGGCGAGGGCCACGTCACCGCGCAGAACATCGTGCAGAAGCTGGTGCAGGCGCTCGGCGGGGAGGAGGGCGCCACCGAGGACCTCGCGGAGACCGCCACCCCGACGCACGACACCCGCCGGGCGGTGCGCCGCCGGGCCAAGGGCGATCCGGGTGTCATCGTCAAGGGCGTCGAGGACGTCTGGGTCAAGCTCTCCCGCTGCTGCACCCCCGTCCCGGGCGACCCGATCGTGGGCTTCGTGACCCGCGGCAACGGCGTCTCGGTGCACCGCGCCGACTGCGTCAACGTGGAGGCGCTCAGCCAGCAGCCCGAGCGGATGATAGAGGTCGAGTGGGCGGCCACCCAGTCCTCGGTCTTCCTGGTGGCCATCCAGGTCGAGGCGCTGGACCGGTCCCGGCTCCTCTCGGACGTCACCCGGGTCCTGTCCGACCAGCACGTCAACATCCTGTCGGCGGCGGTGCAGACCTCCCGCGACCGGGTGGCGATGAGCCGTTTCACCTTCGAGATGGGCGACCCGAAGCACCTCGGCCACGTCCTCAAGGCGGTCCGCGGCGTCGAGGGCGTGTACGACGTCTACCGCGTCACCTCGGCCCGCAAGTAGGGCCGGGGCAACGGAAAGGCCCCCGGGACTCCCGGGGGCCTTTCCGTTCAACGGGCCGACTGGGTCAGCCGGATGCCGGATCAGCCGCTGAACTCGTCCTGGCTCTTGTGCGCCTGCTCCAGCAGCGTCCGCACGCCGGCCAGCTCGGACTCCAGCTTGGCGACCTTGCTCGCGTTGCCGGCCGCGCGGGCCTTGTCCAGATCGGCCTGGATCTTGTCGGCCTTCGCCTGGAAGAGGCCGACCATGCCGGCGGCGCGGGCCTTGGCCTCCGGGTTGGAGCGCTTCCACTCGGCGTCCTCGGCCTCGCGGATCGCCCGCTCGACCGCGTTCAGCCGGCCGTCCAGCTTCGGACGGGCGTCGCGCGGCACGTGCCCGATCGCCTCCCAGCGCTCGTTGACGTCGCGCAGCGCGGCCTTCGCGGCCTTCAGGTCGGTGATCGGCAGGATCGCCTCGGCCTCGGCCGCCAGCGCCTCCTTGAGCTTCTGGTTGCCGACCTGCTCGGCGTCCCGCTCGCTGAACACCGCGGAACGGGCCTGGAAGAAGACGTCCTGGGCGCCGCGGAACCGCGCCCACAGCTCGTCCTCGATGTCCCGCTGGGCGCGCCCGGCGGCCTTCCAGCGCGCCATCAGGTCGCGGTACTGGGCCGCCGTCTCGCCCCACTCGGTCGACGAGGAGAGCGCCTCGGCCTCCGTGACCAGACGCTCCTTGACGGCCCTGGCCTGGTCGCGCTCGGCGTCCAGGGTCGCGAAGTGCGCCTTGCGGTGCTTGGAGAAGACCGAGCGGGCGTGCGAGAAGCGGTGCCACAGCTCGTCGTCACTCTTGCGGTCCAGCCGGGGCAGGCCCTTCCAGGTGTCCACCAGCGCGCGGAGCCGGTCCCCGGCCTCCCGCCACTGGGTGGACTCGGCGAGCTGCTCGGCCTCCGAGACCAGGGCCTCCTTGGCGGCGCGGGTCTCGTCCTGCGCCTTGGCGCGGGCGGCCTTGCGCTCCTCACGACGGCTCTCGATCTCACCGGCGAGCGTGTCCAGCCGCTTGGCCAGGGACTCCAGGTCACCGACCGCGTGCGCCTCGACGACCTGCGACCGCAGGTGCTCCAGCGCGGCCTGGGCGTCCTTCGCGGCCAGGTCGGTGGTGCGCACCCGTTTCTCCAGCAGGCCGATCTCCACCTCGATGCCCTGGTACTTGCGCTCGAAGTAGGCGAGAGCCTCCTCGGGCGAGCCGGCCTGCCAGGAACCCACGACACGTTCGCCGTCGGCTGTCCTGACGTAGACCGTGCCCTGCTCGTCGACACGGCCCCACGGGTCGCTGCTCATAGCGCGTCCTCCACATGACGTCGCGCCCGCGCCGGGGCGGTACGCGTCCGTCGTCCACAGTTGATGTGCGGCGGACCGATGAGTCCGCCGTCCCGTCCGCCGTGCTCTGCTGCCGAGGGTGACGGCCGGCGGGTCTGGGCACCCTACACAACGCCAACATAGGCGACCAGGCCCGGTGCTGTCCGCATCCGGGCCGGGCGATTTCGGGCCCGGGCCGCGCCGACGCCCCTCGCGGGCGGTGGCGACGCGGCCCCGGCGTGGATCAACCCTTCGCGACGGTGACCGAGTTGAAGGTGACGTCGGCCATCGGGTGGCCGTCCGTACCGCCTTCCAGGGTGCCCGCGGCGGCGATCTTCTCGACCACGTCCAGACCGCCGGTGATCTTGCCGAAGGTGGTGTAGCTCGGCGGCAGCTGGGTGTCCTTGTAGACCAGGAAGAACTGGCTGCCGTTGGTGCCGGGGCCGGAGTTGGCCATCGCCACCGTGCCCGCCGGGTAGGTCGCGCCGGTCAGGTTCTCGTCGGCGAACTTGTAGCCGGGGCCGCCCGTGCCGCCGGGGACGGTCGCGCTGGCGGTCGGGTCGCCGCACTGCAGCACGAAGATGCCGCCCGTGGTCAGCCGGTGGCACTTGGTGTGGTCGAAGTACTGCTCGCCGGTCAGGAAGGCGAAGGAGTTCACCGTGTGCGGCGCCTTGGCCGCGTCCAGCGCGATCGTCACCTTGCCGCAGTTGCTGTCCAGCGTCGCGGTGTACGAGGCGGCCGTGTCGACCGTCATGGCCGGCTCGGCCTGCCACTGCTTGCCGTTCGGCGCGCCCGGCGCCGGGTCGGCGCAGCCCTCGACCGGCTTGCGGGTCGGCGTGGTGGGCTCGTCGGTCGCGGTGGGCGCGGCCTGCGCGGTCGGAGCGGAGTCCTTCTTGTCGTCCGAGTCGAAGGCGCCGGTGCCGACCAGCGCGCCACCGCCCGCCAGCACGACCACGGCCAGCGACGCGCCGAGGATCGTGTTGCGGCGCTTGCGCGCGGCGTGGGCCTCGGCCCGTCGCTGCGCCTGGCGCTCGTACTTCTCGCGGGCGAGCTGCCGCCGCCGCTGTTCGCTGGTGACCACCGGCCGTGTCTCCTACATATGCGCTGGGGGGTCCCCCGCCCGATGGCGGGCGGGGAGGGAGTGGGTACGAATGCTGAAGCGGATCATCGCATCCATCGGCGGCCAAGTGTAGGTACCACGGCTGTAAGAACGCGGTGAACCCGTCATGGTGAAGTGAACCTGTCACCCCCTATCTGGTTCGCAACCGGACCCGGACCGCCGGTAGGCTGCGTTACATCGTGTAGCTGCCACTGTCGACCGAATCATGAAGGACTCGCGTGTTCATCGCCGGATTCCCCGCTGGAGCCTGGGGCACCAACTGCTACCTGGTCGCACCGGCGCCCGGCGAGGAGTGCGTCATCGTCGACCCCGGCCACCAGGCCGCCGCCGGCGTCGACGAGCTGATCCGCGAGCACGGGCTGAAGCCCGTCGCGGTCGTCCTCACCCACGGACACATCGACCACGTCGCCTCCGTGGTCCCGGTCTGCGGCGCCCGCGGCGTCCCGGCCTGGATCCACCCCGAGGACCGCTACATGATGGCCGACCCGGAGAAGGCGCTCGGCCGCTCGCTCGGCACCCAGCTGATGGGCGAGCTCACCGTCGGCGAACCCGACGACGTACGCGAGCTCACCGACGGCAGCGTGCTGGAGCTCGCCGGTCTGAAGCTCACCGTCGACCACGCGCCCGGCCATACCAAGGGGTCGGTGACGTTCCGGACGCCCGGCGCCGAGGACCTGCCTCCGGTGCTCTTCTCGGGCGACCTGCTCTTCGCCGGCTCCATCGGGCGCACGGACCTCCCGGGCGGAGACAGCGAGGCGATCATGCGGTCGCTGGCCCGGGTGTGCCTGCCCCTCGACGATGCCACCGTGGTCCTGTCCGGCCACGGCTCCCAGACCACCATCGGCCGCGAGCGCGCCACCAACCCCTACCTCAGGCAGGCGGCGGGAGCGCTCGGCGCTCCGGCCTTCCCGCGACGAGGAATGTGACGGAAGAGAAGTTGAGCACCTTCACCGCCCCCAAGGGCACCTACGACCTGCTGCCCCCCAGCTCCGCGACCTTCCTGGCGATCCGCGAGAGCCTCTCCGCGCCGCTGCGCCGGGCCGGCTACGGCTACATCGAGACCCCGGTCTTCGAGGACGTCAAGCTGTTCTCCCGCGGTGTCGGCGAGTCCACGGACATCGTCACCAAGGAGATGTTCTCGCTCACCAAGCGCGGCAAGGAAGACCTCGCGCTGCGCCCCGAGGGCACCGCCTCGGTGGTCCGCGCGGCGCTCCAGGCCAACCTGCACAAGCTGGGCAACCTCCCGGTCAAGCTCTGGTACTCCGGCTCCTTCTACCGCTACGAGCGCCCGCAGGCCGGCCGCTACCGCCAGTTCGCCCAGGTCGGCGCCGAGGCGATCGGCGCCGAGGACCCGGCGCTGGACGCCGAGCTGATCATCCTGGCCGACGACGCCTTCCGCTCGCTGGGCCTGAGCGACTACTCGCTGCTGATCAACAGCCTCGGGGACAAGCAGTGCCGGCCGGTCTACCGCGCCGCCCTGGTCGAGTTCCTGGACGGCCTGGACCTCGACGAGGAGACCCGCCGCCGCGCCGGGATCAACCCGCTGCGCGTCCTCGACGACAAGCGCGAGTCCGTCCAGGCCCAGCTGACCGACGCCCCCAAGCTGCGCGACTACCTCTGCGAGGAGTGCAAGGCGTACGACGAGAAGGTGCGCGAGCTGCTCACCGCGGCCGGCGTGGCCTTCGTCGACGACCCCAAGCTGGTCCGCGGGCTGGACTACTACACCCGCACCACCTTCGAGTTCGTGCACAACGGTCTCGGCTCGCAGTCCGCGATCGGCGGCGGCGGCCGCTACGACGGCCTCTCCGAGATGCTCGGCGGCCCGGCGCTGCCCTCGGTCGGCTGGGGCCTCGGCGTGGACCGCACCTACCTGGCGATGGAGGCGGAGGGCATCGCCCTCGACCTGCCCGCCACCACCTCGGTCTACGCCGTCGCGCTCAGCGACGAGGCCAAGAACGTCCTCTTCGCCAAGGTGGTCGAGCTGCGCCGGACCGGCGTCGCCACCGACCTCGCCTTCGGCGTCAAGGGCATCAAGAACGCCATGAAGTCCGCCGACCGTTCCGGCGCCCGCTTCGCGGTGCTGGCCGGTGACCGGGACCTCGCCGAAGGCGTCGTCCAGCTCAAGGACCTGACCACCGGCGAGCAGAACCCCGTCGCCCTCGACGCACTCGTCACCACCCTGAAGGAGAAGCAGCTGTGATCCGCACGCACGACGCGGGCACGCTCCGCCCGGAGCACGCAGGCACCACCGTCACCCTGGCCGGCTGGGTCGCCCGCCGCCGAGACCACGGCGGCGTGGCCTTCATCGACCTGCGCGACGCCTCCGGCACCGTGCAGATCGTGGTCCGCGACCTGGACTCGGTGCACGGCCTGCGCGCCGAGTACTGCGTCAAGGTCGTCGGTGACGTCCGGGTGCGCCCCGAGGGCAACGAGAACCCGGACATCCCGACCGGCGCGGTCGAGGTCGTGGTCAGCGAGATCGAGGTGCTCTCCGAGGCCGCCCCGCTGCCCTTCCCGGTCGCCGAGTACGAGCCCGGCACGGTCAACGAGGAGGTCCGGCTGCGCTACCGCTACCTGGACCTGCGCCGTGAGGGCCCGGCCAAGGGCCTGCGGCTGCGCTCCAAGGTCAACAACATCATCCGCCGGGTGATGGAGGAGAACGACTACCTCGACATCGAGACGCCGTACCTCACCCGCTCCACCCCCGAGGGCGCCCGCGACTTCCTCGTCCCGGTCCGCCTGCAGCCCGGCCACTGGTACGCGCTGCCGCAGTCGCCCCAGCTGTTCAAGCAGCTGCTGATGGTGGCCGGTATGGAGCGCTACTACCAGATCGCGCGCTGCTTCCGCGACGAGGACTTCCGCGCCGACCGCCAGCCGGAGTTCACCCAGCTCGACATCGAGGCCTCCTTCGTCGACCAGGAGGACATCCTGGCCCTCGGCGAGAAGATCGTCGGCTCGATCTGGCGCGAGGTGCACGGCTACGAGATCCCGAACCCGCTGCCCCGGATGACCTACGCGGACGCCATGTCCCGCTACGGCTCCGACAAGCCGGACGTCCGCTTCGGACAGGAACTCACCGACCTCACCGAGTACTTCAAGGGCACCGCGTTCCGCGTCTTCCAGGCCCCGTACGTCGGTGCCGTGGTCATGCCCGGCGGCGCCTCGCAGCCCCGCAAGGCGCTCGACGCCTGGCAGGACTGGGCCAAGGCGCGCGGCGCCAGGGGCCTCGCCTACGTGGTCATCGACGCCGAGACCGGCGAGCTGCGCGGCCCGGTCGCCAAGAACCTCTCCGAGGAGCACCTGGCCGGCCTGGCCGCCGCCGCAGGTGCCAAGAACGGCGACGCGATCTTCTTCGCGGCCGGCAAGCAGCGCCCCTCGCAGGAGCTGCTCGGCGCCGCCCGCCTGGAGATCGGCCGCCGCTGCCGGCTGATCGACGAGTCCGCGTGGGCCTTCCTCTGGGTCGTCGACTTCCCGATGTTCGAGCCGATCGAGGACGACAAGGGCGAGTTCCAGGGCTGGCACGCGGTGCACCACCCGTTCACCGCCCCGACCGCCGAGTCGCTCGCCACCTTCGACACCGACCCGGGTACGGCCCTCTCCAACGCCTACGACCTGGTCCTCAACGGCTCGGAGCTGGGCGGCGGTTCGATCCGTATCCACCAGCGCGACGTGCAGAAGCGGGCGTTCGACGCGATCGGCCTCTCCGAGGAGGAGGCCGCCTCGCAGTTCGGCTTCCTGCTCGACGCCTTCAACTACGGCCCGCCGCCGCACGGCGGTGTGGCCTTCGGCCTCGACCGGATCGTCACGCTGCTCGGCGGGTACGACACCATCCGCGACGTCATCGCCTTCCCGAAGACGTCCACCGGTGGTGACCCGCTGACCGGCGCCCCGACCCCGATCACCCCGGCCCAGCGCCGGGAGGCCGGTGTGGACGCCCAGCCGAAGGTCCGCGAGGACGCCAAGTCCGAGGCCCAGCCCAAGGCCTGACCCTTGATCGGCTAACCTTTCACGGCCCCGGACGGTTCACCTACCGTCCGGGGCCGGTCCACAATGGCGTGCGACACAGAGAGGGTTCCCCCATGAAGGTCAGTACCAGGATCGAGTGTCCCGACGACGCACCCGCCACCAGACGGGTCCACATGGCCGCGTTCCCCGGCCCCG
The DNA here is from genome assembly GCF_044744345.1 of Kitasatospora sp. NPDC087315. Lineage (NCBI taxonomy): Bacteria > Bacillati > Actinomycetota > Actinomycetes > Kitasatosporales > Streptomycetaceae > Kitasatospora > Kitasatospora sp. NPDC087315. Next base: position 118,454 of record NZ_JBIUYD010000006.1, on the reverse strand, counting down.
ACGAGGCGGACCTGGTGGACGCGCTGCGCCGCGATCCCGCCTGGCTGCCCGGGCTGTCGGTGGTCGCGGTGGACGAGTCCGGCCTGGTGGTCGGCCACGCCCTGCTCACCCGGCTGCCGGTCGGTGACGGCAAGGGCCTGGCGCTCGCGCCCGTCGCGGTCGCCCCCGAGTGGCAGCGCAAGGGCGTCGGCGAACTCGTCGTCCGGGCCGCGCTGTCCGCCGCCGAGGACGCGGGCGAGAAGCTCGTCATCGTTCTCGGAGACCCGGACTACTACGGCCGGTTCGGGTTCACCCCGGCCCAACGGCACGAGGTCACCGGCCCGTTCGAGGTGCCGGACATCTACTTCCAGGCGCTCGCCCTGCCCGCCTACGACGGCGCCCCGCGCGGGCTCTGCCGCTACCCCGAGCCCTTCGAAGCCGTCTAGTCCTGCTGGAGTACTAAGGCGTGTCGGCGCCGGAGCCGACGGTGGTCCGGCAACTGCGCACGAACGCGGCCATCGCGGGCGTCGGTTCCCGGTCCTTCGGCCAGTAGAGCCCGACCTGGCTCGGGCTCAACCCCCGCACCGGCCGGTACGCGACATCCTCCCGCGCCGCCAGCCTGCTCATCGTCTCCGGGGCGAAACCGACGCCCTGGCCGCACACCACCGCGGCCAGCCACTCGTCGGTGTTGCGTGCCACCGCGCCGATCCGCACCGGCCGCCCGCCCCGCTCCCGGACCGCCAGCCAGTAGTCGCGCCAGTGGCCGGCCTCGTGCGGGATCGCCACGAAGGGCTCGTCCAGCAGCTCCTCGAAGTCGATCACCGCACGCCCGGCCAGCCGGTGCCCGGCCGGCAGCGCCAGACAGCGCGGCTCCTTGCCGAGCAGTGCGACGCTGTACTGCTCGGAGAGCGACGGCGGCCCGTGCCAGAGCGTGAGGTCGATCTCGCCGGTGGCCAGGCCGGACGTCGGATCGAGCCAGTTGTTCTGCCGCAGCTCCACCTGCCAGCCGGGCATCCGCCGGGTGAAGTCCGCCACCGTGCGGCGGGTCATCAGGTTGATGATCCCGCCCTCGAAGCCCACCCGCAGGGTCGAGCCCTGCTCGGCCGCCGCCGCCCTGGTGGCGCGCAGCGCGTCCTCCCAGCCCGCCAGCACGGTCCCGGCGTACTCGGCCAGCGCCCGCCCGGCCGAGGTGGGCGCCATACCGCGGCGGGAGCGCTCGAACAGCTCCACCCCGAGCAGCACCTCCAGCTGGCGGATCTGCTTGGTGAGGGTCGGCTGCGAGACGAACAGCCGGGCCGCCGCGGCCGTCAGCTGCCCCTCCTCGCAGACCGCGGTGAAGCCGCGCAGCAGTCGGGTGTCCACATCCATGCCCCAAGGTTATGGAACGGGATATTGGACCGGTCCGGCAGGTCTGGGCCAAGGTGATCACCCGGCCCTCGGGCCGGTCCACGGGGGAGCCCGGCAGCGGCGGTTCAGGGGGCCGCCGCTGCCGCGCCGACCGGACAGGACCTGCGGGAGCGGCGCATTGCGCCTACGGTGAGTGCTCATCAGCACGCTCCCCGGTCTTCGGCCGGCAGATGTCCCGCGACGGAGGTACCCAGGTGGCCAAGGTCCAGCATGAGCGGTCCGCCCAGCCGGAGCGGCTGGCGAAGAAGCCGTACGAGCGGGAGCTGCTGCGGCTGCAGAACGAGCTGGTGAAGCTCCAGGAGTGGGTGCGCGCCGAGGGCGCCCGGCTGGTGGTCGTGTTCGAGGGGCGGGACGCGGCGGGCAAGGGCGGCGCGATCAAGCGGGTGACCGAGTACCTGAACCCGCGCATCGCCCGGGTCGCCGCCCTGCCCACCCCCACCGAACGCCAGCGCACCCAGTGGTACTTCCAGCGGTACGTCGAGCAGCTGCCGGCCGCCGGGGAGATCGTCCTGTTCGACCGCAGCTGGTACAACCGGGCCGGCGTCGAGAAGGTGATGGGCTTCTGCACCGACGAGGAGTACTGGCAGTTCCTGCACCAGTGCCCGACCTTCGAGCGGATGCTGATCGAGTCGGGCGTGCTGCTGCGCAAGTACTGGTTCTCGGTCAGCGACACCGAGCAGCAGCGGCGCTTCCGGGACCGTCTGGAGGACCCGATGCGGCGCTGGAAGCTCTCGCCGATGGACGTCGAGTCGATCACCCACTGGGAGGACTACTCGCGGGCCAAGGACGAGATGTTCGTCTACACCGACACCCCCGAGTCGCCCTGGAACGTGGTGGAGAGCGACGACAAGCGGCGGGCCCGGATCAACATGATCGCCCACCTGCTCTCCAGCGTCCCGTACCACGAGGTCACCCCGCCGAAGATCGACCTGCCGCCCCGCCCGGCCCCCCGTGGGTACCAGCGGCCCCCGCGCGACCTGCAGAAGTACGTGCCGGACCATGCGGCCAGGCTGGAGTAGCGGCCCTGTCGGTGGGCTCGCATAGGCTTCCGGTGTGGACGAACCGGACCTCTTCACCGCCGCCGCCGAGGAACGCCAGGCCAAGGAGCCGGGGCGGGCCCCGCTCGCCGTGCGGATGCGACCGCGCACCCTGGACGAGGTGGCCGGGCAGCGGCAGCTGCTGAAGCCCGGCTCACCGCTGCGCCGGCTGGTGTCGGGCTCGCGCGGCCCGGCGGCGACCAGTTCGGTGATCCTCTGGGGGCCGCCCGGCACCGGGAAGACCACGCTGGCGCATGTGATCAGCCAGGCCGTCGAGGGCCGTTTCGTCGAGCTGTCCGCGATCACCGCCGGGGTCAAGGAGGTCCGGGCGGTGATCGACGGCGCCCGCCGCGCGGTCGGTATGAGCGGCCGGGAGACGGTGCTCTTCCTGGACGAGATCCACCGCTTCTCCAAGGCCCAGCAGGACTCGCTGCTGCCCGCCGTGGAGAACCGCTGGGTCACGCTGATCGCCGCGACCACCGAGAACCCGTACTTCTCGGTGATCTCCCCGCTGCTGTCGCGCTCGCTGCTGCTCACGCTGGAGTCGCTGACCGACGACGACATCCGGGCGCTGCTGCGCCGGGCGGTGGCCGACGAGCGCGGTCTGGAGGGCTCGCTGGAGCTCTCCGAGGAGGCGGAGGACCACCTGGTGCGGCTGGCCGGCGGGGACGCCCGGCGGGCGCTCACCACGCTGGAGGCGGCGGCCGGCGCGGCGCTGGAGAAGGGGGAGGCGAGCATCACGCTGGCCACCACCGAGACCGCCGTCAACCACGCCGCGGTCCGGTACGACAAGGACGGCGACCAGCACTACGACGTGGCCAGCGCGCTGATCAAGTCGATCCGGGGCAGTGACGTGGACGCCACCCTGCACTACCTGGCCCGGATGATCGAGGCGGGGGAGGATCCGCGGTTCATCGCCCGGCGGCTGATGATCTCGGCCAGCGAGGACGTCGGCCTGGCCGATCCGACGGCGCTGACCACGGCCGTGGCGGCGGCCCAGGCGGTGGCGCTGATCGGCTTCCCGGAGGCGCGGATCATCCTCTCCCAGGCGGCGATCGCGCTGGCGCTGGCACCCAAGTCGAACGCCGCGTACCTGGCGATCGACGCGGCGCTGGCGGACGTCCGGCAGGGGCTGGCGGGCGCGGTGCCACCGCACCTGCGGGACGCGCACTACGGCGGCGCGGGCAAGCTCGGGCACGGTCAGGGCTACCAGTACCCGCACGACCTGCCGGAGGGCATCGCGGCGCAGCAGTACGCGCCGGACGCGGTGCACGGCAAGGCGTACTACCGGCCGACCCGGCACGGCGGGGAGGCCCGGTACGCGGACATCGTGGAGTGGACCAGGGGGCGGCTGAAGGGCGAGTGAGCGGCGGGTATACTCGTGCGGAGTGCCATGTCCCGGGACGGCGGCAGGGGAGACCTTGCTGACCGGCCGCACCAGCGGGGCACTGGCCGTAGACCCCCTCGCGGGGTCTTGAGGAGCGTTGCGCACCGTTTCGGTGTCGCGTGCAGCCCACCAACCCCGGTTCGGTGGGCCGCTCGTGCGCAAGCACATCCGTGCCCGGCTCCGGAGAGCGGCTGACCACACCACCCGCGGGTGGAGCGGTTTTTCTCCGGGTCGCGAGGAGCGACCTCCGTCAACACCTGGTGAAGCCGTATTCATAAGCAAGGAAGGTTTGGTTCATGGCGAACCAGAAGCGTCCCAAGGTCAAGATCGCGCGTGCGCTCGGCGTGCCGCTGACCCCGAAGTCCGTCAAGTACTTCGAGGCCCGCCCGTACCCGCCCGGCCAGCACGGCCGTGGTCGCAAGCAGAACTCGGACTACAAGGTCCGTCTGCTCGAGAAGCAGCGTCTGCGCGCCCAGTACGACCTGAGCGAGAAGCAGATGGCGCGCGCGTTCGACCGCGCGAAGAAGGCCGAGGGCAAGACCGGTGAGGCGCTCGTCGCCGAGCTGGAGACCCGTCTGGACTCCCTGGTGCTGCGTTCGGGCATTGCCCGCACCATCTACCAGGCCCGCCAGATGGTCGTCCACGGCCACATCGAGGTCAACGGCGGCAAGGTCAACAAGCCGTCGTACCAGATGAAGCCGGGCTTCGTCGTGACCGTTCGCGAGCGCAGCAAGGAGAAGGTCCCGTTCCAGGTCGCCCGTGAGGGTGGCTACGCGGGCGAGGGCCAGACCCCGAAGTACCTCGAGGTCAACCTGAAGGCCCTGGCCTTCCGCCTGGACCGTGCGCCGCAGCGCAAGGAGGTCCCGGTGATCTGTGACGAGCAGCTGGTGGTCGAGTACTACTCGCGCTGACCCGCGGGCGGTGCACCCCGGTGTACCCCAGCGAGCCCCCGTCGCCTCTCGAGGCGGCGGGGGCTCGCCCCTTTTCACGGCTCTGCCGTCACAGCTCCCCGCCGGCCATCGCGGCGGCCAGCCGCAGGTGCGGGCGGGCCTCCTCGGCGCGGCCCTGGCGCTCCAGGGTGCGGCCGAGCATCAGCCGGGCGTAGTCCTCGGCGGGGTCGGCGTCCAGGACGCGGCGCAGTTCGGCCTCGGCCCGGGACAGCTGGGCGGAGTGGTAGTAGCTGCGGGCCAGCAGCAGCCGGACGGAGAGGTTGGCCGGCTCCTGGGCCAGGACCGCCTCCAGGAGGCGGGCGGCGTCGGAGTACGCCTTGGAGTCGAAGGAGAACTTCGCCATGCGGTACTCGTCGGCGGCGCTGTAGGTGGCCACGGTCGCTCCTTTCGGTGCCGGTCGATGCCCTTCGGCGTCCTCCGCGCCTGGGGCTTCACCGGTTTCTCGCGGTGGTGCTGCCCCCTCCAGCAATGGACAATCTTCAACTATTCCATCGGTCGTTCGCCGGGCCGTCCGCCCGGCCGGTCCTCCGCGTCACCGTGGCCGCCGAGCGCCCGGCGGACCGCCGCGTCCAGGCCGAGCCGGGCGCCGCGGCCGAAGAAGCCGGCGGACTCCCGCCCGGTCAGCCCGGCCCCGGCCCGCCGTTCGCAGATGCGATGGGGGTCGCCGAAGCCGCGCGAGCCGAAGAACGGCCTGCCCACCGCCCGCCAGATCCGGTGCGCGGCGCCCTGCAGCACCCGGGCCTCGCGCAGGTCGCCCGGCCGGTCCGGACCGGTGGGCTCGGTCTCCAGCAGCGCCAGCACGTCGATCGCCAGCGCGATGCCGGGCAGGTCGTGGAGCCGGTGGCTGAGCCGGACGCTCTCCCTGGCCCGGACGCGGGCCAGCCGTATGTCGCCGTCCAGCCAGTGCGCGTACGCCAGCGCGTAGAGCCCCCACGCGTACGCCCACCGCTCGCCGTGCCGCTCGCACAGCTCGCGGACCCGGCCCAGCCAGAACGCGCCGCCGGGCCGGTCGCCCTGGAACAGCCGGGCCAGGCCCAGCTCGACCATGGCCATCAGGACGGTGCTGTCCAGCTCGCCGATCGCCCGGTAGCGCCGGAGCGCCTCCTCGAACAGCCCGGTGGCCAGGGCCGGTTCGTCGCCGATCAGGGCCGCGCAGCCCTGCCGGTGGAGCGCGTGGGCGAGCGCCCGGTCGTCACCGGTGGCCAGGGCCTGACGGCGGCACTCCTCCAGCACGGGCCGGGCGGAGGCCGGATCGCCCTGGAGGGTGGCCAGGTAGCCGGTCACCCAGAGCGCCTTGGCGCGGGCCTCGGTCGGTTCGGGGGCAAGCGCCAGCGCGCGGTCCAGCCAGCGCCGGCCCTCGCCGGGGTGGCCGCAGCCGGCCCAGTAGAACCAGAGGGCGCCCGCCAGTCGCAGCGCGCTCTGCTCCTCGCCGGGCTCGGCGAGGCAGAACTCCAGCGCCGTACGGAGGTCGGGGTGGGCGGTCCCGGTTCGCTCGGCGGTCTCCGCCTGGTGCGGCCCGGACCACTCGACCTCGCCCCAGGTGGCCACGCCCAGGTACCAGTCGCGGTGGCGGCGGAGCAGCCGGTGCTTCTCGCCGGTGGCGCGCAGCCGGTGCCCGCCGTACTCGCGCAGCGGGTCGGGCAGCCGGAAGCGGGCGCCGAGGGCGCTGCCGCCGCCGGCCCGGCTGCCGGGCGGCGCCCCCACCCGCAGGACGACCGACCTGCCGGCCAGTCCGGCGAGCAGGTCGGCCATCTCGTCCGGCTCGATGCCGTCGCCCGCGCAGACGTACTCGGCGGCCTCCGGATCGAAGTCGCCGGGGAAGACGGACAGCCGGGACAAGAGCAAACGTTCCTGCTGCGTGCGGAGCTCAAGGCGCGGGCCGTGCTCCGGCCGCCGCGCCGTCGTGCCCGGGGACTGGGTTGTCGAGTCGTCGGCCAAGAACTGCTCCCGTGTCCGGGCCCGGACCCTCGCGGTCCGGACGTGCGTCGGGCCGTGCGGGCGACGGTCCGCCCGACAGAACGAGGTGACCGGTCGGTAGGTTACGCGCGGGCTTCGCACACCCGACCGGATCCGCAGGGACGCCCCGGGGCGACAACCCGGTCCGGAAACCGGGCATGGGCGCGATAGGGTTCCCTTTGGAGAACAGCAAGGCGAGGGAGCGCGCAAGGTGTCCGTGGGAGAGCTGGCCGGGTTGCTCGTCGCCGTGTTCTGGGCGGTCCTGGTCACCCTGCTCGCCGTCGTCCTGGTGCGGCTCTCGCGCGTACTGAAGGAGGCCACCGTCCTGGTCTCCGCCGTGACCGAACAGGCCGTGCCGCTGCTGAGCGACGCCGGCGCCGCCGTGCGCAGCGCCAACGAGCAGCTGGAGCGGGTGGACGAGATCACCGCCAATGTGCAGGACGCCGCCGCCAACGCCAACGCGCTCTCCTCCACCGTCGCGGCCACCCTGGGCGGGCCGCTGGTCAAGGTCGCGGCCTTCAGTTACGGCGTCCGCAAGGCCGTCGCCAAGCAGAACGGCACCCTGACGCTGCCCGCCCAGCCGGGCGAGCGCGAGGAGCTGGCCCGGCTGATCCGGGCCGAGGTGCGCGCGGCGACCGCGCCCAAGGGCGGCCTGCTGGCCAGGGTCCGGCGCGCGGTGAGGGGCTGACGGCATGGTGCGACGCATCTTCTGGATGGCGGTCGGCGCCGGCGCCACCGTCTGGGCCATGAACAAGGCCAACGAGGCCGTGCACCGGCTCACCCCGGACAGCCTCTCCGGCACCGCCGCGCGCGGTGCGTTGCACCTGGGCGACGCGGCGAAGCGGTTCGCCCTGGACGTCAAGGCCGGAATGGCCGAGCGCGAGGAGCAGCTGCGCGAGGACCTCGGACTGGACGGCACCGCCGTCGTCGAGCCCCGGCGCCGCCGGGTCCTCAGAGGCGAGCCGCAGTACCGAGCTATCTCGGCGGCGCCCGGCAGCCCGGCCGCCGCCCTGCCTCCGCCCAGCAGTGCCCGCACTGTGTCCAACGGCGCCCGCGCCACCCCAGCCATCGACAACACGTCCCGCCGCGCGCTGCCGCCGCGGGACGGCATCCCGAACCGGAAGGACCACTAATGGAGTCGGCAGAGATCCGCCGCCGCTGGCTGCGCTTCTTCGAGGAGCGCGGCCACACCGTCGTTCCGTCGGCGTCCCTGGTCGCCGACGACCCCACCCTGCTGCTGGTCAACGCCGGCATGGTGCCCTTCAAGCCGTACTTCCTGGGCGAGGTCAAGCCGCAGTTCTCGCGCGCCACCAGCGTGCAGAAGTGCGTGCGCACCCTGGACATCGAGGAGGTCGGCAAGACCACCCGGCACGGCTCGTTCTTCCAGATGTGCGGCAACTTCTCCTTCGGGGACTACTTCAAGGAAGGAGCCATCACGTTCGCCTGGGAGCTGCTCACCTCTCCCGTCGCGGAGGGTGGCTACGGCCTGGAGAAGGAGAAGCTCTGGATCACCGTCTACCAGGACGACGACGAGGCCGAGCAGATCTGGCGGGACGTCATCGGCGTGCCCTCCGAGCGGATCCAGCGCCTCGGCATGAAGGACAACTTCTGGTCGATGGGCGTCCCCGGCCCCTGCGGCCCGTGCTCGGAGATCAACTACGACCGCGGCCCCGCGTACGGCGAGGAGGGCGGCCCGGCCGTCAACGGCGAGCGCTACCTGGAGATCTGGAACCTGGTCTTCATGCAGTACGAGCGCGGCCACGGTGACGGCAAGGACGGCTTCGAGATCCTCGGCGACCTGCCGAGCAAGAACATCGACACCGGCCTCGGCCTGGAGCGCCTCGCCGCCATCCTGCAGGGCGTCGACAACCTCTTCGAGATCGACACCAGCCGGCTGATCCTCGACCGCGCCGCCGAGCTGACCGGCCACACCTACGGTGCCGACCACAAGTCCGACATCTCGCTGCGCGTGGTCACCGACCACATCCGCACCGCGGTCATGCTGGTCGGCGACGGCGTCACCCCCGGCAACGAGGGCCGCGGCTACGTGCTGCGCCGCATCCTGCGCCGCGCCATCCGCAACATGCGCCTGCTGGGCGCCAACGGCGTGGTGGCCAGGGAGCTCACGGACATCACCATCAAGGCGATGGCCCCGCAGTACCCGGAGCTGGAGGCCGAGCGCAAGCGGATCGAGACGGTGGTCGCCGCCGAGGAGACCGCCTTCCTGCAGACCCTGAAGGCCGGCACCAACCTGCTGGACGCCGCGGTCACCGAGACCCGGCAGGCCGGCGGCGCGGTGCTCTCCGGCGAGCAGGCGTTCAAGCTGCACGACACCTACGGCTTCCCGATCGACCTCACCCTGGAGATGGCCGAGGAGCAGGGCCTCCAGGTGGACGAGTCCGGCTTCCGCCGGCTGATGCAGGAGCAGCGGGACCGCGCCAAGGCGGACGCCAAGGCCAAGAAGATGGGCCACGCCGACGTCGCCGCGTACCGCGAGGTCGCCGACAGGTCCGGCGCCAGCGTCTTCACCGGCTACAGCCTCACCGAGGGCGAGGCCACCGTGGTCGGCCTGCTGGTGAACGGCTCCCCGGCGCCGGCCGCGAGCGAGGGCGACGAGGTCGAGATCATCCTCGACCGCACCCCGTTCTACGCCGAGGGCGGCGGCCAGCTCGCCGACCACGGCCGGATCCGGCTGGACTCCGGCGCGGTGGTGGAGATCCGCGACGTGCAGCAGCCCGTCCCGGGCGTGAGCGTGCACTCCGGCGGTGTGCTGTTCGGCGAGGTCGTGCTCGGCGCCTCGGCGTACGCCACCATCGACATCGAGCGCCGCCGGGCGATCGCCCGCGCCCACTCGGCCACCCACCTGACCCACCAGGCGCTGCGTGACGCGCTCGGCCCGACGGCCGCCCAGGCCGGCTCCGAGAACGCCCCCGGCCGCTTCCGCTTCGACTTCGGCTCACCCGCCGCCGTGCCCGGCAGCGTCCTGGTCGACGTCGAGCAGAAGATCAACGACGTGCTCACCCGTGAGCTGGACGTCACCGCCGAGGTCATGACGATGGACCAGGCCCGTAAGGCCGGCGCCATCGCGATGTTCGGCGAGAAGTACGGTGACGAGGTCCGGGTCGTCACCATCGGGGACTTCTCCAAGGAACTCTGCGGTGGAACGCACGTCGGCAACACCGCCCAGCTGGGCCTGGTGAAGCTGCTCGGCGAGTCCTCGATCGGCTCCGGCGTGCGCCGTGTCGAGGCGCTGGTCGGCGTGGACGCGTACAAGTTCCTGGCCCGTGAGCACACGGTCGTCGCCCAGCTGACCGAGCTGGTCAAGGGCCGCCCGGAGGAGCTGCCGGAGAAGATCTCGGGCATGCTCGCCAAGCTCAAGGACGCCGAGAAGGAGATCGAGCGCTTCCGCGCGGAGAAGGTCCTCGCCGCCGCGGCCGGCCTGGCCGACTCGGCCGAGGACGTGCAGGGGATCGCCGTGGTCGCCGCCAAGGTCGCCGACGGCACCGGCGCGGACGAGCTGCGCAAGCTGGTCCTGGACGTGCGCGGCCGGCTCGGCTCGCGCCCGGCCGTGGTCGCCGCGTTCACCGTGGCGAACGACCGCCCGCTGACCGTGATCGCCACCAACGAGGACGCCCGCGGCCGCGGCATCAAGGCCGGTGAGCTGGTCCGGGTCGCGGCCAAGACCCTCGGCGGCGGCGGTGGCGGCAAGGACGACGTCGCCCAGGGCGGCGGCTCCAACCCGGGCGCGGTGGCCGAGGCCATCGCCGCGGTGCGCGGCCTGGTCGCGGAGCGCGCCTCCTGATGGTCGGAGAAGAGCAGGAACGGCCCTTCCGGCGGGGGCGGCGGATCGCCGTCGACGTCGGTGACGCCCGGATCGGGGTCGCGTCCTGCGACCCCGACGGGGTGCTCGCCACACCCGTGGAGACCGTCCCCGCCGGGGTCAAGTCGCAGGCCCGGATCGCCGCCATCGTCGAGGAGTACGAGGCGGTGGAGGTGATCGTCGGCCTTCCGCGCTCGCTCAACGGCAGGGAGGGTCCGGCGGCGGAGAAGGTCCGCGCGTACGCGGTCCGGCTGGCCAACCGGCTCTACCCGGTGCCGGTCCGGCTGGTGGACGAGCGGATGTCGACCGTCACGGCGACCCACGGCCTGCGGGCCTCCGGCGTGAAGGCCAAGAAGGGGCGCTCGGTGGTCGACCAGGCCGCCGCGGTGGTGATCCTGCAGACCGCCCTTGAGTCCGAACGGGTGAGCGGTCGCCCGCCGGGTGAGAGCGTCGAGGCGGTCCACTGACCCCCCTGTTCTAACGTCCCGGAGAGGGGCCCGTGCGGACGCGTCCGCACGGGCCCTCATCCGTTCCGGGACAGCCGAGGGGGCGCCATGACCGATCAGGACTTCACGCCCGGGCTCACGCCCGGCCACCTCGGTGCGCCGGTCCTGGAACCGGAGGGCCGTCCGCCGGGCGCGCCCCGTCCGCAACCCGATGCGCCGGATCCACACCGTTGGCGTAACGGGCTGGCCTGCGGGCTGACCGCGCTCGCCCTGGTGGCCGTCTTCGGCGGGGCCGGGCTGGTCGGGTACACCTGGTGGAAGGGCCAGCAGAATCCGCCGGCCGCCGCCGACTACGCGGGCGCCGGTTCGGGCAGCGTCCAGGTCTCGGTGCCCGAGGGCGCGGGCCTGAGCCAGATCGCCTCCGCCCTGGTGCACAACGGCGTGGTGGCCAGCTCGCTCGCCTTCACCCGGGCGGCGAAGGGCAGCGCGGCCGCCGCCGGGCGGATCCAGCCCGGCACCTACACCCTGCGGCAGCGGATGTCGGCGGCCGCGGCGCTCGCCGTCCTGATCGACCCGGCCAACGCCAACGGCCTGACCATCCCCGAGGGCTGGCGCGGCAACCAGATCTACGCGGCGATCGACAAGAGGCTCGACCTGCCCGACGGCACCACCCAGCGCGCCGCCCAGGAGCAGGCCGCCGAGCTGGGCCTGCCGGACTTCACCAAGGGCAGCGTCGAGGGGTATCTGTTCCCCGCGACCTACAGCGTCACCGAGGGCACCACCGCGGTCGACCTGCTGAAACAGATGGTGGAGCGGGCCGGCAAGGAGTTCGCCAGGGACGATGCCGGCGTCGTCGCGCAGAACCTCGGGCAGAGCCTGTACGGGCTGGTGACGATCGCCAGCATGGTCCAGGGCGAGGCCGACAACACCGAGGACATGGCCAAGGTGGCCCGGGTCATCTACAACCGGCTGGCCAAGAACATGCCGCTGCAGCTGGACTCGACGATCAACTACGCGCTCGGCCGGTCGACGCTGAACACCACCGTCACCGACACCAGACTGGACTCCCCGTACAACACCTACCAGCACCCCGGGCTGCCGCCGACGCCGATCTCCAACCCGGGCCGCCAGGCGATCATGGCGGCCGTCGATCCGGCGCAGGGGGACTGGCTGTACTTCGTCACCGTGAAGCCGGGGGACACCCGTTTCACCGACAGCTTCGAGGTGCAGCAGCGCAATGTGGCGGAGTTCAACGCCCTCCAGACGGCGAAGCCGAGCGCTTCGGCGAGCACCTCGGGGAGTGCGCCGGCGGGGACGGGAACCGGTGATCCGAGCGGGGCGTCGCCGGGCGCGCCGGAGGGTGGGGCCGGGGGTGCGGCGGGGCACTGACGGGACGTCTGTCCTGCCGGGGGCCGGTCTGCGGTACGGTAACGTCTCCCTCCAGGCGATGCGCTAGCACGCCGGTTCGAGAACAGCCGGGACGCCGTCCCGGACGGCCGGTCCGATCCTCCGGCCGTCTCCGTCGGTGTAAGGGGATCAATGACCGATCTGGGTCGGGGCTACGGCCCCCAGGGCTCCGAGCCGTGGCACCCCGGGGAGCCGGGGTACGGTGGCCAGCAGCCGGTCCCCGGCCAGCAGGACGGCCAGTGGCAGCAGCATCCCCAGCAGGTTCCGCAGGGCCAGCAGTACGGTGCCGGCCAGCAGGGCCAGCCGCAGCAGGGCTACCCGCAGCAGGCGCAGCAGCAGGGCTACCCGCAGCAGGGTTACCCGGGTGGCGGGCAGCAGCCGCCGCAGCAGTACGGGCAGCAGCCTGTGCAGCAGTTCCAGCAGGGGCAGCCGCAGTACGGGGGCGGCCAGCAGGGGTATCCGCAGCAGCAGGACCAGGGCGGACAGGGCTTCCCCGGCCAGCAGGGGTACCAGGGCCAGCAGCAGGGGTATCCGCAGCAGGGCTATCCGCAGCAGCAGGGGCAGCAGGGTCTGCCCGGCGAGCAGCAGAACTTCCAGGCGTTCCAGCAGCAGGGCGTGCCGCAGGGGCAGTATCCGCAGCAGGGGATGCCCCAGCCCGGCGAGCAGCAGCAGGGCGTACCGCAGCAGGCGATGCCCCAGCAGGGTGTGCAGCCGCCCGTTCAGCAGCAGGTGCCGCAGCAGGGCGGGCAGCCGGGGGCGCCGGAGTCCGACGAGCCGCCGCAGGGCGGGCGGCGGGCGTCCCGGCGACGGGCCGAGCCCGTGGCCGGACCGGGCCCGGACGGTATCGACTGGGAGGCGGAGGCCGCCGCGCTGGAGTCGGGCGCGGCTCCGGCCGAGGCCGTTCCCGAGGCCGCCGAGGACGAGTGGGACGGCCACGAAGGCGGTTACCACGAGGACGGCGACGAGGACCGGGACACCTTCCTCGGCGAGGAGGACAGCTCCCGCGAGGCCCAGAAGAAGCGCAAGGAGAAGGGCAAGAAGTCCGGCCGTCGCAACGGCGGGGCCTGCCTGGTGGTCGCCCTGGTGCTGCTCGGCGGTTTCGCCGGCGCCGGCTGGTGGGGCTACGGCTTCTACCAGGACCACTTCGGGCCGCCCCCGGACTTCGCCGGTGAGGGCACCGGCACCGTCCAGGTGGAGATCAAGAAGGGCGCCGTAGGGGCCCAGATGGGTCTCGCGCTGAAGCAGGCCGGCGTGGTCAAGAGCGTCAAGGCCTTCACCAACGCGTGCGAGAAGAACCCGAAGTGCATCTCCATCCAGCCCGGGACGTACTCCCTCCCCCGTGAGATGTCGGGCGAGGCCGCCGTCGCGAACCTGGTGGAGGAGAACGGTGGCGAGAAGCTGATCATCCGGGAGGGGCTGACGGCCGCCGCCACCTACGTCAAGATCGACGACAAGCTGAAGCTGCCCAAGGGCACCACGGCCGACGTCGCCAAGGCCCAGATCGGCAGCCTCGGCCTGCCCCCGTACGCCAACGGCAACATCGAGGGCTTCCTCTGGCCGGCCCGCTACTCGATCTCGGAGGGCATGAAGCCCGAGGACCTGCTCAAGCAGATGGTCAAGAACGCCGTCGACCGCTATGCGGGCCTGGACGCGGAGGCCTCCAAGATCGGTCTCAAGTCCGGCTACGAGGTGGTCATCGAGGCCAGCATCCTCCAGGCCGAGGGCAACAACCCGGAGGACTTCGGCAAGATGGCCAAGACCATCCAGAACCGTCTGGCCAACCAGACCGAGACCCAGCACCGCCTCGGTATGGACACCACGCTGCAGTACTCGCTCGGTCGCAAGGACCTCACCAGGAAGGACATGGACGACGCGTCCAACAAGTACAACACCTACCTCAACGCGGGGCTGCCGCCGACGCCGATCTCCAACCCCGGTGACGACGCCATCAAGGCGGTGCTGAACCCGGCGGACGGCAAGTGGCTGTTCTTCATCGCGATGTCCCCGATCAAGACCCTCTTCTCGGACACCTACAAGGAGCACCTGGCCAACGTGGAGCAGTACTGCACGGCGGCCGGCCAGGGCTTCGACAAGGATCGCGGCCACTGCACCACGAAGTAGTGGCCGCCCCGCCGTACCGCCGTTTCGGAGAACCAACGTGACCAGCAAGCACCGGGCCGCCGTACTGGGCTCGCCGATCGCCCACTCGCTCTCGCCGGACCTGCACCGGGCCGCCTTCGCGGCGCTCGGGCTGGACGGCTGGCGCTACGACCGGTTCGAGGTGGACGAGGCGGGGCTGCCCGCCTTCGTCGCCGGGCTGGACGAGGCCGAGTGGGCGGGCCTGTCGCTCACCATGCCGCTGAAGCGGGCGGTCATCCCGCTGCTCGACGAGGTGAGCGCGACGGCGCGTTCGGTGGAGGCGGTGAACACGGTGGTGTTCACCGCCGACGGGCGGCGGACCGGGGACAACACCGACGTCCCCGGGCTGGTGAACGCGCTGCGCGAGCGGGGGATCACCGAGGTGCCGGGCGCGGCGGTGCTCGGAGCCGGGGCGACGGCCTCCTCGGCGCTGGCGGCGCTCGCCCAGATCTGCACCGGCGAGGTGACGGTGTACGTGCGCAGCGCGGAGCGGGCGCGGGAGGTGGCCGAGCTGGGCGAGCGGCTGGGTGTCGCCGTGCGGACGGCCGACTGGGAGCGCGGCGCCGAGGCGCTGGCGCACCCGCTCACCGTCTCCACCACCCCGGTCGGGGCCACCGACGGGTTCGCCGAGCGGCTGCCGGCCGACCCCGGGGCGCTGTTCGACGTGCTCTACCACCCCTGGCCGACGGCGCTGGCCGCCGCCTGTGCGGAGCGCGGTGCGACGGTGCTGGGCGGTCTGGACCTGCTGGTCCATCAGG
This sequence comes from Kitasatospora sp. NPDC087315, assembly GCF_044744345.1. Classification (NCBI taxonomy): domain Bacteria; kingdom Bacillati; phylum Actinomycetota; class Actinomycetes; order Kitasatosporales; family Streptomycetaceae; genus Kitasatospora; species Kitasatospora sp. NPDC087315. Next base: position 103,168 of record NZ_JBIUYD010000006.1, on the reverse strand, counting down.
CGGTGCTGCAGAACGAGCAGTTCACCGGTCGTGCGCCGGGCCCGCTGGCGGCCATCCGCGCGGCGGGCGAGGCGGCTCTCGCGGTCCGCTGAGGCGCTTCGGACGGTGGCGCGTTGTGCCGGTCCGGCGTTCGGTGCCCGGTTCACGCGTCGTGTCATCCCGGCATGACGTGCCGGGTCGCGTGGCCGCCGCCCGCGGAGCAGGAGGTCGGGCCCGCCGACTTCCTGCTCCCTTTCCCGCTCTCCTTCCTGTTCCCCGCTGGTCACGCCGTGTCCGCGTCCGCCCGTCGGCCGGGCGCCGTCCGTCACGCGGACTCTGCGCCCGGCTCGGCCCGGGGCATGAAAGGATTCAGGGACAAGGCACGCCCGGGCGGGTCGCGGTAGGTCCGTGACCGGTCCGCTGATGAAGGAGCTCCGTTGGGTACGTTGCGCTGGCTGACGGCGGGGGAGTCGCACGGCCCCGCACTCGTCGCGACGCTGGAGGGCCTGCCGGCCGGTGTGCCGGTCACCACGGCCGTGGTCGCCGACGCGCTGGCGCGCCGCCGGCTCGGCTACGGTCGCGGCGCCCGGATGAAGTTCGAGCAGGACGAGGTGACGTTCCTCGGCGGGGTCCGGCACGGGGAGACCATGGGCAGCCCGGTGGCGGTCATGGTCGGCAACACCGAGTGGCCGAAGTGGGAGCAGGTCATGTCGGCCGACCCGGTCGACCCCGAGGTGCTGGCGGGCCTGGCCCGCAACGAGGCGCTGACCCGCCCGCGGCCCGGCCACGCCGACCTCGCCGGGATGCAGAAGTACTCGCTCGACGAGGCCCGCCCGATCCTGGAGCGCGCCAGCGCCCGTGAGACGGCCGCCCGGGTCGCGCTGGGCGCCGTCGCCCGCGCGTACCTCAAGGAGACCTGCGGCATCGAGATCGTCAGCCACGTCGTGGAGCTGGCCGCGGCCAAGGCCCCGGCCGGGGTGCTGCCGCTGCCCTCGGACGAGGCGCGGCTGGACGCCGACCCGGTGCGCTGCCTGGACGCCGACGCGTCGAAGGCGATGGTCGCGGAGATCGACCAGGCCCACAAGGACGGCGACACCCTCGGCGGTGTGGTCGAGGTGCTGGCGTACGGGGTGCCGGTGGGCCTGGGCTCGCACGTGCACTGGGACCGCCGTCTGGACGCGCGGCTGGCCGCCGCGCTGATGGGCATCCAGGCGATCAAGGGGGTCGAGGTCGGCGACGGCTTCGAGCTGGCTCGCGTCCCCGGCTCGCAGGCGCACGACGAGATCGTGCCGACCGCCGAGGGCGTCAAGCGCACCTCCGGCCGCTCCGGCGGCACCGAGGGCGGCCTGTCCACCGGCGAGCTGCTGCGGGTGCGCGCCGCGATGAAGCCGATCGCGACCGTTCCGCGCGCCCTGCAGACCCTGGACGTGCGGACCGGTGAGCCCGCCAAGGCCCACCACCAGCGTTCCGACGTCTGTGCCGTGCCGGCCGCGGGCATCGTCGCCGAGGCGATGGTCGCCCTGGTGCTGGCCGACGCGGTGAACGAGAAGTTCGGTGGCGACCACGTCTCCGAGACCCGCCGCAACGTGCAGAGCTACCTCGACAACCTGATCGTCCGATGACCGCTGAGCGTCCGGCGGATTCCCCGGTCGTCGTGCTGGTCGGCCCGCCCGGCAGTGGCAAGTCCACGGTCGGGCGGGCGCTCGCCGAGCGCCTCGGCGTCGGCTTCCGGGACACCGACACCGACATCGAGCGGCTGGCCGGCAAGCCCATCCCGGAGATCTTCATCGACGAGGGTGAGCCGCACTTCCGCGAGCTGGAGGCACGCGCCGTGCGCGCCGCCGCCGAGGCCCACGGAGGTGTGCTGGCGCTCGGCGGCGGCGCGGTGATGGCCGAGGCCACCCGCGCGCTGCTGCGCGACCTGCCGGTGGTCTTCCTGGAGGTCCCGCTGGCCGACGCGGTCAAGCGGGTCGGCCTGGACGCCCCCCGTCCGCTGCTGGCCGTCAACCCCCGGGCCCGCTGGCGCGAGCTGATGGACGCCCGCCGCCCCCTCTACCTGGAGGTGGCCACCGCCGTCGTCGACACCGCCGGCCGCACGCCCGAGCAGGTCGTGGCCGCCGTACTGGAAGCACTGGAGCTGAAGACCCCCCATGACTGACATCGTCAGGATTCACGTCGGCGGCAGCGCCGGCCACGACCCGTACGACGTGCTGATCGGGCACCAGCTGCTCGGCGAGCTGGCGCCGCTGATCGGCACCCGGGCCAAGCGGGTCGCGATCATCCACCCGGAGGCGCTGACCAGCACCGCCGACGCCGTTCGCGAGGACCTGCTCGGCGAGGGCTACGAGGCGATCGTCCTCCAGGTGCCCAACGCCGAGGACGCGAAGAGCGCCGAGGTGGCCGCCTACTGCTGGTCGGTGCTCGGCCAGACCGGCTTCACCCGCAGTGACGTCGTGGTCGGCCTCGGTGGCGGCGCCACCACCGACCTGGCCGGCTTCGTCGCCGCCACCTGGCTGCGCGGGGTCCGCTGGATCTCGATGCCCACCACGCTGCTCGGCATGGTCGACGCGGCCGTCGGCGGCAAGACCGGCATCAACATCGCCGAGGGCAAGAACATGGTCGGGGCCTTCCACCCGCCGGTCGGCGTGCTGGCGGACCTCGACACCCTGGAGACGGTGCCGAAGCACGACTACGTCTCCGGCCTCGCCGAGGTCGTCAAGTGCGGCTTCATCGCCGACCCGGCCATCCTCGACCTGATCGAGGCCGACCCGGAGGGCGCCAGGACGCCGGCCGGGCCGCACACCGTCGAGCTGATCCGGCGCGCCATCCAGGTCAAGGCCGACGTGGTCTCCGGGGACCTCAAGGAGTCCGGCCTGCGGGAGATCCTCAACTACGGCCACACCCTCGGCCACGCCATCGAGCGCAACGAGCGGTACAAGTGGCGGCACGGCGCCGCGATCTCCATCGGCATGGTCTTCGCCGCCGAACTCGGCCGCCTGGCCGGACGGCTGGACGACGAGACGGCCGACCGGCACCGGACGGTGCTGGCCTCGGTCGGCCTGCCGCTGAGCTACCGCGCGGATGCCTGGCCGAAGCTGCTGGACGCCATGAAGATCGACAAGAAGTCGCGCGGCGACCTGCTGCGCTTCATCGTCCTGGACGGTCTGGGCAAGACCTCCGTCCTGGAGGGCCCCGACCCCTCCCTGCTGGTCGCCGCCTACGCGGAGGTCTCCTCGTGACCCGGGTGCTGGTGCTCAACGGCCCCAACCTCGGCCGGCTCGGCAGCCGCGAGCCGGACGTCTACGGTGCCACCTCCTACGCCGGGCTGGTCGAGCGCTGCACCGCGCTGGGCAAGGAGTTCGGCTTCGAGGTCGAGGTGCACGAGACCAACTCCGAGCAGCAGATGGTGGAGTGGCTGCACGAGGCGGCCGACGGCCGGGTCCCCGTGGTGATCAACCCGGGCGCCTTCACCCACTACTCGTACGCGATGCGCGACGCCGCCGCCCAGCGGACCGCCCCGCTGATCGAGGTGCACATCTCCAACCCGTACGCACGGGAGACCTTCCGGCACACCTCGGTGATCGCCGCGGTCGCCTCCGGCACCATCGCCGGATTCGGCCTCGGCTCGTACGAGCTGGCCCTGCGGGCCCTCGCCGGACAGCTCACCACGGGCTGACGCCTGGTCAGCGGCCCGGCGGCGGACTGTGCCCGCCGCCGGGCCGCCGTGTAATGTCCCCGCTGAAAGAAGTCGGGAGGTGACCGTGACGCAGTACTCCGGGGGTGGACAGGTCCCCCCGCGTCCCGTCGCTCCGCCGGCCCCGCAGTACCCCGGCACCGCCGCCGCCGGGCCCCTGCCGGCTCCCCAGAACCCGCCCCGGACCGGATCCCGGCCCGGGCCGCCGGACGGGCCGCGGCCCGCCGGGGCGCCCCCGCACGGCGGCCCGCCCACCGTTCCGCAGGGCGCGCCGGTGCCGCCCCCCGCCGCGCCCGCCGCCGCGGCTCCCGCCCCGGCCCCCGCGCGGGCGCCTGGCCCCGCGCCGGTGCCGGCCGGTGCGACCGGGCACTTCCTGCTGCCCTCCGGATCGCCCGTGCAGCTCCCGGCCCACCCGCCGCAGCGGCACGCGCCCGCCGGCCCGATCGCGGTGCTGCTGATCGGCCCGGCCGGCGCCGGCAAGACCACCGTCGCCCGGCACTGGGCCGAGCGGCGCCCCACGCCCACCGCGCACATCAGCCTCGACGACGTCCGCGAGTGGGTGCAGTCCGGCTTCGCCAACCCGCAGTCCGGCTGGAACAACGCCTCCGAGGCGCAGTACCGGCTGGCCCGGCGGACCTGCGGCTTCGCCTGCCGCAACTACCTGGCCAACGGCATCTCCTGCATCATCGACGACGCCGTCTTCCCCGACCGCCCGGCGATCGGGCTCGGCGGCTGGAAGCGGCACATCGGCCCCGGCATGATCCCGGTCGTGCTGCTGCCCAGCCTCGACTCGGTGCTCACCCGCAACGCCCGGCGCAGCGGCAACCGGCGGCTGGGCGACGAGGAGGTGGCCCGGATCCACGGACGGATGGCCGGCTGGTACAACTCCGGGCTGCCGATCATCGACAACTCCCATCTGGACGTCGCCGCCACCGCCGCCGAGCTGGACCGGGTGATCCTGGCCCGGCTGATGGGCATCCCGGTCCGCTGAGGCGCGGGCGGGAGCGGGGGGACGTGACCTGCGGCCCGGCCGGAGTGTCGGTGCCGGCTGCGATGATGGGCCCATCCTGCTGAACCACCCGGGGGAGCTGACGCCCGTGCCGGAAGGCCACATCATCCACCGTCTCGCCGCCGAGAACGCCAAGGCCTTCGGCGGCCGCCCGGTCCGGGTCTCCAGCCCGCAGGGCCGGTTCGCCGACGGCGCCGCACTGATCGACGGCCAACCGCTCGCCGAGGCGCAGGCCGTCGGCAAGCACCTCTTCCTCGGCTTCGAGGAGGGTGCCTGGGTGCACATCCACCTCGGCCTCTACGGCGGATTCACCTTCGGGGAGGGCCCCGCGCCCGAGCCGGTGGGCCTGGTCCGGCTGCGGATGGAGAACGACGACGCCTACGCCGACCTGCGCGGTCCCAACACCTGCGCGCTGATCACCGGGGCGGAGAAGGCCGCCGTCGCGGCCAGGCTCGGGCCCGACCCGCTGCGCGCCGACGCCGACCCGGAGCCGGCCTGGCGGCGGATATCCGCCAGCCGGACGACGGTCGCCGCGCTGCTGATGGACCAGAAGGTGCTGGCCGGCGTCGGCAACGTCTACCGCGCCGAGGTGCTGTTCCGGCTGGGCATCAGCCCGCACCGGGCCGGGCACGACCTCTCCCGTGCCGAGTGGGACGCGATCTGGGCCGACCTCGTGGCCCTGATGCACGAGGGCGTCGGCGCGGGCCGGATCGACACCGTCCGCCCCGAGCACACGCCCGAGGCGATGGGCCGCCCCCCGCGCGTGGACGACCACGGCGGCGAGGTCTACGTGTACCGCCGTGCCGCCATGCCCTGCCTGGTCTGCGGTACGGAGGTCCGGGCGGAGGAGCACGCCGCCCGGAACCTCTTCTGGTGCCCGGCCTGCCAGCAGGTGTAGTCGTCCCGGCCGCCGGGGGAGGGGTGCGGGCGAACCGACGGCCGGCCGGCCTGCCAGCCCGTAGGCTGGGGCCGGGCCGGTCGGAGGGAGCGGGCAGGTGGAGGGCTACGAGAAGGCCAACACCGTGTCGGGCACGGTGTACGGCAATGTGGTGCAGGGCCGGAACGTCGAGGTGCACGTGCACGGGGCGCGGCCGCCGCTCGGGGCGCCGCAGCAGGTCAGGAAGCCCCGCCGGACCTTCGTCAACCGGGCGAAGGAGCTCGCCGCGCTCACCGCGGCGCTCGGCCATCTCGACGGCTCCCGGCCGGTCGTGATCGCCTTCACCGGCCTCGGCGGCGTCGGGAAGACGGAGCTGGTCGCCCAGTTCGCGGCCGGCCACGCCGAGCACTTCCCGGACGGCCAGCTCTACGCCGACCTCGCCGCCCACCGCCACCTGGGCGGGGTGGACCTCGGCGAGATCCTGGCCGGTTTCCTGCGCGGCTTCGGGCTGGAGCCGCACCAGGTACCGGAGACGCTGCCCGAACGGGCCGCGCTGTTCCGGACGGTCACCGCCGACCGCCGGGTCCTGGTGTTCCTGGACAACGTCGACCACGCCGCCGAGGTCCGCACCCTGCTGCCGTCCACCGGGCTGGTGGTCGTCGCGGGCCGGCGGCGGCTGCCCGGGCTCGCGCTGGACGGCGCCGAGGTGCTGCGGCTCGACCCGCTCAGCACGACGGCCGGCACCGAGCTGGTCCGGGGCTGGCTCGGCCCGGGCCGGGGCACCGACCGGGAGCTGGAGGACCTGGTCGAGCTCTGCGGCGGCCTGCCGCTCGCGCTGAACGCGGTCGGCTCCCAGCTGCTCGACCGCAGTGGGCTCCGGGTGGACCGGGTGGTGGCGGAACTCGCGGACAAGGAGCGGAGATTGGCATCACTCGGCAGTGACGAGGGCGCGATCGGCGACGTCCTGGACGCGGTCTACCTCCGGCTGGCCGGCCACACCCGGGACCTCTACCACCTGATCGGGACCGTCCCGGGTCCGCACGTCTCCGTCGAACTGGCCGAGGCGGTCGGCCTCGAACGGGTGCCGGACGGTCTCGCCGACCTGCTCGCCGCCCACCTGCTGGACGAGGTGGTGGACGACGGCCCGGAGGAGCGCTTCCGCACCCACGACCTCGTCCGGCTGCACGCCCGCGACCGTGCCCGCCGGCAGCCCGGCCGGGCGGAACTGCTGCGCGGGATCGTGGCGTACTACCGCGGCCGGGCCGCGCTGGCGGACCGGGCCGTGCTCGGTGACCGGCTGCGGCTCCAGGAGCCCGGTGGCGCGGAGCTGCCCGGCTTCGCCTCACGCGCCGAGGCGATGGAGTGGCTCCAGGCCGAACGGGCCAATCTGCTCGGCGCGGTCCGCGCGGCCGCGGAACAGCGCTGGCACGGCGAGGTGTGGCGGCTCTGCGAGTCGCTCTGGCCGCTGTACCACGGCCGCGGGCTCTACGACGACTGGACCGAGTCCCACCTGCTGGGCGTCGAGGCGGCCCAGTGGGACAACCGCCCGGACGCCGGGATCCGGATGCGCAACCAGCTCGCCCGGGCCTACCACGGGCGCAAGGAGTACCCGCGCGCGGCCGAGCAGTTGGCCGCGGCGTCCGCACTGCTCCCGCTGGTGGACGAGCCGCGGCTGGCCGGCCTGGTCCGTGAGACCGACGGGCTGCTCTGCCTCGCCGACGGCCGTCCGGAGCGGGCGGTGGAGCTGTTCACCCTGGCCCGGGAGGCCAACGAGGGCGACCCGCACGGGGTGGTGGTGCAGAGCTACCACCTCGGGCAGGCACTGATCGCGGCGGGCCGCCCCGAACAGGCGCTGGCCGTTCTCGACGAGGCGACCGCGACGGCCGGGCGGACGGCGGACTCCCCGATGCTGATGCGGCTGTCGCTCGTCCGGGCCCGCGCCCACCGGGCCCTGGGCCGGCTGGACCGGGCCGTCGTCCACGCGGGCGAGAGCGCCGACCGGGCCTTCGCCCTGGGCCAGGCGGCCAAGGAGGGCGAGGCGCACACGCTGCTCGTCGAGCTGGCGGACGAACTCGGTGACACCGGGCTGGCCGACCGCAGCCGGGCCCGGCTGCGGCGGCTTCGGGGCGAAGCCCAGGCGTTCTGACCCAGGGCTACGGCCGGCCGGTCGGAGGGCCTGCGGGGGGTGGGGCGTCGCCCCGCTCGGCCCCGGCGCCGGTCCGGCCGGGGGAGTCGGAGCCGCGGCCGCCGTCGTGGGCGGTCCGCCGGAAGTGCCGCGCGGCGAACTCGCCGAACCGGCGGGCGGCCTCGGTGCGGTAGGAGTCGCCGTCGCGGACCAGCCGCAGCTCCCGCCGGCAGCCGGGGGCCGCCAGCCGTACCCAGGCGACGGAGCCCCGGGGGCCCGAGCCGCGCGCCATCGCGGGCAGCAGCGCGGCCCCCAGGCCGGCCGCGACCAGCTCCAGTACGGCGCCCGGCTCGTCGCCCTCGCAGGCGACCACCGGCCGCACACCCGCCTCGGCGAAGAGCCGGTCGGCGAGCACCCGCTGCCAGTGGCCCGGGCGCGGGGTGACGAACAGTTCGCCGTCCAGCTCGGTCACCGCGACCTGCTCCCGCCCCGCCAGCCGGTGGCCGACGGGCACCGCCAGCAGCACCTCCTCGCGCAGCAGGACCACGGAGCTCAGGGCGGGTCCCGCCAGCGGCTGGGAGGCGAAACAGAGGTCCACCTCGCGGTCGCGGAGCTGACGGACCATCACATCGGCGGCGGACTGGCGCAGCCGGACCTCGACGTCCGGGTGAGCCGTCCGGAAGCGGGCGAGCACCCCGGCGAGGGTCAGCAGGGTCTCGGTGGCCACCGTCACGGTGCCGCCGGCGCCATCTGCGGCATCCGCCAACTCCCTTCGGCCGTCGTCGAGTTCGCGCAGTGCCCGGTCGACCCGCCGGAGGAAGGCCGCGCCGTGGCGGTTGAGGTGGATCCGGCGGCCCCTGCGGTCGAAGAGCGGAACACCCAGCTCGGTCTCCAGCCGGGCGATCATCCGGCTCACCGAGGGCTGGGCGACGCGCAGTTCCTCGGCCGCCCGGCTGACGTGCTCGTGGCGCGCTACGACCTGGAAGCAGCGCAGCGCCAGCAGGTCCATCCGCCGCCCCCCCCGGGTCGGGCCGTTCCTCATAACCCGCAGGACATCATCTTATGCCGCATCAGGTCTTGGATCCGGCGAGCCGGGCACCCATAGCCTCCAGGAGGGGCCGCCGCGACCGGCCGGTGTCCCGACTCCACCACGGACCGACCCGCACTACGGACCGACCCGCACCACGGACCGATCCGCACCCCGCCCGCGCCGGACGCCCTGCCGAAGGAGGCCCCCGCCGTGTCCGAGAACCCGGCACCGCCGTACGAGAGTTACGTCGAACGCATCCTCGACGCCCTCCGTCGCTCCCCCGAGCACACCGCGCTGATCACCGCCGAGGGGCGCGCGGTCCCGGCCGGGGAGCTCCACGAAGCCGTCCTGCTCAGTGCCGCCGCCCTGGCGGAGCACGGCGTGCGCCGCGGCAGCACCGTCTCGCTGCTCGTCGGCGACCGCCCCGAGGCGCTGGTCGCGCGGTATGCGGCCAATCTCCTCGGCGCCCGGGTCGTCTCGCTCGGCCTCGGCTCGGCCCCCGGGACACAGGCGGCCATCGTGGACAGCGTCGGTACCGCCGCGCTGCTCGTCGACCCGGACCTGCGGACGGCGGGCGAGGCGCTGCTCGCGCTGGTCCGGGTACCGGCCGTGCTCACGCTGGACTCCGCCCCCACCGACTGGCACCCGGCGGCGGTGGCGGGTTCGGCGCTCCGCCCGGGCCGGACCGGGACGGCCACCGGGACCACCGCCGGGCCGAAGGGCGCCGCGCAGGCCGAGGACGACTGGTGCATCCGCTTCACCGGCGGCACCACCGGCATCCCCAAGGGCATCCGGATGGCACACGGCCCGTACGGCCGGCTGCTGGTCTCGCACGCCGCCCGCCTCGCGCCCTCCCCGCCGCCCCGCTTCCTCGCCTGCACCGCCCTCGCCCATATGGCCGGAATCGTCGCCGACGCCACGCTGCTCGCCGGGGGCACCGTCGTGCTGCGATCCGGCTTCGACCCGCTCGACGTCATCACCGCCCTCGAACGGGAGCGGATCACCGACCTCTGGCTCCTGCCGCCGCTGCTGTACGAACTCCTGGACCACCCGGCCCTGGCCACCGCGGACCTGTCCGCCCTGCGCCGGGTCTTCTACGGCGGCACCCCCGCCTCCGCCGAGCGGCTGCACCGGGCGGCGGAGCTCCTCGGCCCGGTCCTGTACGGCTGGTACGGCCAGACCGAGGCCGGCAACATCACCGAGGTCCTGCCGCACGAGCACGGGGTGACCGGGCCGGACGGCCGGATCACGGTCGGCCGGGCGCAGGAGGGCGTCGAGATCGAGATCCGCGACCCGCGGGGCGCGGTGCTGCCCACCGGCCGGAACGGGGAGATCCACGTCCGGACGCCCATGCTCATGAGCGGCTACTGGCGCAGGCCCGACCTCACCGCGCAGGTGCTGCGGGACGGCTGGATCAGCACCGGGGACGTGGGGCACCTCGACGGCGACGGCTTCCTCCACCTCGTCGACCGGCTGAAGGAGATGGTCATCGTGGTGGGAGGCCACGTCTACCCGGCGGAGGTGGAGCAGGTGCTGCTCGCCCACCCCGCCGTCGCCCAGTGCGCGGCGTTCGGGACACGGCGGGCGGACGGGAGCGAGGAGCTCCAGGCGGCCGTCGTCCCGGCGGCCGGCCACCGGCTGGACCGGGAGCTGGTCCGGGGGTTCGTCACCGAACGGCTGGGCTCGATGTACGCGCCCGCCGCCGTGCACGTCCTCGACCGGCTGCCGCTGACCGAGGCGGGCAAGCCCGACCGGAAGCTGCTGCGGGCCACGCTCGGCCCGGACCACGGACAACCGGACCAGGGATAAATGGTCGGCGGGTCGAAGGGAGGGCGCGCTAGCATCCGGTGCCGATCAAGGAGAAGGACGTGCACATGGGTGAGGACCAGCGGACCGGGACGCGGCTGGAGCTGTCGTACCGACCGACCGCGGAGGATTTCCGGGAGGCGCTGACCGCCCGGGCGAAGATCTCCGCCACGGGCCGGCGGACCCGTTGGCTGCTGACCGTGGCGGCGGTGTGCGCGGTGGTCGGCTCCGTCCTGTCCGTGACGTCGGGCGAGGGCGTCAGCTCCTCACTCGTCGTGATGCTCCTCGTCACCCTGCTTCTGCTCGCCCTGCCGTGGCTCCAGGCGCGGCAGTTCCACCGCCTGACGGAGGGCAAGGGGGAGTACCGGGCCGTCGTCGACGACTCCGGCGTCACCGTCAGCACCGAGCAGTCGTCGAGCACCCTCACCTGGCAGGCCGCGCCGCGCTTCGTCGAGACGCCCCGGCTCTTCGTCCTGCTGAGCGGTGACCGGAACGCCTCCTGCCTCACGCTGCTGCCCAAGCGGGGCATCGCCGAGGGCGCCGACGTCGACCGGCTCCGCGCCGTCCTGGAGCGGCACCTGTCCAGGGCCGGGAAGCCCTAGCTGTTCTGACCCGGGCGGCGGGTGAACGCGACCCGGGTGCGGCGGTCGCCGGTGCGGACGGTGAGGCCGTGTTCCGGCAGGCCGGCCGGGTCGCCGCCGTCGGCGAGCCAGAGGGCGACGGCGGCGCCGAGCAGGAGGGGGTCGAGGTGCGGTGTGGCCGCACCCCAGGGGCGTTCGGCGTGGGCCTCCAGCAGCAGGCCGCCGCGGAGCCGCAGCAGATGGCGGGCCTTGCCGAGAGCGGCCACGGCCACGCCGAGGCCCGGCAGTTGGGCCGCGGTGTCGGCGAGCCAGCGCTCGGCGGGCAGTTCGGCGCGGACTTCGGTACGGGCCATCACCTCGGCGCTGTGACGCAGCGCGAGCGTCGGCTCCTCGGCGCTGACCGCGTAGCTGCCCCGGGCCTCGCGGTGGTCCGGGCCGACCGGGTAGCGCCGCAGGCGGACCTCGGTGCCCCGGCGCTCCCCTTCGACGTCGTACGCCGTCGGGCCGGGCAGGGCCGTGGGCAGCGGGACCGGTCGCGGGTACGGCGGCTGGCGAGGTTCGTCGTCCGGTTCGTCCACCTGCCGCAGATAGGAGTAGAGCAGCGGGCGCAGCAGCCGGGCGGACTGGCCCTGCCGGCCGAGCGAGCGGTCGGTGATCGGGCGCAGCGCGGCCCGGTCCGGGTTCGCCAGGGCCTGTTCCAGCTGGGTGAGCAGGTCGCCGTCGGGGTCGAGCGGCGGCGCGGCCTGGCCGAAGGCGTAGCTGGGGGAGCGGGGGTCGAGTTCGTCGGCGCCGGTGGCGACGAGCAGGGTGTGGCGTTCCAGGGCGGCGCCGTAGAAGGAGACCGAGCCGTGGTCGCCGATCAGGCAGTCGGCCGCGACGAGGGCGGCCTGCCAGCCCTGGTCGGGCGGGACGAGCCGCAGTCCGGACCGTTCGGCGGTGGCGAGCAGCGCCGCGGGGTCGTGCCGGGCCCAGATGTTGGGGTGCAGGACGACGGCGACGGCGTACTCGTCGGCGGGGAGCCGGCCGACCAGACGCAGCGGCAGGTCGGGGTGGCGTCCGAACAGGGAGTGCTCGCTCCAGGTCGAGTTGACGACGACGAGGCGGCGGCCGTCCACGGCGCCCAGCGCGGCGCGGTACCCGTCCCGGCCGTCCAGGCTGCGCAGCATCCGGTCGAAGCACGGGTCGCCGACCACGCGTGCGCGGGGCAGGGCCTCGGGGCAGGAGATCCGCAGCCGGTCGAGCTGCTCCTCGTGGGAGAGGCCGATCACCGCGGGGAACACCCGCCCCCAGTGGGTGAGTTCGCGGCGGGAGAGGCCGGCGGCGGAGACGGTGTCGCCGGTGGACCGGGTGACCAGGCGGTTGTAGCCGGCACCGTGCGGCAGCACGATCAGCGGGGCTTTCAGCCGGGCCATCGAGCGGTGCACCGCGCAGGCGACCGCGAGGTCGAACCGCCGCCGGGTGGCCTCGCGCCAGTCCAGCACGGTGATGCCGGTGAGGCCGGCGAGGAAGCCGTCGAGCCCGGTGGAGAACGCGGAGCCGGGGTTGACGGTGAGGTAGAGGTGGATGCCGTCCTGGCCGCGCAGCAGGGTGAGCACGTCCAGTACCCGGGTGGCGGAGGTGAGGGTGCGGGCGACCGCCAGCACGCGGGCCCTGACGGGCCGGGTGTCCCAGCGGTCGTCATCGGGCCAGGCGCGGGCCTGCGGGCGGAACGGCACACGAAGATCGTACTGAACCGCCCCTGGCCGGGGGCGGTTGTCCGGCTGTCCCCGAGGGACGGTCAGCCGGCGGCCGCGGAGGGCTCGTGGTGCTCGGCGGCGGCACACGAGTCCAGCAGGGGGCGCATGCCGTCGTCCACGAGCCGGTAGCGCACCACGCGGCCGTCCTTGTCGCCGCTGACCACGCCGGCCGTGCGCAGCAGGCGCAGGGCCTGGGAGACGGCCGGGTCACGCATGCCGGTGGCGACCGCGAGGTCGGTGACGGCGAGCGGGCCTGCCCGGTGCAGGGCGAGCAGCAGGGCGAGCCGCCCGGGGTCGGCGAGCAGCGAGAACCGCTCGGCCCAGGACCGGACGTGCGCGGTGTCGCCGATCGCGGCGATGGCCTCGCAGACCCGGTGTCCGTCGATGGTGCGGTGGCCCGCGCGGTCGGCCGGTACGAGATGCATGGCCCCATTCTTGCAGTCCGCGTCCTGTGATTCTGAACACCTGCGCAGGTGCGCAGCCTTGCAAGGGTGTCCCACGGGCCCTACGGTGTTCCCCGCCGTGGTGCTCGGGAAGACCGGTGACGGATCCTCAGGGATCCCAGTCCGGAGCGGCCCTCGCCACTGTGATCGGGGGGAGTCGTCCGTACCCACGACGCCACTGGGCGCCTCGCGCGCCTGGGAAGGCGGGTACGGAAGCCCCGTAAGCCAGGAGACCGGCCACGGCATCTCACGAAGCCATTCCACGAGGTGCTGGAGCGTGATCCGAAGATGACCCTGCCCGAAACCGCCACCCCGGCGACACCGCCGGTGTTGCCCACTTTCCGTTGGAAACGCCAGGACACCATCCGCACGGCCGGGCTGATGGGGGTGATCCTGGCCATGCACGTGGCGGCGTTCGGGACGCTCATATTCCTGGTGGCACCGCACGAGTACACGGTCGGCACCCAGGTCTTCGGTGTGGGCCTGGGGATCACCGCCTACACCCTCGGCATGCGGCACGCCTTCGACGCCGACCACATCGCGGTGATCGACAACACCACCCGCAAGCTGATGGCGGACGGCAAGCGGCCGGTCTCCGTGGGCTTCTGGTTCGCGCTCGGGCACTCCTCGATGGTGGTGCTGATGGCCGCCCTGGTGGCGGGCGGGGCGCAGCTGGCCAACACGCTGATGGACGACGACTCCACCACCCACAAGTGGCTGGGCGTGGTCGGCACCACCGCCTCCGGTGCCTTCCTCTACCTGATCGGCGCGCTCAACCTGGCCGCCCTGCTCGGCATCCTGAAGGTGTTCCGGTCGATGCGGGCCGGCCGGTACGACGAGGCTGAGCTGGAGGAGCACCTCAACGCGCGCGGCTTCCTCGCCCGGGTGCTGAACCGGGCGACCCGCTCGATCACCCGGCCCGGCCAGATGTTCCCGGTGGGCATGGTGCTCGGCCTCGGCTTCGACACCGCGACCGAGGTGACCCTGATGGTGATGGCCGGCTCCGGCGCGGCGGCCGGTCTGCCCTGGTACGCGATCATCTGCCTGCCGCTGCTGTTCGCGGCGGGGATGAGCCTGTTCGACACGCTGGACGGGACGTTCATGAATTTCGCGTACCAGTGGGCGTTCGCCAATCCGGTGCGCAAGGTGTACTACAACCTGACCATCACTGGGCTGTCGATCGCGGTGGCGTTCATCATCGGCACCATCGAGCTGGTCGGGGTGCTGCACGAGAAGCTGGACCTCACCGACCCGGTCAGCGGGTGGATCGCCGACCTCTCGCTGGACAACGTCGGCTATGTGATCGTCGGCCTGTTCGTGGTGGTCTGGGTCGCGGCGATCGCCTACTGGCGGCTGGCCGGGGTGGAGCGGCGCTGGTCCCCGCAGACCCAGCACGCGGGTGCCCGGCCGACGCCGGCCGGGGAGGCCGCCGAGACCACGGAGGCCACGGAGGCCACGGAGGCCAAGGCCTGAGCCGGGCGCGGCCCGGCCCCGGCCCCGGCCCGGTCGGGCCCGCCCGACGGGCGGATCGGGGCGGCGCTCCGTAGGCTCGACGCATGGCTGATGCGTACGCGGGTCGGCGGGAGCGGCTGAGGGAGCACTGCGGTGCGACCGGGGCCGACGCGGCGCTGATCACCAGGCCGGCGAACGTGCGCTATCTGACCGGGTGCGCGCCCTGCGGGGCGACGCTGCTGCTCACCCGGGAGCGGGCGCTGCTGGCGCTGCCGGACGACCTGCCGCCGGACGACACCGGGGAGCACCTGCTCGGCGAGGACCTCACCCAGGTCCCGGTCGCGGCGGGGGAGGACACCGCGCTGGCCGCCGCCGCGGCCGCCGGGCGGCTGGGCGTGGACGACCTGGCGGTGGAGGAGCACGACCTGACGGTCACCCGGCACCGGTCGGTGGCGGGCCTCGCCGAGGGGGTCAGACTGGCGGGCCTCGGACCGGTGGTCGAGCGGCTGCGGGTGGTCAAGGACGAGCACGAGATCGCCGACCTGCGGATCGCCGCCGAGATCGCCGACCAGGCGCTCGGCGAACTGCTGGAGTCGATCCTGGTCGGCCGCACCGAACGGCACCTGGCGATGGAGCTGGAGCGCCGGATGATCGACCACGGTGCGGACCGGGCGGCCTTCCCGGTCTCGGTCGGCACCGGCAGCCACTCCGGTCAGCAGGCCCACCAGCCCACCGACCGCCGGGTGGAGGAGGGCGATTTCCTCACCGTCGTGCTCGGCGCCCAGTACCGGGGCTACGGCGTCTCCACCGCCCGGACCTTCGTGATCGGCGCCGCCCCCGCGCCCTGGCAGGTCGAGCTGCACCGGCTGGTGTTCCGGGCCCAGCGGGCCGGACGGGAGGCGCTCGGGCCGGGCGTCGAGCAGTGCGTACCCGACCAGGCGGCCCGGGCGATCCTCCAGGCGGCCGGGCACACCGAGCCCTCCCCGCACCCGGTCGGGCACGGCATCGGGCTGGAGATCCGGGAGGCGCCGCGCCTGGGCCCGTCGGACATGGGTAAACTGGACAGCCGCGTGCCGGTCACCGTCGGCCCGGGAGTCCACCTCCCGGGTAAGGGCGGTGTCCGGATCGAGGACACGCTCGTGGTGCGCCCCCTCGAAGAGGGCGGGCCCGAGCTGCTCACCATCACCACCAAGGAGCTCCTCGCCCTGTGACCCGCGGCCGCCCGGCGGCTGCTGCGGGCGGCAGGACGCAACCCTTGGTTCCTTGACAGCTATATCCAGGAGTTAGTGCGCCCGTGGCTTCCACGAACGATCTCAAGAACGGCATGGTCCTCAAGCTGGAGGGCGGCAAGCTCTGGTCCGTCGTCGAGTTCCAGCATGTCAAGCCCGGCAAGGGCCCGGCCTTCGTGCGCACCAAGCTCAAGGAGGTCCTGACCGGCAAGGTCGTCGACAAGACCTTCAACGCCGGCACCAAGGTCGAGACCGCCAACGTCGACAAGCGCGGCATGCAGTTCTCGTACAAGGACGGCGAGAACTTCGTGTTCATGGACACGGACACCTACGACCAGGTGACGATCGAGCCCGCCGTCGTCGGCGACGCCGCCAAGTACCTGCTGGAGGGCTTCGACGCCCTGGTGGCCATGTACGAGGGCTCCCCGCTGTACATCGAGCTCCCGGCCTCGGTCGAGCTCGTGATCTCCCACACCGAGCCGGGCGTCCAGGGCGACCGCTCGACCGGCGGCTCCAAGCCGGCCACCCTGGAGACCGGCGCCGAGATCGCGGTGCCGCTGTTCATCGTGACCGGCGAGAAGATCAAGGTCGACACCCGCGACGGCAGCTACCTCGGCCGGGTGAAGTAAGTCCGTGTCGGCCGCACGCAGCAAGGCCCGTACCCGGGCCTTCCAGATCCTCTTCGAGGCCGACCACCGCGGGGTGGACCCGCAGCGCGTCCTCGCCGACTGGGTGGCCCGCGCCCGGGAGCCCAAGCCTGACGAGGGCACCCCGCAGGTCGGCGAGTACACCATGGAGCTGATCGAGGGCTACGTTCAGCACGCCCGCCGGATCGACGACCTGATCTCGCAGTACGCGGTGGGCTGGACGCTCGACCGGATGCCGATCGTGGACCGCAACGTCCTGCGGCTCGGCGCGTACGAGCTGATCTGGGAGGACGGCGTCCCGGACGCGGTCGTCCTGGACGAGGCCGTGGAGATCGCCAAGGAGTTCTCCACGGACGACTCCCCGGCGTTCGTCAACGGTCTGCTCGCCCGCTTCCTGGAGCTCAAGCCGAGCATCCGCCGCTAGGGATCGTCCGACGAACCCTGGGCACACCCCGACGCACGGCCGCCGGACCGGAAACGGTCCGGCGGCCGTCGTGCGTTCCGGACGGGTGGCGTATGTTGGGGCTACTCATCGGTAACCCCGCAGTGAAGGGCAGGCCACCCCCATGACCACGGCGACCCGCAGCGAGTTCGACCAGGGCATCGCCCTGACCCGGCACCCGGACGAGCCCGGCCGCTACGACGGTGAGCTGGGCGCCGGCTGGCAGATCGGCGGCGGCGTCAACGGCGGACTGCTGCTCGCGATGGCCGGCCACGCCCTCGCGCTGGAGCACGGCGAGCACACCGACCCCGTCTCGATCAGCGGCTACTACCTCTCCGCCTCCCACCCCGGCCCGGCCACCGTCCGCACCGAGGTGCTCCGCACCGGCCGCGGCCTCTCCACCGGCACCGCCTCGCTCAGCCAGGACGGCGTCGAGCGGCTGCGGGTGGTCGCCAGCCACGGCGACCTCGCCACCGCCGACGGCGAGGTGCGCACCACTGCCCGGCCGCCGCAGCTGCCCCCGCCGGACCGGTGCATCGGCATGGAGCACGCCCCGAAGGAGCTGGTCCGGCAGGCCGCCCTGCTGGACCGCTTCGACCTGCGGCTGGACCCGGCCACCGTCGGCTGGGCGCTCGGGCAGCCGTCCGGCACCGGCCGGATCCAGGGCTGGTTCAAGCTCGCCGACGGCCGCGAGCCCGACCCGCTGCTGCTCCTGCTGGTCGCCGACGCCCTGCCGCCGGTCACCTTCGACCTCGGCCTGCCCGGCTGGGCGCCCACCGTCGAGCTGACCGTCCACCTGCGGGCCAGGCCGGTGCCCGGCTGGCTGCGGGTCACCCACGCGACCCGCAACCTGGCCGGCGGCTACTTCGAGGAGGACGCCGAGGTCTGGGACGAGTCCGGCCGCCTGGTCGCCCAGTCCCGCCAGCTGGCCCGGGTGCCGCGCCCGGCGTGAGGCCCGGGGCGGACGCCCCAAACCGCGCCTCACGGTCGGTTACAGTCCTGTGACACGCCGTACGTGTGCGGCGCGCGGGGCGGGGGAGGACAACGGTCAGCGGCACGCCCGCCGCTGACCGTCACCTGTCCAGGACGCCCCAGGAGCCACCGATGAGCCGCAACGGCCGCACCCGCCGCATCACCGACTGCACCGCCGGCGGCGGCGGCCTCCGCCCCCGGCTGCGGTCGCCGCACGGGCGTCGCCGGGCCGACGCAGGCGAGCAGGCCTTTGTGATCGGTGTCCTGACCAGCGCCGCCGACTTCGAGCGGGCCCGCGCCTGGCGGCTGTCCGACGCCCCCGACTACGCGTGCTACCTGCGGGAGACCGCCGAACTGCTGGCCGAGGCACGCCGCCGGTTCGAGACCGTCCGGGCCCGGATGTTCCACCCGCAGGACTTCGAGGAGTTCTGCCTGCTGCACGGGCTCGACCCGGTCGAGCCGGCCGCCCGGGACCGCTACCTGGTCAACCCGCCGCTGCAGACCCAGCTCCTGGCCTACCAGGGCGAGGAGCTGGCCGGGGACTTCGTCCCGCGGCTGGCCCGGGCCCGGGAGAACGGGCTGACGCTGCGCCACGCCGACCTGCTGCTCGACGGCGGGCTCTACGACGAGCGGGGCCGCGGGGTCCGTGAGGCCTACCAGCGCGGGGCCGAGGTCTTCCGCCGGATGCTGGTCGGCGCCGGCCCCGGCGTGTACGAGCTGCGCCTCGCCGTGGACGCGCCGGGCGGGCGGCTGACCGCCGCGGCCCGGGTGCTGCAATGGGAGGACGGCGTGGTGCGGATCAACGACGAGGACCTCGACCTGCTCTGCGCGGTGCTCTGCACGGGCCTGGCCAGGGAGCTGCCGGGGCTGGCGGTGCTGCACGGCTCGCAGGGCTCGGCGGAGGCCTGCGGGGAGTACCGGCCCTCGGCGTGGGCCTGGGCCAGCGGCGGGCAGGACTGGGCGCCGGCGGCCGGCCCGGTGCGGCTGGACGGGGTGGCGGCGGAGCCGGGCTACCGGCTGGACACGGTCTGCTGAATCCCGGCGCGCGCCGTCCGGACGCACGACGGCGCGGCACCCGTGAATCCGGGTGCCGCGCCCTGGCGCATTCACCGTCTCCGCTGGTGGGAGCCGGTGCGGCGGGACTTAGCCCGCCTCCTCCTCACGCACCGCACGGCGCGCGTCGGGGTTCAGCACGCCCCACGAGATCAGCTGCTCGGTGAGGATCGACGGCGACTGGTCGTAGATCACGGCCAGGGTGCGCAGATCGTCCTGGCGGATCGACAGCACCTTGCCGTTGTAGTCGCCGCGCTGGCTCTGGATGGTCGCCGCGTACCGCTGCAGCGGACCGGCCTTCTCGGAGGGCACCTGGGTCAGTCGCTCCAGGTCCAGCACCAGGCGTGGCGGCGGTTCGGCCGCACCACCGGGCGTACCGCCGGGCAGGAGCTCCTGCACCGGGACGCCGTAGAACTCCGCCAGCTCGGCCAGCCGCTGCACGGTGACCGCACGGTCGCCGCGCTCGTACGAGCCGACGACGACTGCCTTCCAGCGCCCCTGGGACTTCTCCTCGACACCGTGCAGGGAGAGACCCTGCTGAGTGCGGATCGCTCGGAGCTTGCCTCCGAGTTGCTTCGCGTAGTCGCTGGACATTGATCTCCCCGGACGAGATTGCTTCGCGTTCAGTGGTGGGTCACGGGCGATTGCCGACGCCGTTACCGGTGGGTCCGACGTCCGTCTCGTAACTCACTGTGAGGTTACGTAGAGTGAGGTAGTTGCGTCAAGCCGAATGGGGCAGTCGTGCGAATGGTCCGCATCGGTGATGCGTCCGGCGCGTTAACCCGATGAAGCGGAATGATGGACGTCTGTTTGCCGGAGAGCGCGCTGGTAGGATGACCGAAGCCCACGCCGCATCGGCGGGGGCGATCCCAGACATCCTTTAAGGCCCGTCCCGTGAGGCGGGGAAGGAGGTCCGCTTCGGCATGACCGCAGACCACGAAACGACGCCGCGTCCGCCGCACCAGGTGCTGGACGGTACGGACATCACCCGGGTGATCACCCGGATAGCGCATGAGATCGTCGAGCGCGCCAAGGGCGCGGAGGACGTCGTCCTGCTCGGCATCCACACCAGGGGCGTCCATCTCGCCCGCCGCCTGCACGCCAGGCTGGCCCAGATCACCGGCCGCGAGATCCCGCTCGGCACCCTGGACATCACCATGTACCGGGACGACCTGCGGCTGAAGCCCGCCCGTGCCCTGGAGCACACCGAGATCCCGGCCGACGGCATCGACGGCAAGCTCGTCATCCTCGTCGACGACGTGCTCTTCTCCGGCCGCACCATCCGCGCCGCGCTCGACGCGCTCAACGACATCGGCCGCCCGCGCGCCGTCCAGCTCGCCGTCCTGGTCGACCGCGGCCACCGCGAGCTGCCCATCCGGGCCGACTACGTGGGCAAGAACCTCCCCACCTCGCTGCGCGAGGCCGTCCAGGTCCGCCTCGCCGACACCGACGGCGTGGACGCCGTCCTGGTCGGCGACCGCGACTACGCGTCCCGCTCCTCGCAGGCCCTGGCCTCCCAGCCGTCCGAACCGCACCTCCCGGAGTAACCGCGTGAAGCGCCACCTCGTCTCCGCCGCCGACCTCACCCGCGACGACGCGCTGCTCATCCTGGACACCGCCGAGGAGCTGGCCCAGCTCTCCGGACGAGCCGTCAAGAAGCTGCCCACGCTCCGCGGCCGCACCGTCGTCAACCTCTTCTTCGAGGACTCCACCCGCACCAAGACCTCCTTCGAGGTCGCCGAGAAGCGGCTCTCCGCCGACGTCATCAACTTCTCCGCCAAGGGCTCCTCCGTCTCCAAGGGCGAGAGCCTCAAGGACACCGCGCTCACCCTGCAGGCGATGGGCGCCGACGCGGTCGTCATCCGCCACCACGCCTCCGGCGCGCCCGCCCGGCTCGCCCAGTCCGACTGGCTGCACGGCAGCGTCATCAACGCCGGTGACGGCACCCACGAGCACCCCACCCAGGCGCTGCTCGACGCCTTCACCATCCGCCGCCACCTCAACCCGGGCCTCGGGCAGGACCTCGCGGGCCGGCGGGTGACCATCGTCGGCGACATCCTGCACAGCCGGGTCGCCCGCTCCAACGTCCACCTGCTCACCACCCTCGGCGCCCAGGTCACCTTCGTCGCCCCGCCGACGCTGCTGCCGATCGGCATCGAGAACTGGCCCTGCGAGGTCAGCTACGACCTGGAGCGGGTGCTCCCCAAGACGGACGCGCTGATGATGCTCCGGGTGCAGCGCGAGCGGATGAACGCCGCGTTCTTCCCGACCGAGCGCGAGTACAGCCGCCGCTACGGCCTGGACGGCATCCGGATGGCGCAGCTGCCCGAGCACGCCGTCGTGCTGCACCCCGGCCCGATGGTCCGCGGCATGGAGATCACCGCCGAGGTCGCCGACTCGCCGCGCTGCACCGTGGTCGAGCAGGTCGCCAACGGCGTCTCCGTCCGGATGGCCGTCCTCTACCTGCTCCTCGGCGGAGCCACCCTCTCCGACGCCCCCCGTAACGACTCCAGCGAGACCGCCCAGTGAACGAGCGAAGCGAGCGAACCGACAGCATGGTCACCTACCTGATCCGCAACGCCCAGATCCTCGGCGGCGCCCCGCAGGACCTCTACCTCGCCGACGGCGTCGTCCGCGAGATCGGCACCGCCCTCACCGTCGAGGCGGACATCGAGATCGACGCCACCGGCCTGATCGCGCTGCCCGGCCTGGTCGACCTGCACACCCACCTGCGCGAGCCCGGCCGGGAGGACGCCGAGACCGTCCTCACCGGCACCCAGGCCGCCGCCAAGGGCGGCTTCACCGCCGTGCACGCGATGGCCAACACCTTCCCGGTGGCCGACACCGCCGGCGTGGTCGAGCAGGTCTGGCGGCTCGGCCAGGAGTCCGGCTACTGCGACGTGCAGCCGGTCGGCGCCGTCACCGTCGGCCTGGAGGGCAAGAAGCTCGCCGAGCTGGGCGCGATGCACGACTCCGCCGCGGGCGTGCGGGTCTTCTCCGACGACGGCAAGTGCGTGGACGACGCGGTGATCATGCGCCGCGCCCTGGAGTACGTGAAGGCCTTCGACGGGGTCGTCGCCCAGCACGCCCAGGAGCCGCGGCTCACCGAGGGCGCCCAGATGAACGAGGGCCAGGTCTCCGGCGAGCTCGGGCTCGGCGGCTGGCCGGCCGTCGCCGAGGAGGCGATCATCGCCCGCGACGTGCTGCTCGCCGCGCACGTCGGCTCCCGCCTGCACGTCTGCCACGTCTCCACGGCCGGCTCGGTGGAGATCATCCGCTGGGCCAAGGCCAAGGGCTGGGACGTCACCGCCGAGGTCACCCCGCACCACCTGCTGCTCACCGACGAGCTGGTCCGCTCCTACGACCCGGTCTACAAGGTGAACCCGCCGCTGCGCACCGAGGCCGACGTGCAGGCGCTGCGCAAGGCGCTCGCGGACGGCACCATCGACGCCGTCGCCACCGACCACGCGCCGCACCCGGCCGAGGACAAGGACTGCGAGTGGGCCGTCGCCGCGATGGGCATGGTCGGCCTGGAGACCGCGCTGTCGGTCGTCCAGCAGACCATGGTCGACACCGGCCTGCTGAACTGGGAGGGCGTCGCCGACCGGATGTCGCACCGCCCGGCCCGGATCGGCCGTCTCACCGGACACGGGCGTCCGGTCTCGGTCGGTGAACCGGCCAACCTGGTGCTGTTCGATCCCGCGTACCGTGGTGCCGTGAACCCCGACAGCTTCGCCACCCGCAGCCGCAACACCCCCTACCGGGGCCTGGACCTGCCCGGACGGGTGCACGCCACCTTCCTGCGGGGCACCGCCACCGTGCTGGCCGGCGAGCTGGCCGTGCAGGGCGGGCTGGCGTGACCCCCTTCGCCCCGCTCGCCCAGGAGCAGGCCAAGGTCACCAACTGGCCCGGGTACATCGGCTGGGCCGTCGGCCTGCTGATCGTGATCGGCCTGGTCTACTGGCTGATGCGCCAGGGCTGGAACTGGCGCCGCACGCTCCAGTCCGGCCTCCCCTCACTGCCCGCCGTGCCGGCCGGCGCGGGCCGGACCATCCTGGAGACCAGCGGCCGGTACCACGGCACCACCACCGCCGGGAACTGGCTGGACCGGGTCGTCGCGCACGGCCTGGGCACCCGCAGCCGCGCCGACCTGACCCTCGGCGAGGACGGGCTGCTGGTCCGGCGGCCCGGTGACGTCGACCTCTGGATCCCGGCCGCCAACCTGACCGGGGCCCGGACGGACTCCGGGATCGCCGGCAAGGTCGTCCCGTCCGGACTGCTCGTCGTCACCTGGACGCTCGACGGCACCGCACTGGACTCCGGCTTCCGGGCCGACCACCCCGACGAGCACGCCGCCTGGGTCGAGGCGATCGCTCGCATCGCAACACGTACGAAGACGAAGACGGAAGAGGCCGCCACATGACCGCACCTGCCCCCACCACGCAGCGCCAACGGCGGGAACGAGTCCCCGCCGTGCTCGTCCTGGAGGACGGCCGGACCTTCCGCGGCCAGGCCTACGGCGCCCTCGGCGAGACCTTCGGCGAGGCGGTCTTCAACACCGGCATGTCCGGTTACCAGGAGACCCTGACCGACCCGTCGTACCACCGCCAGGTGGTCGTGATGACCGCCCCGCAGATCGGCAACACCGGCTGGAACGACGAGGACGACGAGTCCAGGCAGATCTGGGTCGCCGGCTACGTCGTGCGCGACCCCGCCCGCGTCCCGTCCAACTGGCGCTCGCGCCGCTCGCTGGACGAGGAACTGCACAACCAGGGCGTCGTCGGCATCAGCGGCATCGACACCCGGGCGCTCACCCGCCACCTGCGCGAGCGCGGCGCCATGCGCTGCGGAATCTTCTCCGGCACGGCGCTGGAGGACGACACCACCCTGCTGGCCAAGGTGCAGCAGGCGCCCGAGATGAAGGGCGCCGACCTGTGCGCCGAGGTCGCCACCACCGAGCCGTACGTGGTGCCCGCCATCGGTGAGAAGAAGTTCACCGTGGCCGCGCTGGACCTCGGCATCAAGGCGATGACCCCGCAGCGGATGGCCGAGCGCGGCATCGAGGTGCACGTGCTGCCGGCCAACTCGACCATCGAGGACATCTACGCCGTCAACCCGGACGGCGTGTTCTTCTCCAACGGCCCGGGCGACCCGGCCACCGCCGACCACCAGGTCGCCGTCGCGCAGGGGGTGCTGGAGCGCAGGACCCCGTTCTTCGGCATCTGCTTCGGCAACCAGATCCTCGGCCGCGCGCTGGGCTTCGGCACCTACAAGCTCAAGTACGGCCACCGCGGCATCAACCAGCCGGTGCAGGACCGCACCACCGGCAAGGTCGAGGTCACCGCGCACAACCACGGCTTCGCCGTGAACGCACCGCTGGACAAGGTGAGCGACACCCCGTACGGCCGGGTCGAGGTCTCCCACGTCTGCCTCAACGACGACGTGGTCGAGGGCCTCCAGGCGCTCGACGTGCCCGCCTTCAGCGTGCAGTACCACCCCGAAGCGGCGGCCGGCCCGCACGACGCGGCCTACCTCTTCGACCGGTTCGTCGAGCTCATGCGAGGCGACGACAACAGCGTGAAGCTCATGGAGGGCCAGCGTGCCTAAGCGCACTGACATCAAGTCCGTCCTGGTCATCGGGTCCGGCCCGATCGTGATCGGCCAGGCCGCCGAGTTCGACTACTCGGGCACGCAGGCCTGCCGGGTGCTCAAGGCCGAGGGCCTGCGGGTCATCCTGGTCAACTCCAACCCGGCCACGATCATGACCGACCCGGAGATCGCCGACGCCACCTACGTCGAGCCGATCACCCCGGAGTTCGTCGAGAAGATCATCGCCAAGGAGCGCCCCGACGCGCTGCTCCCCACCCTCGGCGGGCAGACCGCGCTCAACACCGCGATCTCCCTGCACTCCGCCGGCACGCTGGAGAAGTACGGCGTCGAGCTGATCGGCGCCGACGTCGTGGCGATCAACAAGGGTGAGGACCGCGAGCTCTTCAAGGGCGTCGTCGAGGCCGTCAACGCCAAGATCGGCCACGGCGAGTCCGCCCGCTCGGTCATCTGCCACACCATGGACGACGTGCTGGCCGGGGTCGACACCCTCGGCGGCTACCCGGTCGTCGTCCGGCCCTCCTTCACCATGGGTGGCGCCGGCTCCGGCTTCGCCCACAACGAGGAGGACCTGCGCCGCATCGCCGGCCAGGGCCTGACCCTCTCGCCGACCACCGAGGTGCTCCTGGAGGAGTCCATCCTCGGCTGGAAGGAATACGAGCTCGAGCTGATGCGCGACAAGAACGACAACGTCGTGGTCGTCTGCTCGATCGAGAACTTCGACCCGATGGGCGTGCACACCGGTGACTCGATCACCGTCGCCCCGGCGATGACGCTGACCGACCGCGAGTACCAGATCCTGCGCGACATCGGCATCGCCGTCATCCGCGAGGTCGGCGTCGACACCGGCGGCTGCAACATCCAGTTCGCCGTCAACCCGGACGACGGCCGGGTCATCGTCATCGAGATGAACCCGCGCGTCTCCCGCTCCTCCGCGCTGGCGTCCAAGGCCACCGGCTTCCCGATCGCCAAGATCGCCGCGAAGCTCGCCGTCGGCTACACCCTGGACGAGATCCCCAACGACATCACCGAGCAGACCCCGGCCTCCTTCGAGCCGGCCCTCGACTACGTCGTGGTCAAGGTCCCGCGGTTCGCGTTCGAGAAGTTCCCGAGCGCCGACGCCACGCTGACCACCACCATGAAGTCCGTCGGCGAGGCCATGGCCATGGGCCGCAACTTCCCCGAGGCGCTCAACAAGGCGCTGCGCTCGCTGGAGAAGAAGGGCTCCCAGTTCACCTGGACCGGCCCGGTCGGGGACAAGGCCGCGCTGCTGGAGAAGTCCGTCGTGCCGACCGACGGCCGGATCAACACCGTCATGGAGGCCATCCGGGCCGGCGCCACCCAGGAGGAGGTGTTCGAGGCCACCAGGATCGACCCGTGGTTCGTCGACCAGCTCTTCCTGCTCGACGAGATCGCCGCCGAGCTGGCCGGGGCGGGCGAGCTCACCCCCGAGCTGCTGCGCCACGCCAAGCGGCACGGCTTCTCCGACCAGCAGATCGGCGAGATCCGCGGCCTCAAGCCGGACGTGGTCCGCGAGGTCCGGCACGCCCTCGGCATCCGCCCGGTGTTCAAGACCGTCGACACCTGCGCCGCCGAGTTCGCCGCCAGGACCCCGTACTTCTACTCGTCCTACGACGAGGAGAACGAGGTCGCCCCGCGCACCAAGCCCGCCGTGATCATCCTCGGCTCCGGCCCCAACCGCATCGGCCAGGGCATCGAGTTCGACTACTCCTGCGTCCACGCCTCGTTCGCGCTGGCCGACGCCGGGTACGAGACCGTGATGGTCAACTGCAACCCGGAGACCGTCTCCACCGACTACGACACCTCCGACCGGCTCTACTTCGAGCCGCTCACCCTGGAGGACGTGCTGGAGATCGTCCACGCCGAGCAGCAGGCCGGACCGCTGGCCGGCGTCATCGTCCAGCTCGGCGGCCAGACCCCGCTCGGCCTGGCCCAGGCGCTCAAGGAGAACGGCGTCCCGATCGTCGGCACCCAGCCCGAGGCGATCGACCTCGCCGAGGAGCGCGGCGCCTTCGGCCGGGTGCTGCGCGACGCCGGCCTGCCGGCCCCCAAGCACGGCACCGCCTTCTCCTTCGACGAGGCCAAGTCGATCGCCGACGAGATCGGCTACCCGGTCCTGGCCCGCCCGTCCTACGTGCTCGGCGGCCGCGGCATGGAGATCGTCTACGACGAGGCCTCGCTCGCCTCCTACCTGGAGCGGCACGCCGGCCTGATCTCCGAGCACCCCGTCCTGATCGACCGCTTCCTCGACGACGCGGTGGAGATCGACGTCGACGCGCTCTACGACGGCACCGAGCTCTACCTCGGCGGCGTCATGGAGCACATCGAGGAGGCCGGCATCCACTCCGGCGACTCCGCCTGCGCCCTGCCCCCGATCACCCTCGGCGGCCACGACATCAAGCGGCTGCGCGCCTCCACCGAGGGGATCGCCCGCGGCGTCGGTGTGCGCGGTCTGATCAACATCCAGTTCGCCCTCTCCGGCGACATCCTCTACGTGCTGGAGGCCAACCCGCGCGCCTCCCGCACCGTGCCGTTCACCTCCAAGGCCACGGCCGTGCCGCTGGCCAAGGCCGCCGCCCGGATCTCGCTCGGCGCCACCATCGCCCAGCTGCGCGCCGAGGGCCTGCTCCCGGCCGAGGGCGACGGCGGCACCCTGCCGGCCGACTGCCCGATCTCCGTCAAGGAGGCCGTGATGCCGTGGAGCCGCTTCCGCGACGTCCACGGCCGCGGCGTGGACACCGTGCTCGGCCCGGAGATGCGCTCCACCGGCGAGGTCATGGGCATCGACAAGGTCTTCGGCACGGCGTACGCCAAGTCGCAGGCCGGCGCCTACGGCGCGCTCCCGACCAAGGGCAAGGTCTTCGTCTCCGTCGCCAACCGCGACAAGCGCAACCTGGTCTTCCCGGCCCGCGCGCTGGTCGGCCTCGGCTTCGAGCTGCTCGCCACCGCCGGCACCGCCGAGGTGCTGCAGCGCGGCGGCATCCCCGCCACCGTGGTGCGCAAGCACAGCGAGGGCGAGGGCCCGAACGGCGAGAAGACGATCGTCCAGCTGATCCACGAGGGTGCGGTCGACCTCATCATCAACACGCCGTACGGCACCGGTGGCCGCCTCGACGGCTACGAGATCCGCACCGCGGCCATCGCCCGCGCCGTGCCCTGCCTGACCACCGTCCAGGCCATGGGCGCCGCCGTCCAGGGCATCGACGCGCTGCTGCGCGACGAGGTCGGGGTGATGTCGCTCCAGGAGCACGCCGAGCTGATCAACGCCGGCCGCGCCAAGTAGCACCACCGCAGTGGGGGGCACCGAACCGCCTGGTGCCCCCCACTGCCATGCCCGCCCCTCGTCCGTCGCCGTCCGCCGCGCCCGCCGTCGCCCGTCGCGCCCGCGCCTCCTGTTGGGAGCTGCCATGTACAAGCTGCTGTTCGATCTCGTCTTCAAGAAGATGGACCCCGAGAAGGCCCACCACCTCGCCTTCTTCTGGATCCGGCTGGCCTCCTCCGTGCCCGGCCTGCGCACCCTGGTGCGCCTGGTGCTCGCCCCGCGCGACCGGGCCCTGCACACCACCGCCCTCGGCCTCGACCTGCCCGGCCCGTTCGGTCTGGCGGCCGGCTTCGACAAGAACGGCGTCGGCATCGACGGCCTGTCGATGCTCGGCTTCGACTACGTCGAGATCGGCACCATCACCGGCGAGCCCCAGCCCGGCAACCCGGCGCCCCGGCTCTTCCGCCTGGTCGAGGACCGCGCGCTGATCAACCGGATGGGCTTCAACAACCAGGGCTCGGCCCGGGTCGCCGCCCGCCTCGCGGCCCGCCCGCACACCAGCTCCACCCCCGTGGTCGGCATCAACATCGGCAAGACCAAGGTGGTCGAGGAGGCCGACGCGATCGCCGACTACGTCAAGAGCACCGAGCGCCTCGCCAAGTACGCCGACTACCTGGTGGTCAACGTCAGCTCGCCGAACACCCCCGGGCTGCGCAACCTCCAGGCCGTCTCCCACCTCGGCCCGCTGCTGTCCGCCGTCCGCGAGGCCGCGGACCGCACCACCCCGCACCATGTGCCGCTGCTGGTGAAGATCGCCCCCGACCTGGCCGACGAGGACGTCGACGCGGTCGCCGACCTCGCCCTGGAGCTCGGCCTGGACGGCATCATCGCCACCAACACCACCATCGGCCGCGAGGGCCTGCGCGAGAGCGCCGCCCGGATCGAGGAGATCGGCATGGGCGGCCTGTCCGGCGCCCCGCTCAAGGCCCGCGCCCTGGAGGTGCTGCAGCGCCTGCGCGCCCGGACCGAGGGCCGGCTGACGCTGGTCTCGGTCGGCGGCATCGAGACCGCCGAGGACGCCTGGCAGCGCATCATCCACGGCGCCGACCTGGTCCAGGGCTACAGCGCCTTCATCTACGAGGGTCCGTTCTGGTGCCGCCGCATCCACAAGGGCCTCTCCGCCCGCGTCCGGGCCGGCGGCTTCCGCGACCTGGCCGCCGCCGTCGGCAGCGCCAAGGCCTCCTGACCCCCTCTCACGAACTCACGAACGTTCCGGAAAGGACGTCATGACCCTCGCCCCGTTCGGCGCCCGCCTGCGCCACGCCCTCGACACCCGCGGCCAGCTCTGCGTCGGCATCGACCCGCACGCCTCCCTGCTCGCCGCCTGGGGGCTCGGCGACGACATCGCCGGCCTGGAGACCTTCAGCCGCACCGTGGTCGAGGCGCTGGCCGACCGGGTGGCCGTGCTCAAGCCGCAGGCCGCCTTCTTCGAGCGCTTCGGCAGCCGGGGCGTCGCGGTCCTGGAGAAGTCCGTGGAGGAGGCCCGCGCGGCCGGTGCGCTGGTCCTGATGGACGCCAAGCGCGGTGACATCGGCTCCACCATGGCCGCGTACGCCGAGGCCTTCCTGGCGCCCACCAGCCCGCTCTTCTCGGACGCCGTCACCGTCAGCCCCTACCTGGGCTTCGGCTCGCTGCGCCCGGCGCTCGACCTGGCGGCCGCGAACGGCGCCGGCGTCTTCGCGCTGGCGCTCACCTCCAACCCGGAGGGTGCCGAGGTGCAGCGCGCGACCGGCGCGGACGGCACCTCGGTGGCCGCTTCGGTGCTGCGGCAGCTGGCCGCCGAGAACGCCGGTGCCGAGCCGCTGGGCTCGTTCGGCGCGGTGGTCGGGGCGACCCTGGCGGACGCGGGCGTGGACCTGGCGATCAACGGTCCGCTGCTGGCCCCCGGGATCGGCGCCCAGGGCGCGACCATGGCGGATCTGCCGCGGGTGTTCGGCGCCTCGGTGCGCAACGTGGTGCCGAGCGTCAGCCGGGACGTGCTCCGGCACGGACCGTCGGTGCCGGCCCTGCGGGCGGCGGCGGAGCGCTTCGTCGGCGAGTACGCGGACGCGGTGAAGTAGGGCGCCGAAGTAGCGCGCGGCGGCGGCGGGTTCGGCTCCGCCTGGTCCGCCGGCGTCGCGTGGGACGGCCTCGCGGTGCGCCGGTAGCGCGCTGCGACGGCACGGACGGGTGGTGTGACGCCCGGCGACTTGACGTGAGCGCCGTCACATCGGTGCCGCCAAAGGTCCGCAATCGCGGTCATTTTGCCCCGGAAAGTCCTGGTCGGCCTTGGCTGACCAGGACTTTTCGTGTTCTTTTCCTGACGCGGCGCCGCAATCCGGGTAGTGTCCGGCGATAGGTCATCGAAGAGCGGCGATTCCCGTTGCTCTCGCAGGTCAGAGCCGTACGGTTCCCCTGTGGCCGGTGTCCTGGGAACCACCAGTCATAGCTCAATCCCTTCCTTCCACACCCTGAGGTGAACGGCGTGGCTCTTCCGCCCCTTACCCCTGAACAGCGCACCGCCGCGCTCGCCAAGGCCGCCGAGGCTCGCCGGGAGCGCGCCGAGGTCAAGAACCGGCTCAAGCACTCCGGCGCCTCCCTGCACGAGGTGATCAAGGCCGGCAAGGCCGACAACGACGTGATCGGCAAGATGAAGGTCTCCGCACTGCTGGAGTCCCTTCCGGGCGTCGGAAAGGTCCGTGCCAAGCAGATCATGGAACGTCTCGGCATCAGCGAGAGCCGTCGCGTCCGCGGCCTCGGTACGAACCAGATCGCCTCCCTGGAGCGGGAGTTCGGCGGGGGTGCCGCCTGACCGTGCCCCGTGGTCCCGGCATCGTCCGCGATCCGGGATAATCGGTGCATGAGTGAGCGTCCGCGGCTGACCGTGCTCTCCGGCCCCTCGGGGGTCGGCAAGAGCACGGTCGTCGCTCATATGAGGAAGCAGTACCCCGAGGTCTGGCTCTCGGTGTCGGCGACGACCCGCCACCCGAGGCCCGGCGAGCAGGACGGGGTCCAGTACCACTTCGTCGACAACGACGAGTTCGACAAGCTGATCGCCAACGGCGAGTTGCTGGAGTGGGCGGTGTTCGCGGGCAACCGCTACGGCACCCCGCGCTCGGCGGTGCTGGAGAAGCTGGACCGCGGCGAGCCGGTCCTGCTGGAGATCGACCTGCAGGGCGCCCGTCAGGTGCGCGAGTCGATGCCCGAGGCCCAGCTCGTGTTCCTGGCTCCGCCGAGCTGGGACGAGCTGGTCCGCCGGCTGACCGGCCGGGGCACCGAGTCGCAGGACGTGATCGAGAAGCGGCTGGAGGCCGCCAGGGTCGAGCTGGCCGCGGAGTCGGAGTTCGACACAACCCTTGTCAACACCTCCGTCGAGCAGGTAGCGGCCGAACTGCTAGCCTTGCTCGGTGTAGCCTGACCTGTCTGTCTTTTCCACCTTTCGGAAGGTTTTCGCGTGTCCTCTTCCATGACCGCGCCCGAGGGCATCATCAACCCGCCGATCGACGAGCTGCTTGAGGCCACCGACTCCAAGTACAGCCTCGTGATCTACGCCGCCAAGCGCGCGCGTCAGATCAACGCCTACTACTCGCAGCTCGGTGAGGGCCTGCTGGAGTACGTCGGCCCGCTGGTCGACACCCACGTGCACGAGAAGCCGCTGTCGATCGCGCTGCGCGAGATCAACGCGGGCATGCTCACCGCGGAGGCGGTCGAGGCGGAGACCCGCTGAGCGGTCGTTGCCTGTTCTCTTGCCCGAAGGGCCCGGCGGAATCGTTTCCGCCGGGCCCTTCGGCCTGTCCGGGGCCGGGTGTTGGGCGGACGGCGTGCGTGCGCGGCTGTGCGTTCCGCCACAGTGCGGGTGATCGTCACGGGGCCGTAGGGTGAGCACGTTCTGACCAGGCCGGAGGAGGAAACGGGAGCATGAGCGCGAGCACGGACGCGAGTACGGACCGGACGGGCACGCAGGCCCCGCGGGTGGTTCTCGGCGTCAGCGGCGGCATCGCCGCCTACAAGGCCTGTGAACTGCTGCGCCGTTTCACCGAGTCCGGCCACCAGGTCACCGTGGTGCCCACCGCCGCCGCGCTGCACTTCGTCGGCGAGGCCACCTGGGCCGCGCTCTCCGGCCGGCCGGCCGCCACCGAGACCTGGGACAAGGTCCACGAGGTGCCGCACGTGCGGATCGGCCAGCAGGCCGACCTGGTCGTGGTCGCCCCGGCCACCGCCGACCTGATGGCCAGGGCGGCCCACGGGCTGGCCGACGACCTGCTCACCAACACCCTGCTCACCGCCCGCTGTCCGGTGGTGCTGGCGCCCGCCATGCACACCGAGATGTGGGAGCACCCGGCCACCCGGGAGAACGTCGCCACCCTGCGCCGCCGCGGTGTCATCGTGCTGGAGCCCGCGGTCGGGCGGCTCACCGGCAAGGACACCGGCAAGGGGCGGCTGCCCGAGCCGTCCGCGATCTTCGACGCCTGCCGGGCCGTGCTGCGCCGGGGCGCACCGTCGGGTGACCTGGCGGGCCGGCACGTGGTGGTGTCGGCCGGCGGGACGCGCGAGCCGCTGGACCCGGTGCGCTTCCTCGGCAACCGCTCCTCCGGCAAGCAGGGCTACGCGCTCGCCGCGACCGCCGCGGCGCGGGGCGCCCGCGTGACATTGATCTCGGCCAATGCCGAGCCGGCCGATCCGGCGGGGGTGGATGTGGTGCATGTCTCGACCGCGCTGGAGCTCCGGGACGCCGCGCTGAAGGCGGCGGCGGACGCGGACGCCGTGGTCATGGCCGCCGCGGTGGCCGACTTCCGGCCCGCCGAGTACGCCACCGGCAAGATCAAGAAAGTCGAGGGGGTCGAGCCGGCGCCGGTCGCGCTCGTCCGGAACCCGGACATCCTGGCGGAGCTGTCGGCCCACCGTGCCCGTTCGGGTCAACTGGTCGTGGGTTTCGCGGCGGAGACGGACGACGTGCTCGCCAACGGCCGCGCCAAGCTCGCACGCAAGGGCTGTGACCTGCTGGTGGTCAACGAGGTGGGGAACGGGAAGGCGTTCGGTACGGACGTCAACGAGGCCGTGGTGCTCGGCTCGGACGGGAGTGAGACGGTTGTTCCGGTGGGGCCCAAGGAGGCGCTCGCCGATGTCGTCTGGGACCTGATCGCGAAGCGGCTGGAACCGGTCGCCCGGTGATCTGAACCGACAATCGTCCGGTCTTGATTTCCGGAATGGAGTGACGGTTGCCGGTAGCCGACCGTTACACTCCAGGAATCAAGTCTTTCCGGATGTCCCCGGTCCGCCGGGGGCCTTCAGTCAGCAGCCGCTGCAACCCCAGGGAGCGCTGTGTCTCGCCGCCTGTTCACCTCGGAATCCGTGACCGAGGGACACCCCGACAAGATCGCTGACCAGATCAGCGACACCATCCTTGACGCTCTCCTTCGTGAGGACCCGAAGTCCCGGGTCGCCGTGGAGACGCTCATCACCACCGGCCAGGTGCACGTGGCCGGTGAGGTGACCACCAAGGCGTACGCGCCGATCGCCCAGCTCGTCCGGGACAAGATCCTGGAGATCGGTTACGACAGCTCCAAGAAGGGCTTCGACGGCGCCTCCTGTGGCGTGTCGGTGTCCATCGGTGCCCAGTCGCCCGACATCGCGCAGGGCGTCGACACCGCGTACGAGGCCCGGGTCGAGGGGTCCGCCCACGGCGACGAAGGCGACGACCTGGACAAGCAGGGCGCGGGTGACCAGGGCCTGATGTTCGGCTACGCGTCGGACGAGACGCCGGAGCTGATGCCGCTGCCGATCACGCTGGCGCACCGGCTGTCCAAGCGCCTGTCGGAGGTCCGCAAGAACGGGACGATCCCGTACCTGCGCCCGGACGGCAAGACCCAGGTCACCATCGAGTACGACGGCGACCGCGCCGTCCGCCTGGACACCGTGGTCGTCTCCTCGCAGCACGCGAGCGACATCGACCTGGAGTCGCTGCTCACCCCGGACATCCGCGAGTTCGTCGTGGAGCCGGAGCTGAAGGCGCTGGCCGAGCAGGGCATCAAGCTGGTGACCGAGGGCTACCGCCTGCTGGTCAACCCGACCGGCCGCTTCGAGATCGGCGGCCCGATGGGCGACGCCGGCCTCACCGGCCGCAAGATCATCATCGACACCTACGGCGGCTACGCCCGCCACGGTGGCGGTGCCTTCTCCGGCAAGGACCCGTCCAAGGTCGACCGCTCGGCCGCCTACGCCATGCGCTGGGTCGCCAAGAACATCGTCGCCGCCGGCCTCGCCCGCCGCGCCGAGGTCCAGGTCGCCTACGCCATCGGCAAGGCCGAGCCGGTCGGCCTCTTCGTCGAGACCTTCGGCACCGAGACCGTCCCGGTCCTCACCATCCAGAAGGCCGTCACCGACGTCTTCGACCTGCGTCCGGCCGCGATCATCCGCGACCTGGACCTGCTGCGCCCGATCTACGCGCAGACCGCGGCGTACGGCCACTTCGGCCGTGAGCTGCCGGACTTCACCTGGGAGCGGACCGACCGGGTCGACCAGCTGAAGAAGGCCGTCCAGGACTGACGCCCTTCCCCACGCGCACGACCGCAGGCGGCGGCCGCCCCGAGCCCTCGGGACGGCCGCCGCCTGCGGCGTTGTGCCCGATGTCGGTGTGACCTGGTAGTACTTGGAGCGATGAGCAGCGAAGAGGAGAGCGGCGGGGGCGGTGCGGGGGCTCCGGAGCAGCTCGCGTTCATCCGGGAGACGGTGCGCCGGGCCAAGCCCCGTACCTGGCGCGGGGCCAAGCGCGCCGAGCACCTGCCGGTGGCCCGGGTGGTGGTCGACAAGGGCGTGCTGACCATCGACAAGTTCTTCGACTACGAGGTGCCCGCCGCGATGGCGGAGGACGCCCGGCCCGGCGCGCGGGTGCGGGTGCGTTTCGGGGCGCGCGTGGTGAAGGGCCAGCGCGAGGGGGGGGAACTGCACGACGGGTTCATCGTCGCGCGCCTGCCCGAAAGCGACTTCCCCGGCCCGCTGGCGCCGCTCGCCCAGGTGCTCTCGCCCGAGCCGGTGCTCACCCCGCAGCTGCTGCGGCTCTGCCGGACCGTCGCCGACCGCTACGCGGGGACCCTGGCGGACGTCCTCCAGCTGGCGATCCCGCCCCGGCACGCCAAGGCCGAGGCCGAGCCCTCCCCGCCGCCCAGGCCCCGGCCGGCCGCGCCCGCCCCCGGTGGCTGGCAGCGCTACCCCGCCGGGCCCGACTTCCTCGCCGCGCTGGCCGGCGGCGGCGCGCCGCGCGCGGTCTGGACGGCGCTGCCCGGCCCCGGCTGGCCGTACGAGATCGCCCGCGCCGTCGCCGCCACCCTGGCGAGCGGGCGCGGCGCGCTGGTCGTCCTGCCGGACGGGCGCACCACCGCCCGGGTCGACCGGGCGCTCACCGAACTGCTCGGCGCCGGGCAGCACGCCACCCTGGTGGCCGATCTCGGGCCCCGGGAGCGCTACCGGCGCTGGCTGGAGGTGAGCCGCGGCTCGGTGCACGCCGTCATCGGCACCCGCGCCACCATGTTCGCGCCGGTGCGCGACCTCGGGCTGGTGGTCGTCTGGTCGGACGGCGACAGCAGCCACAGCGATCCGCGCGCCCCGCACCCGCACGTCCGGGAGGTCGCGCTGCTGCGCGCGGCCGAGGAGGGCGCGGGCGTGCTGCTGGGCGGGCACACGGTGACCGTGGAGGGCGCGCAGCTGGTCAGCACCGGGTGGGCCCGGCCGCTGGCGGCCGACCGGGAGACCGTCCGGCAGGTCGCGCCCCGGGTCCGGACCGTCACCGACCAGGACCAGCACCGGGACGCCGCCGCCCAGGCCGCCCGGCTGCCGTCGGTGGCCTGGGAGGTCGCGCGGGACGCGCTGGCGAGCGGCGGGCCGGTCCTGATCCAGGTGCCGAGGCGCGGGTACGTGCCCCGGCTGGCGTGCGGGCGCTGCCGCACGCCGGTCCGGTGCCGGCACTGCGAGGGCCCGCTGGAGGCCGCGTCGTCCGACGCGCCGCTGCGCTGCGGCTGGTGCGGGGAGGCGGAGAACGACTGGCACTGCGCCGAGTGCGGGTCGTTCCGGCTGCGGGCGCAGGTGGTCGGTGCGCGGCGGACGGCGGAGGAGCTGGGGAAGGCGTTCCCCCGGATCCCGGTCCGGACCTCCGGACGGGACGCGGTGCTGGCGACCGTCCCCGCGGAGCCGGCGCTGGTGATCTCCACCCCGGGCGCCGAGCCGGTGGTCGAAGGGGCGGACGGCTACGCGGCCGCGCTGCTGCTGGACGGCTGGGCGCTGCTCGGCCGCCCGGACCTGCGGGCCGGGGAGGAGACCCTGCGGCTCTGGCTGGCGGCCGCCGCGCTGGTCCGGCCCTCGACCGAGGGCGGCACGGTGGTGGTGGTCGCGGAGCCGACCGCGCGGCCGGTGCAGGCGCTGGTCCGCTGGGACCCGATGGGCCACGCCGGGCTGGAGCGGGACGAACGGGCGCAGCTGCACTTCCCGCCGGTGTCGCGGATGGCCTCGGTGGCGGGCAGTCCGGCGGCGGTGGCCGACCTGCTGGGCCTGGTCCGGCTGCCGGAGGGCGCCGATGTGCTGGGCCCGGTGCCGGTGCCGAAGCTGCGGGGGGAGGAGCAGGAGCGGGCGCTGCTGCGGGTGCCGCCCGGACAGGGGGCGGCGCTGGCGGCGGCGCTCAAGGCGGCGCAGATCGCGCGGATCGCGCTGCGGACGCCGGAGGCGGTGAAGGTGCGGATCGATCCGCTGGACATCGGCTGAGGCGAGGGCGGCCGGGCTGGTGGCCGGGCCCGGGCCGGGCTGAGGCGGGGCGGGCGGGGACGGCCGGGCCCGTTGGGTGAGCCCGACCGTGCCGCCCGATGTCCGCCCTGGTCAGCCGCGCAGCGGGATGCCGCCGCGGTCCACGCCGGCGCGGTCCAGTCCGCCCCGGTCCGCCGCGGACCGGTCCAGGGCCGCCCGGTCCAGCGTGCTGCGGTCCAGGCCGCCCTGGCGGGCCGCCGGGACGGTGGTGGCCAGCCCGCTCGGGGCGGGTGCGGCGGCCGGCAGTTCCTCGGAGCGGTCCGACCGGCCCTGCCCCGGCACCCCCGGGACGCCGGAGGCCGTCACCCCGCCCGCGGCGAGCAGCTCGCTGGTGGGCCGGCGCATCCCGTACCGCCGGTGCACCGCCTGCTTGGTGACCCCGAGGGCCGAGCCCACCGAATCCCAGGAGAAGCCCAGCGCCCGGTCGAACTCGACCGCCGCCGCCACCAGCGTCTCCACGCTCTCCCGCAGCTCCTGCGCCAGGCGCACCGTCGGTGCGGGCGCCCGCCCGTACACCACGAACCCGGCCGAGGTGCTCGGGCGGCGCGGGCGGTAGACGTTGCCCAGCTGGGCGGTGAGCGTCCGCAGCGCGTCGACCTGCCGCCGCACCCGCTCGATGTCCCGCACCAGCAGGTGCAGGCTGGCCCGGGCCCGGGCGTCGTGGTTGATCTGCTCAGCCATGGCTTACGCGCCACCTTCCGTACGGTTCGGCTCGGCCGGGTCGCGGTGTCCCGTTCTGCCCGGCCCCGGTCAATC
Organism: Kitasatospora sp. NPDC087315; assembly: GCF_044744345.1. Classification (NCBI taxonomy): domain Bacteria; kingdom Bacillati; phylum Actinomycetota; class Actinomycetes; order Kitasatosporales; family Streptomycetaceae; genus Kitasatospora; species Kitasatospora sp. NPDC087315. The sequence continues at coordinate 65,618 of NZ_JBIUYD010000006.1, read as the reverse complement.
TCACTTGACCAACGCCCGAATGGGGGCCGGGGTCACGCAGCCGGACGGACTCGGGATATGCCGGTGGGCCGAGCACGGCCGCCGGACGGCCCGGGACGATTGCATAGACTTGCCGGTGGCCGGCCCCCGGCCCACCCCGTGACCCGCCTGTGGCGAGCAGCCCGAACCCGACGGACAGGAGCCCGTACCCCGTGGCGATCCAGCCGATCCGCATCTTCGGAGACCCAGTCCTGCGGGCCACCGCGAAGCCGGTGACCACGTTCGACAAGGAACTGCGCAAGCTGGTCCAGGATCTCACCGACACCATGCTCGACGCCCCCGGCGCCGGCCTGGCGGCCCCTCAACTCGGCGTCTCCCTCAGGGTGTTCACCTACCACGTGGGCGGCGTCACCGGTCATCTGATCAACCCCGACCTGTCGCTGACCGAGGAGGAGCAGGACGGCCCCGAGGGCTGCCTCTCGCTGCCCGGCCTGCGCTACGACACCAAGCGCGCGTACGGCGTGGTCGCCAAGGGCTTCAACATGCACGGCGACCCGGTCACCATCGAGGGCACCCAGCTGCTCGCCCGCTGCATCCAGCACGAGACCGACCACCTCGACGGGATCATCTTCATCGACCGCCTCGACCGCGAGCAGCGCAAGGCCGCGATGAAGGCGATCCGTGAGACGGAGTGGGGCGACGGACCCGCCCCCGTCGTCAGGATCTCCCCGCACGGCACCTTCGGCGCCGCGCGCTGAACCCCCGCTTCCGCTGCTGAACTCCGCCCACCAGAAAGGCACTTGATGCGCCTCGTGTTCGCCGGCACCCCCGAGGTCGCCGTTCCCGCCCTGGACGCCCTGCTCGCCTCCGACCGGCATGAGGTCGTCGCGGTGGTCACCCGCCCCGACGCCCCCGCCGGGCGCGGCCGCAAGCTGGTCGCCAGCCCCGTCGCCCAGCGCGCCGAGGAGGCCGGGATCGAGGTCCTCAAGCCGGCGAAGCCCAGCGACCCGGACTTCGTCGCCCGGCTCACCGAACTCGCCCCCGACTGCTGCCCGGTGGTCGCCTACGGCGCGCTGCTGCGCCCGGGCACCCTGGAGATCCCCAAGCACGGCTGGGTCAACCTGCACTTCTCGCTGCTGCCCGCCTGGCGCGGCGCGGCCCCCGTCCAGCACGCCGTGCTGGCGGGCGACGAGGTCACCGGAGCGTCCACCTTCCTGATCGAGCAGGGCCTCGACTCCGGCCCGGTCTACGGTGTGATCACCGAGGAGGTCCGCCCCACCGACACCAGCGGTGAACTCCTCACCAGGCTCTCCCACTCCGGCGCCCGTCTGCTCACCGCCACCATGGACGGCATCGCGGACGGCTCCCTGCACGCCGTCCCGCAGCCCGCCGAGGGCATCACGCTCGCCCCGAAGATCACCGTCGAGGACGCCCGGATCGACTGGAACCACCCCGCGCTGCGGATCGACCGCCTGGTGCGCGGCTGCGCCCCCGCCCCCGGCGCCTGGACGCTCTTCCGCGGTGAGCGGCTGAAGGTCTCCGGCCCGGTGAAGCTGCTGACGGACGCCGCGGAGCTGGCACCCGGGGAGCTGGCCGTCGGCAAGAAGAGCATCCGGGTCGGCACCGGCAGCCACGAGGTCGAGCTGGGCGAGGTCCAGCCGCAGGGCAAGAAGCCGATGCGGGCGGCGGACTGGGCGCGGGGCACCCGGATCGAGTCCGGCGAGCGCTTCGAGGTCTGAGGGAGCGGAGAAGGCCGGGGGCCAGGGCCCGACGTTTGGCGTTACTGTTCGACTGTTCGTCCGATAATCACCGCAGCACCTTGAGGCACCTGTGACCACACCGAGCGCCAAGCGCGCCCCCCGCCCGCACCGCCGTCCGAAGAAGGACCCGGCCCGGATCGTCGCCTTCCGCGCCCTGCGCGCCGTCGACGAGCGCGACGCCTACGCCAACCTGATCCTTCCCTCCCTGCTCCGCGAGGCCGAGCAGAAGGGCATGGACCGCCGCGACGCCGCCCTCGCCACCGAACTCGTCTACGGCACCCTGCGGCTCCAGGGCACCTACGACGCGATCATCGCCGCCTGCGTCGACCGCCCGCTCAGCAAGGTGGACCCGCCGGTCCTGGACGTGCTCTCGCTCGGCGCCCACCAGCTGCTCACCACCCGCATCCCCAGCCACGCCGCCGTCTCGGCCACCGTCGAACTGGCCCGCGTGGTGCTCGGCGACGGCAAGGCCAAGTTCGTCAACGCCGTCCTGCGCCGGATCAGCGCCCGCGACCTGGCGGAGTGGATCGGACAGGTCGCCCCGCCGTACGACGACGACGCCGAGGACCACCTCGCCGTCGTGCACTCCCACCCCCGCTGGGTGGTCGCCGCGCTCTGGGACTCGCTCGGCCGCTGGCAGCCCGACGCCGCCGGCCGCACCGCCATGGAGGAGCTGCTGCGCGCCGACAACGAGCGGCCCGAGGTCACCCTGGTGGCCCGCCCCGGCCGGATCACCGTCGGCGAACTGGCCGAAGCGCTGCCCGAGGCCGAACCCGGCCGCTGGTCCCCGGTCGCGCTCCGGCTCGCCGAGGGCGGCGACCCGGGCTCGCTGGAGGCGGTGCGCGAGAACCGGGCCGGCGTCCAGGACGAGGGCAGCCAGCTGGTCGCGCTCGCCCTCGCGGCGGCCCCCCTGGACGGACCGGACCGGCTCTGGCTGGACGGCTGCGCCGGCCCCGGCGGCAAGGCCGCGCTGCTCGGCGCCCTGGCCGCCGGGCGCGGCGCCGCCCTGGTGGCCAGCGAGAAGCAGCCGCACCGGGCCCGGCTGGTCGCCCGCGCGCTGGAGGGCAACCCCGGCCCGTACACCGTGATCACCGCCGACGGCACCCGCCCGGCCTGGCGCTCCGGCGGCTTCGACCGGGTCCTGGTCGACGTCCCGTGCTCCGGCCTCGGCGCGCTGCGCCGCCGCCCCGAGGCCCGCTGGCGCCGCCGCCCGCAGGACATCGCCGCCTTCGGCCCGCTCCAGCGCGACCTGCTGCGCTCGGCCGTCGACGCCACCCGGGTCGGCGGCGTGGTCGGCTACGCGACCTGCTCGCCGCACCTGGCCGAGACCCGGGCCGTCGTCGACGACGTGCTCCGGGACGAGGGCGGCCGGGTCGAGTGGATCGACGCCCGCCCGCTGCTCCCCGGCGTCCCGGCGCTGGGCGACGGCCCGGACATCCAGCTCTGGCCGCACCTGCACGGCACCGACGCGATGTACCTGGCCCTGCTGCGGCGCACGGCCTGACCCGGACGGCGGCGTGAGCCCCCGGCGGCCGCCGGGGGCTCACGCCGTTCGGTCAGCGCTGTTCCTCCGGACGTCCGTCCTGCTCCCAGCGGGTGTGGAACGTACCGTCGCGGTCGGTCCGCCGGTAGGTGTGCGCGCCGAAGAAGTCCCGCTGTCCCTGGACGAGGGCGGCCGGGAGGCGTTCGGCCCGCAGACTGTCGTAGTAGGCGAGCGCGGTCGCGAAGCCGGGTGCCGGAACGCCCAGTTGGGCCGACGTCGAGACGACCCGGCGCCACGCGGACTGCGCGGAGCCGAGCGACTCCCGGAAGTGGGCGTCGGTCAGGAGCGTGGGGCGCTCCCTGTCCTCGTCGTAGGCGGCCTTGATCCGGTCCAGGAAGCGGGCCCTGATGATGCACCCGCCGCGCCAGATGGTGGCCATCGCGCCGGGGTCGATCCGCCAGCCGTACTCGGCGCTGCCGGCCTGGATCTGCTGGAAGCCCTGGGCGTAGGCCACCATCTTGGAGGCGTACAGGGCCTGTTCGACGTCGTCGGCGAAGCGGTCCGCCGCCGCGCTGTCGAGCCAGCTCTCGGACGGGCCGGGCAGGTCGTGCGCCGCCCGCCGGAGCGGCACGCCGCCGGACAGCGACCGGGCGAAGACCGCCTCGGCGATCCCGTTCACGGGGACGCCCAGGTCCAGCGCGCTCTGCACCGTCCACCGGCCGGTGCCCTTCTGCTCGGCCTGGTCCAGCACGATGTCCACGAAGGGCCGGCCGGTCGCCGCGTCGGTGTGGGCGAGGATCTCGGCGGTGATCCCGATCAGGTACGACTCCAGGCGGCCGCCGTTCCAGGCCCGGAAGACCTCGGCGATCTCGGCGGGCTGCAGGCCGCCGCCGTGGCGCAGCAGGTCGTAGGCCTCGGCGATCAGCTGCATGTCGGCGTACTCGATGCCGTTGTGGACCATCTTGACGAAGTGGCCGGCGCCGTCCGGTCCGACGTGGGTGCAGCAGGGGGTTCCGTCGACCTCGGCGGCGATGTCCTCCAGCAGCGGGCCCAGGACCTGGTAGGCCTCCGGGGTGCCGCCGGGCATGATGCTCGGTCCTTCCAGGGCGCCCTGCTCGCCGCCGGAGATCCCGGTGCCGACGAAGTGGAGCCCGCGCTGCCGCAGGGCCGCCTCCCGTCTGCGGGTGTCGAGGAAGTGGGCGTTGCCGCCGTCCACCAGCACGTCGCCTTCGTCGAGCAGGGGGAGGAGCTCGTCGATGACGGCGTCGGTGGGTTCGCCGGCCTTGACCATGATCACGATCCGGCGGGGGCGTTCGAGTGCCGCGACGAACCCGGCCGTGCTGTCGGCCGGGACGAACGTGCCCTCGTGTCCGTACTGCTCCACCAGCGCGGTGGTCCTTGCCCGGGTGCGGTTGTGGACGGCGACGCGGTAGCCGTGGCGGGCGAGGTTCCGCGCGAGGTTGCGCCCCATCACGGCCAGTCCGGTGACGCCGATCTGGGCCTGCGGCTGCTCGGTCATAGGGGGTCTCCAAGGGGGTGAGGGGCCCGTGGGGCGGCGGCGGTCGCGCCCGGGGCGTGCCAAGCGGCACTCTGCCGTCGGCTCCGGGATTCCGCATCCGGGGTGCTGCCGTCGGGGACGCTGCGGTTCGGGGTGCTGCCGTGCGGGCGGGGCCGGGAGCGGTGCCGCACGGCCGTCGCGCCCGCCTACTCGGCGGCCACCGAGAGGATCTCGTCCTCGGGAAGCTCCACGTAGACCACCCCGTCCACCTCGACCTCCGAGCCGGAGAACCGGGAGAAGATGATCTTTTCGCCGGTCTTCACGTCCACCGGGTGCGGCCGGCCGCCCGCCAGGGTCCTGCCCGGTCCCACCGCCACCACCTCGCCCTTGCGGGTGTCCGCGTCGGGCAGGGCGGGCGCGCTGATCGGCTTGACGATCAGGTGATCGTTCTTCGGCCGGAAGTCTGGCATCGGAGGGTCCTCTCGGATAGGAGACGGCGGCGCGGCCCAGCGCGCCCCACAGGTCGATGGTCCACGGTTCCCGCGTGCTTCGCCCCGGCTGCTTCGGCCTCATGGCGGTACGCCGCGCGCCCTTCGGGTGTCGGCCCGGACGGCGAGCGGGCGCGGACGCGTTCCCCGGAGGCCGGCCGGGCAGACCGTCGAGGGCGCCCCGGTGCCGCGTGAAAGGCGGTGGAAGCGGACCGCTCCCGCTGATCAGGCTCGGGGGATGACCACTACTCGCACCTTCCGGATCACCGTTCGCGGTGCCTTCGACGGGCTCGACGCCGAGCAGCGCGCCGGGCTGCTGGCCCGCGCATCCGAGCACGACGTGCTGCACGCGGCCTGCACCACCGAGGGGCACCTCAGCTACGACATCGCGGCGCGGCCCGCGTTCACCTTCCGCTTCCAGGACTCCGGCGAGGCCGAGGAGGACATCCTGGAGGCGACCGAACGCGCCGAGGCCGCGGCGAAGGCCTGGCTGGATGAACGGGGCTACGCCTTCAAGAACCTCAGGTCACAGGCCGAGGACCTCTCCCTGGCCCCCCTCGGCAAGCGGCAGCGCCGCGCCGCCGCGCGGAAGGACGCCTGACCCCGGGCGCTCGCGGGGATTCGGCCGGACTCGTATGACCGGATACTGCACTACTCCTTGACTGCTCAACCAGCTGTTATGGTCGAGCGGTCAAGGAGGTGGCACATGAGTGATGCGCTGGACGCGGCCCTGCGGCTCCTGCGGGCGCAGACCGCCCTGGTGAAGCGCTTCGACGCGAGCCTCGGGGGCCTGCACGGGGTGAGCCTGGCCGACTTCACGCTGCTGCTGCGCCTGGGCCGGTCGCCCGGCGGCCGGCTGCGCCGGGTGGACCTCGCCGAGGCGCTCGGCCTGACCGCCTCGGGCGTGACCCGGGGGCTGGCGCCGCTGGAGCGCATCGGGCTGGTCACGCGCGAGCCGGACGCCCGCGACGCCCGGGTGGCGTACGCGGCGCTCACCGACACCGGTCGTGAACGGCTCGCGGAGATGCGCGCCACGGCCGAGAAGGTCGCCGAGGAGATCTTCGCCGCACCCCCGTGGGGTGAGGCGGACATGGCCGTGCTGTCCGAGCTGACGACCCGCCTCGGCGGCCTCGGCCTCCCCGGCCGGGGCGAGGGAGCCCGGTCGGCCGCGCCGACTCGGCTTCCCGGGAACTGAGTTCAGCCCGAGGGGCCGAGTCCGGCCCGGGGCGGTCGCGTCCCTCGGCCGCGTCCCCGGCCGGCGCCGAGGACCTCGGCGGGCTGCCGCCCACCTACCTGGACGTCGGCGACCTCGACCTCTTCCGTGCCGAGGACATCGCCTACGCCGGCCGCCTCGTACGGGCCGGCGTCCCGGTCGAACTGCACGTCTACCCCGGCGGCATCCACGCCAGTGAACTCCCGGCCCCCGACGCGGACCTCAGCGCCCGCATCACCGTCTGCCGCACGGTGGCCCTCGACCGGGCCCTGAACCCGCAGGCCGTACCGGCCGGGGCGCGGGTGGCACGTCGCGGGTCGGGTGAGCCTCCCGGACGCGGCGGCGGATCTGTAGCAGGCTCTCCGTGGGTGCGCGGTCACGTGAGGTGACGGTGGCTCAAGAGTGCTTCCAGGAAAGCGAGGCGGGCATGACGGACATTCCGAAGGGCCTCAAGTACAGCAGGGATCACGAGTGGGTGCGGTCCACCGGTAACGGGAAGGTCAGGGTCGGCCTCACGGCCTTCGCGCAGCGCCAGCTCGGTGATGTCGTCTTCGTCGAACTGCCCGAATCGGGCGCCGCCCTCGATGCCGGGGAGCCGGTCGGCACCGTCGAGTCGGTCAAGGCGGTCTCCGAGGTCTACACGCCGGTGTCCGGCACGATCGCCGCCGTCAACGAGAGCCTCAACGACTCGCCGGAACTGATCAACGAGGAGCCCTACGACCAGGGCTGGATCGTCGACGTCACCCTGTCCGCCCCCAAGCAGCTCGACGACCTTCTCACGGCCGCGCAGTACGGCGACTACATCAAGGCGGAGTCGGACGGGTAGCAGACGGCGGTCCCGGCACCGGCGGGCCGCTCGGTCCGTCCCGAGCGGCCTGCCGACGGTGGTGGTCCGGACGGGCGCCGACCCGTCCGCCGCGGCCGGCTACCGCTTGGCGACGGGCCGGTAGGTGCAGACGTTCACACCCGTGCTGCCGGTGACGGTGGAGACCAGCTCCAGCGTGCGCAGCCCGCCGTCGTCCGGGAAGATCGTCTTTCCGCCGCCGAGGAGCACCGGCATGATCACCAGTCGGAGCTCGTCGACCAGGCCCTCGCTCAGGAGGGTGCGCACCAGGGTGGGGCTCCCCATGACCAGCAGGTCGCCGCCCTCGGCCTTGCGCAGCTCGCGGACGCGGGCGACGGCCTCGTCACCGGGGATGCGGGTGGTGTTGTCCCAGACCGGCCCGGAGTCGCCCAGGGTGCTGGAGACGACGTACTTCGGGATGGCGTTCATCCGGTCGGCGAACGGGTCGCCGGCCCGCTCGGGCCACGCCGCGGCCATCGTCTGCCAGGTGCGGCGCCCGAACAGCAGTGCCGCGGCGCTGGTCAGCGCGTCGGAGAAGGCGCCGCCCACCACCTCCGGGTCGAAGAACGGGTGCGACCAGCCGCCGTGGGCGAAGCCGCCGTCGGTGTCCTCCTCGGGGCCGCCAGGGGCCTGCACGACGCCGTCCAGGCTGATGAACTCACTGATCACGATGCGCACGGTGGTGCTCCTCTGTCTTGCCTGCTCTGCTTGCTACGCCCTCGGGCCTACGACACTGAAGACTGCCGGCCACTACGGAATCATCGCTCCCGCGGTGGTGATGTGGATCACGCCCGGCGCGGCCCGGCGTGGTCAGGCGCGCGGTGTCCTGCCGCTCCGGCCGCCGGCCTGCGGTCAGGGCCTGGGGGCGGCGGCTTCGAGCTGGTCGACGGTCCCGGACATGACGGTGCGGATGTGCCGGGTGAGGTGGTCGGCGGGCCAGTCCCACCAGGCGGCGGCCAGCAGGCGGGCGATGTCGCCGTCGGGGTAGCGCGAGCGGATGACCTTGGCGGGGTTGCCGCCGGCGATGGCGTAGTCGGGGACGTCGGTGGTGACGACCGATCCGGCGGCGATGATCGCGCCGTGGCCGATGCGGACCCCGGGCATGACCACGCTTCGGTAGCCGAGCCAGACGTCGTTGCCGACGACGGTGTCGCCGCGGGCGGGCAGGCCGGCGAGGAGGTCGAAGTGCTCGGACCAGGCGCCGCCCATGATGGGGAAGGGGAAGGTGGAGGGGCCGTCCATACGGTGGTTGGCGCCGTTCATGATGAACCGCACGCCCTCGCCCAGCGCGCAGAACTTCCCGATGACCAGCTTCTCCGGGCCGTAGTGGTAGAGCACGTTGCGGGTCTCGAACGCGGTCGGGTCGTCGGGGTCGTCGTAGTAGGAGTACTCGCCGACCTCGATCAGCGGCGAGGTCACCAGCGGTTTCAGCAGGACCACGCGCGGCTGGTCGGGGAAGGGGTGGAGCACCGTCGGGTCGGGCGGGAGAGGACTCATGGTGGCACCGCTTTCCGTCGATCCGGGGGTGGCCGGCACTGTCCATGATCCATGGTGGGCCCGTGCCCCGGGCCGCCGGGGGGTGACCTTCCAGCCGGACTCTGAGTACGCTCCCGCCCAGGACCACACCCAGCCGACCGCAGACATCCAGAAGGCGCCCATATGCACCCCGACCACCAGCGCGCGTCCCTGCTGGCCTGGGCACACACCGCCACCGCGGACCGTCCGGCGGGCGGGTTCGACGTGCGGGAGTGGGCCGCCGGGCACGGCATCCCCGAACATCAGGCGGCAGGCCTGCGCGCGGCCCTGACCGCCGAGGGCCTGCTGCGGCCCGTCTCGCTCGTCGCCGACATCGTCAGGTTCACACCTGTGGGCCGGGCCCAGGCGGCGGCCGTGCTGGAGCAGCGCGACAATCGCCCCCGGCGCAACAACGCGGTCCGCTCCGACGTTCTCGACTGGCTCTACGGGCAACCCGGCCAGGGGTACCGGCAGAGCGGTTGCGCCGATGCCGACCCGCCGGCGGGCTTCCTGGACTCCGAACCGGCCTATTGCGGCGACCCGGTCACCGCACCTGAGGTGTGCGAGGCCATCGGGTACCTCGCGGCCCGCGGACTCGCCGTCGTCCACCAGGACACCGGCCCCTTCGGCCCGCGGGCCAGGGACACCTTCCTCAGCCCCGCCGACAGCTACGTTGTCAGGCTGACCGCGCGGGGCATCGACTGCGCAGAGAGCGAGAAGACCGTGTCGGAGTTCGTGCGGCAGGAGCAGACGGCCCCTGGGACGACGACGTTCAACACCTACCTGACCGACGCGCAGGGGACCATCATCGGCTCCCAGCGGGACTTCACGCAGAACAACACCGCCGGCTTCGACCCGGCCGCGCTGATCCACTTCACCGGCCTCATCCAGCAGAGCCTGCCCGTCCTCGGGCTGTCGCCCGAGGAGCAGGCCGAGGCGGCCGAGCAGGCCGGGGCCCTGTCCGCCGAGGCCGCACGCGCGCACCCGGACCGCGGTCTCCTGCGGCGCACGGCCGACCGGCTGGTCGAGCTGGTCATGCCCGCGGCGGGCACCGCGCTCGGGCAGCTCGTGCTGGAGGCGGGGAACCAGGCCGTCGCCGCGATCGGCGGCTAGCTGTTCCGACCCGTGAGGTCGGTGACGACGCTCCTGTCCAGGTGGCAACAACCGAGTCCCGGGCACGCCCGGGACGAGGAACTGTTCCGGGCGCTCCTCCCGCCGCTCACCGCGGATGTGCTCGGCTACTACCTGCCGTACTGAGCGCGGAGGCCGTGCGGGGCCGTCCGTCGCCTCCGGTAAGTGCTCAGGGGTGCGCAGAAGTACACCCCCGGAGTGAGGTCCGGTGCAGTGCGTGCCACAGGGCCGGGCGCGATCGTCGTAGGTGTCGTCAGAACGACACCTCCGACGAGAAGAACAGGTGCACGGATGTCCCATGCCCAGCAGCGCGTCGCCGCGACGCGTGCCCGCGAGTTCTGGCCGGTCCCGCTGTTCACCCTGCTGACCTGGGTGGTGGCCGGTCTGCTGCTGGCTCTGCAGCCGATGCTCCCGCTCGACCCCGGGCTGCTGATGCTCCCCCAGTTCGGCCCCGCCGTCGCCGCCGTGGTGGTGACGGTGCTGCTGAGGCGGGGGAGGAGGCCCGCGGCCGGTCCGGCTAGCATGAGGTGGCTGCGGCCCACCCGTGACGTGCTCGTTCGCTGCGTGACCGGTGCGGGTCTGGTTGTCGCGGTGCTGGGGCTGTCGCTCGGCGTCCTCGCGCTGGCCGGACGGCCGGTGCACCTCACGGACGCCGGTCAACTGGCTGGGCCGTGGTGGCTGCTGGTCGTCCTGCAGTGGGTCGGCGCGTGCGGCGAGGAACTGGGCTGGCGCGTCTTTCTGCAGCGGCGGCTGGAGGCCGGCCGTTCGCCGGTGGCGGCAGCGGTCGTGGTGGGTGTTCTCTGGGGGGCTTGGCACGTGCAGTACCTGCGGTTCGGAGCCGCGTTCATGACGGCGTTCATGGTCATGACCGTCGCGGTCTCGGTGATACTCGCCGTCCTGGTCTCGGGCGCCGGTACCGGGACCCTCCTGGTGGCCGGCACCCTCCACTGCCTGATCAATCTCGGCACCCTCGGCGTGCTGGACATCGAGGGCGGTGACGTCGCCGGCATGACCGCGCTCGCCGGCTGCTCGACCGCGGTCGCGGTCGCGCTGGCGGTGGCCGGCCACCGGGTCCGGCGCACGGAGGCCGTCCGATGAACACCGGATCCTCTGCCACCCGTACACCGGACGACACGCCGACCACCACCGACGGCAGCGCTCGCCGAACGGCGGCCACCGCCCGTACGGCGTGGGCCGAGCGGCCGGTCGCGCTGGGGCGGGCCGCGGCCCTGTGGGCCCTGTCGCTGTCGGCCGGGCTGGTCGCCTGCCTGGTCAACCTCGCGATCTGGCTGCTGGGCGCCGGAGTCGGGCTGCTCCTGCTCCCGCTCGCCGTCGGGACGCTGCGACGGCTCGCCGGCACCGCCCGCCGCCGCGCCGGGCGGTGGACGGGGGTGGCGATCCCCGAACCGTACCGCCCGACGCCGCCGCGGGAGCCCGGCCTCGGCGGCCGGGTCCGTACCTGCCTCGCCCTGCTGGGCGACCCGGCCACCTGGCGCGACCTGGTGTGGGCGAGTGCCGATCCGTGGATCGGCGGCGTCATCGCCGGGCTGCCGGGCGCGCTGGTGCTGTACGGCGTGTACGGCGCACTGGTCCAGCCCTTCGTCTGGGGGCCGATCGACCGCGCGGGCGGCAGCAACTGGTACACCGTCATCCAGGTGGACTCGTCCGGCGCCGCGCTGGCCGCGGTACCCGTCGGCCTCGCGCTGATCCTCGCCGGCCTCCTGGTCGGCCCGTGGACGCTGCGACTGCACGCCCGCTGGACGGCGGTCCTGCTCGCGCCGACCCGGACCGCCCGGCTGCGCCTGCGGGTCGACCATCTCTCCACCACCCGCGCCGACGCCTCCGACGCCCAGGCCGCCGAGCTCCGCCGGATCGAACGGGACCTGCACGACGGGGCCCAGGCCAGGCTGGTCGCGCTCGGCATGACCATCGACAGCGTCGAGAAGCTGGTGAACAACGATCCGCAGGCCGCCCTGTTCATGCTCGCCGGAGCCCGCGAGGCCTCCTCCCGCGCCCTGGAGGAGATGCGCGACCTGATCCGCGGCATCCATCCGCCGGTCCTGGCGGACCGCGGCATCGCCGACGCGGTCCGCGCCCTCGCCCTCGACAGCATGCTGGACGTCGAGGTGACGGCCGAGCTGCCGGGCCGGCCCGCCGCCCCCGTCGAGTCGGCGGTCTACTTCGCGGTCAGCGAGCTGCTCACCAACGCCGCCAAGCACAGCGGTGCCGAGCGGGTGGAGGTCAGGCTCGGCCACCGCGACGGTGTGCTCGCCGCCGAGGTCACCGACGACGGCCGCGGCGGCGCGGACCCCGCCCGGGGCACCGGTCTGCGCGGGGTCCAGCGCCGGATCGCCGTCTTCGACGGCACCCTGACCGTCCGCAGTCCCGACGGCGGCCCCACCACGATCCTCCTGGAGATCCCGTGCGCGTTGTCCTCGCCGAAGACCTCTTCCTCCTGAGGGACGGACTGGTCCGCACCCTGGAGGAGCACGGCTTCGACATCGTGGCCGCCGTCGACAACGGCCCTTCCCTGCGCAGGGCGCTCGCCGACCACCGGCCGGACATCGCCGTGGTCGACGTCCGCCTGCCGCCCTCCTTCACCGACGAGGGCCTCCAGGCCGCCCTGGAGGCCCGGCGCCGTACCCACGGCCTGCCCGTCCTGGTGCTGTCCCAGTACGTCGAGCGGCTCTACGCCCGCGAGCTGCTGGCGGACGGCTCCGGTGCGGTCGGCTACCTGCTCAAGGACCGGGTCTCCAACGCCGCCCAGTTCGTCGACGCCGTCACCCGGGTCGCGAGCGGCGGCACCGTGATGGACCCGGTGGTCATCGCCAAACTGCTCAGCCGCGGCGAGGCCCGCGGCCGCACGACGGCGCTGACGCCCCGCGAGCAGCAGGTGCTGGAACTGATGGCACAGGGCCGCTCCAACCCGGCGATCGGCCAGCAGCTCCACATCACCCTGAGCGCCGTCACCAAGCACACGGCCAGTATCTTCGCCAAGCTCGACCTGCCCGCCTCCGACGACGACAACCGCCGGGTCCTGGCCGTCCTGGCCTACCTCGACCGCTGAGCCCGGGGCCGAGGCCGACCGGGCCTTCGAAGCCGTCCCTCAGCCCTCGCCGGTCGGCGGGTCGGTCTTCGGTCCGAATCCTGGCCGTGCGTGGGGCCGAAGTCCGCGTCGAACTCCGCCAGCAGACGGATGATCTCGGGGGCCGACCCGGGTTCGGGGAAGTCCCGGTGGATCCGGCGGTGCAGACGGGACCGACTCACAGCGGCTCTCTCCCCGCTCCCCGTGCAGCCGTGCGTGGTGCGCACCCGAGTATCCGCGGCGACTCCGGGCACCCGCAAGGCGCCCGCCCCGACGCCAGCCCCTGCGGCTTTCCGCGATCACAGCCGAGCCGCGTCAGTCCAGGCAGAACTCGTTGCCCTCGGGGTCTCCCAACACACAGAACTGGATGTTCTGGAGTGTGAGAGATGGCAGCGGCATCCGTGCAGGTCAGGGACTCGGAGTGCGGTACTGGGAAATCTTCCCCCTCCCCACGCTGTATGGAAGACTTCCGCAATCCGTTGTCCGGCACAGTGTTCAACGAGACCCTTCGGGGTGTTCGTTGCGTCCGCTTGTCCGTACTGACGGACGAGACCACCAGCCCCGAGCGACAGCGCGAGGCGGACGATCAGGCAGCCGCAGCGCTGCACATCGACTTCGGGCAGGGTGCCGCACTCCGGGAGGCGGTGGACCTCGACGTCAGCGCGTCCAAAACGAGTCCGTTCGACCGCCCGCAGCTCGGCCAGTGGCTGAGCAACCCGAACAGCTTCGATGCCCTGGTGTGGTGGCGCTTCGACCGCGCCATCCGGTCCATGGGGCACATGCACGAACTCGCCAAGTGGGCGAGGGAACACCGCAAGGTGCTGGTCTTCGCCGAAGGCATAGGCGGCGGGCGCCTGGTGTTCGACTTCCGCAACCCCATGGACCCCATGGCAGAACTCCAGATGCTCATGCTGGCGTTTGCCGCACAGGTCGAGTCGCAGAGCATCAGCGACCGCGTGACCGGCGCCATGGCTGCCATGCGCAAGATGCCGCTTCGGTGGCGTGGCGGTGGTCGTCCGCCGTACGGCTACATGCCCGCCCCGATGCCGAAGGAACACGGCGGGGTCGGCTGGACCCTGGTGCCGGACCCCGATGCGGTCGAGGTCATCGAACGCATCGTTCGCGAGCTGCTGGAGGGCAAGACCGTTTCCGCGGTGGCGGCCGGGCTGAACGCAGACGGCATCCCGAGCCCACGTGATCACTGGGCGGTGAAGATGAACCGCGCCAAGGGCGGGAAGACCGGCGGGGCCAAGGGACAGCACGTCGTCCGCGATGTGTTCAAGTGGACCCCCGCTGTCATCACGCGGATGCTTCGCAATGAGACGCTGCTCGGCTGGAAGATGCACCGCGGGAAGCCGGTCCGGGACGCCGAGGGCAACCCGATCATGGCGACGGAACAGCCGATCATGACCCGCGAGGAGTTCGACCGCATCGGGGCATTGCTGGACTCTCGCAGTATCAACACCGGGGACAGGCAGGACACTGACGCGCTGCTGCTGCGCGTGATCCACTGCGACGCCTGCGGCGGGCGCATGTACCTGAACAAGCAAGAGGGCAAGACGGCGACGTACAAGTGCAACAGCCACGCCCGGGGCGATCTGTGCGAGCTGCCCGCCAGCGTGCGCGGTGACTGGGTGGACGACTTCGTGTCCGCCGAGTTCCTGCGCCTGGTCGGCCCGGTCCCGACCAAACACGTCGTTGAGGTACCCGGGTACGACCCCGAGCCCGAACTACTGGCCACAGTCGCCGAGTTCGCCGAGCACCAGAAGCAGAAGGGGCGCCAGAAGTCCCGGCACGCTGCGGCCGAGTGGCAGACGCACGCCGATGCACTGGACACCCGGATTGCCGACCTGGAGAACCGGGAGAAGCGCGAGCCGCAGCGCATCGTGACGCCCACCGGCCGGACCTACGCGGATGAGTGGGCCGAGGCGGACACGAACGCCCGACGCGCAATGCTGGTGGACGCTGGCGCACGGCTGGAGGTCAAGCGCGGCACCCGCGGAGGGTGGCGGAAGCTCGACATGCGCCGAGTCCAGTTCATGATCAGCGGCGAGCTTGACCCGGCTATCGAGGAGTTGGCGGGGCTCCGGGACGTGCTGACCATGCCCCTTGGAACCGCCCCGGCGGTGGGCAGCAGCGTCCGGCTTGCCGAGCCCGTCAAGGCAGCGGCGTAGGGCATCGGCGGGGGTGGTGACGGGTGACGTTCGAGAGGGTGATTTCTGTTTTATCTAGACACCCGTGTGTGTAGAAGAAACTAGATTTTGCGTCTCCAACGTCACCCGTCACCACCCCTCGGGCCCCGCGGGAATTCGTCCCCCTCTTCTACTTCCGAGAGAGGGAGCGCAGGACTACCGCGCACCCCACTGACGGGAACAGGCGGACCGAGTGCCCGCGCCCCTCTCTCGACGCTCTGCCCGTGCACCACGCACCCTCTCGGGGGTGGCCGCCGGAGTCGTGAGGCAGAGCGCGGGGGACTGAGCCGCCCACCAGTAACCGCCCCTCGGGGCGCCGACCGGGGTAGCAAGCTCGCTCAGTCCCCCATGGCGAGCACTTGTCGTAGAGCATCTACGCGAAGTGCGGCACCACCCAACGCTGAGAGGGGGCACCGTGCGCTGTATCGACTGTCCCTCGCCCCCGACGCACCGAGGGCGCTGTGAAGCCCACCACCGGGCCTACGAAGCCCGCCCCTCGGTCCGTGCGCCGACGGCTGCAAGCCCTGGTCTCACGCCACTACAGCGGCGCCGAGCGGCTTCGCCGGCAGATCGACCGGGACGGCTCTGCGGTCTGCGGTCTGTGCGGCGAGGGCTTCCCCGCCGAGTTGGTCGACGTGGACCACCGGCAGCCCCTTGCCCTCGGCGGCGAGGACACCGACGACAACGTGTGGCCGCTGTGCCGACCGTGCCATCGGCTCAAAACCCGCGAGGACTTCGGGGTGACCCTGCTCTAGATGAGGGGCTGAGGAAGGGGCGCCCCAGGGGTGGCGGGCACGTCAACAAGGCCAGGACCGGCGGGAGGTGCAACGTGGGAGCCGACGAGTGCGCTGCCCGCGATGAGCGTTTGAGGATTGATGACGTTGCCCGTGCCTGCGTTCACGCTATCCCCGTAGGTGACCCCGTAGTTGTTCGTCGACCGGTCCCACTCGACGACCTCATTCATGTTGTTCAAGATCTTGTCCGCGTGCGCGGTCCCGGCAAACGACAGTGCAGCCCCGGCGAGGGCGAGGGTGGCAAGTGCGCGCTTGATGTTGTTCATACGCTGCCAACGATCTTGAGCCGCTTGGGTCACGTCCGGTCCGCACTCACCCCGTCCACCAGGCCCGCGAGGAGGTACCCCCATGCCCCGAAGACCCCGGTCGCCCTGTTTGGCCCCCGGGCACCCGGAACTGGACAGAACGACGCCCCGGTACGGGCTCGGGCAAGGCCATACCGGGGCAGTCAGAGGCGCTAGCTAAACGCGTCGGTGCAGGAAGATTCCCTTAGTTGGTCCAAGAGTTGCGTTCCTTCTCGCGCTGGTTGTCCTTGGCCTCGCTTGCGTAGCCGGCGTTCCGGGTGGCCGCGACGACCAGATCCGAGCCCTTGGGGTAGACGGTCACCTCGTTGCCGTAAACGGGCTGGTACAGCGTGACTCCGTAGTCGTCATCGCCACCGTCGCCTTGCCATACCTTTTTGATGATGCCGTCTTGGTACTGACCGCCGGTGGACCTATTCAGCTTGGTGTTGATGATCCGCACCTCTTCGGTGGGATAGGGCTCCTTGAGCTTGTTAACCCTGAGGGTGGAAGCCTCCCGTGCGGCCCACTCGCGCTCGCTGACGGCCATGGCGTCGTCCCGGTCGAGGAACCCGGACTTGTTTGAGTCGAGGTCATCGAAGAGCTTTTCGGCGTCCTGCACATTCCGCAGGCCGTCGAAAAAAGCCGTGGCAGTCCGGACATACGCGAGCCACTCTTCCCTGCTGACCCTGCCGTCCCTGTTCCCGCTCCCGGTCTCGTCGGCGCGCTCTAGCCACCGGTTGAACTGATCCAGCGTCACCGTGTCTACATCCATCGCCATCTCATCTCTCTGCGACTTCTTGGCATCCGGAGCACTGCCCTCTCCGATCACCCGAAACACATCAACCACTCGAACGGGTGAACTAAAGCCATTCCGCTGTTGACCGAGTTGATCCGAGGTATCCCCCATGCCCCGCAAGCCCCGCCCCCCGTGCTCGGTCCCCGGGTGCCCCGAGCTGACCACGGACGGACGCTGCTCGCGCCACCAGGCCGAGGCCGACGCGCAGCGAGGCACACCGGGCGGAAGCGCGTACGGCCCTCGCTGGCCCCGCATCCGTCGGGCCTACCTCTACGCCCATCCGTGGTGCGTGCTGTGTGCTCGCGTCGCCGTGGTCGCCGACCACTTCCCGGAGTCGCGTCGGTCGCTGGTCGCCCGAGGTGTGCCCGACCCGGACGCGTGGTCGCGTCTTCGTCCACTGTGTACGCAGTGTCACAGCCGTGAGACGGCCGTTCACCAGCCCGGAGGATGGGCCAGTGAGCGCGCTAAGCCTGTCCGAGGCCCTGACCTGCGGTGACACCCCAGGGGGGCGCCTCCCTCCCGGTGCCATAAGGCGCGGCAGGGAGGGAAAAGACTCTCGCCGCAGGTAGAGCCGTTTGCGCGGAGCGTCACAGGAAAGAGAGTCGTAAAGGCCCCGCCCTGTTCTCCCTCGTGGAGACAGGGCGGGGCCTTTCTGCGTTTGTGAAGAACCTCCCGCACTCAGCGCGGAGCCACCGGGAGGTGAGCGGCCGAACGCTTGGCCACATCGCGCGCACGGAATCCGAAGCTGATGAGGGTCACGCGTTCTCCAGCGCCGAGGGGCGTCCTTCCGTGCGGGGTGATCGCACCATCGAACACGACGCATTCGCCCGCCGCGAGATCGCACGCACGGTAGCCGTCAGCGCCGATGAAGACGGTAGTGCTCACAGTGGGAGCTGTGGCGGGACGCTCGTGCTTGAGACACAGGATCAGATTGGCCTCACCGAACCCGAACTCGTCCACGTGGAAGTCGAGGAACTGCCCCTCCTCCAGATAGGCGATATAGACGCCGTTGTGCGGCTGCTCCACCTCCAGGCCGGTGGACTCCGCGACGACTGCGGCGAGATCTACTTGCCCGGTGAAGCGGTTCGCGGCGTCGCCCACGGCCGCGTTCCACTTGCCGTTGTGGAGGTATCCGTTGGCGGTCAGGGCCTCCTCGGCCTCCTGCGCCATAGCGGCGATCGACTCGACCGGGAACGGCTGGTCGCGCAGGTGGCGCGGGTGTACCCGCTGATGCGCGGTCAGCCCGCGCACGGCGCTCCGGATGGCCGGGAAGTCTTCTGCCCACCGGTCCGGGGTCCGGGCCGTGGTGTTGGACTGGAGCCACGAAGTCCACTGACCGCTCCACTGGCCGGGCACGGCGTTGTCCGCCCCCGGCGCGGCGGCTTGGTCGATCAGCAGTTCCACCCGCGAGAGTGCTGCCTGCGTGGACCCGATCAGCTCGGTGTCGCCCTTGGCGGTCCGCAGCCGCAGCGCTTCCCGGAGATGGGCCTCGGCGCTCGTGAGGTCACCGCGCTCCATCAGGTACTTCCCGGTGTGCTGGAGCGCGAAGTCCACCAGTTCCGGGTGTTGGCTCCGCGCGGTGCCCAGGGCGCTGCGGTAGAGCGCATCCGCAGTCCGCATGTCACCGGCGTAGCGGTGGGCGTCGCCGAGGTTGAGCCCGGTGGCAATGACCGCCCGGGTGTTTCCGCTCGCTGCGGCCAAGTCGAGCGACTGCCGCAGGAACGTCAGGGCCTCCTCGTGGTGGCCCAAGCACATCTGCCCGACGCCGATCCATCTGGTCAGGACCCGGGTGCGGGCGGGGTCGGCCCCCTCGGGCAAAGCCCTTAGGTCGTCCTGGAGTTGGCCGACCGCAGTGGTCAACTTGCTCCGGTCGGTCGGGACCATCCGCAGGCCGGCGTCTTGTGTGATGAGGTGCTGGAGCACCGGACCCTCCTCGTTCGGTTCTGCTCAGAGTGGCACTACAGCTGGTCGGTCTGCTGGCGCAGGTCGGCCAGCAGCTCCACCCCGTGCGGGGTGAAGTGCTCACTCAGGAGTTCGAGTTCGCGCATGAGGTAGCGGACGGCGGGCAGGCCCTCGTCGTAGGCGGCCTGAAAGCACGTGCGTTCGTTGGCGGTCAGGTCGTCGCGGTCCAACTCGGTACGGCGGAACCTCAGCAGCTGGTTGTAGACACAGGTCGCGTGGAAGGCCCGGTCCACCTCCCAGTGCTGGTTGCGCTCGACGCCCTGCCCCGCTCGCCACTTGATCTCGATCTTCGGGGACTCCTTGGACGAGTACCCGTCGGCGAAGACCTGGTGCTGAAGGACGTGGAAGCTGATCGACTGGTGCGTTCCCTCGTGGAGCAGGTTCTCCGCGAGGAAGCGGGGAGACGGCTCCGGGCTGACCGTGTTCGGCGGGATGTGGTGTCGGGCCTTGTCGGAGAACACGACGATGTACGGGAGCGCCGGGTCACTGGAACTGGTCAGCGATGAAGCGCGGACTCCGGGCTTGAGCCCGACCCACAGCAGCCCACGAACGAACTCGCGCACGCGGGCGAATCCCTCGGGGTGGACCAGCGACAGGCGGTCCAGCGCCTCGGACAGTGCTGCGCGGCGGTCATCGCTGTGCTCGGCGATCTCGTAGTTCGTCAGGTTGATCTCGTTGGCGATCTCGCCGGGAAGCCGGGCGTCGAACCAGTCGAAGGCCGCTCCGGCCACGGTCACGCTCTCGCTGCGCAGGGAACGGGCGTGCTGCGCGTAGGGGGTACCGGACTTGATGAGGCGTTCCATCAAGGCGAACGGCAGAGCGCTCTCCGCGCCCTCCTCGCGCAGGCGGAGCAGGTCCGGGTCCTTCCGGCCGAGGTCGAAGAAGGAGCCAGCCGGGACGCTGGTGGCGATGGTGGTGTTCATTGCGGACTCTCCTTGCTCGGGGGCTGTGTGGCGATGCCGCGCGGCGGGCCGGCCCGGGTGGTCATCCGGGCCGACCCGCCATGCCGTCAACTACTCGGCATTAGTTCGGAGTTGCTGTCAGGCATCGGTGGCCACGGGCGCGAAGTCGCCGTCCGGGACCGAGTGGTCCAGCCGCCGCGTCAGGGACTCGACGCCCACCGGCGCGAAGTCGCCGTCCGGCACCGAGTGGTCCAGGCGGCGCGTCAGGTTGCTGACCTGGGTGCTGTCGGACATGGTTGTGCTCCCTCCATAGGTACTGCTGCGGATTGGTGCACCTCCCCGAGGTCCGGGAGGAGTCTGCCGACCGCTGGCGGGTTCACCGCGTGGCTTGCGGCAGGTGTCGCCATTGCCGTGCCAGTCGGCGGGAACCCCTGGCCTGTCGGTGCAATCAGTGAACAGCCAGTCACGCTCCGGCGGTACAGTGTGAGCACACCGATCCCGTTCAACCCGTTCAAGATCGCAATTAGGGGCGACAGTTGACGGACACCAAGGCACCGAACGAAGCACTGGCCCGTGCCATCGCCGAGGCCGGATGCACGTACCAGGCGCTGGCGACGACAGTGCGCGTGGTCGCTGCCGAGGCAGGGGAGAACCTGGCAACGGCACCCTCGGCCGTCGCTCACTGGGTGGCCGGCGGTACCCCCACCGGGCGCACGCCGCAGTATCTTGCCGAGGCCCTTACCCGGAGGACGCGTCGCAAGGTGACCGTGGCGGAGATCGGATTAGGGTCGGAAGCGATCGGGGAGGTTATGAGCGCCGACCCGCTGGCCACCGCCGCCGACCTCGGGAGAGCCGTGATGCAGTCCCGCCGTGACTTCCTCGCCAGTGCGTTCGCCACCGCCGCCGTGGCGCTGCCGCTGACCTACGATCACCAGGCGGTCGCCGCCACCCTGCGAGCGGGAAGGACCGGCGGCCGAGTGGGTGTCGGCGAGGTGGCCACTGTCCGGCACATCACCAGCGTGTTCACCGCCGCTGACGAGCGTCTTGGCGGTGGGCACGGGCTGAGTGCGGTGACCACCTACCTGACCGACACGGCGGTGCCGATGCTTCAGGGCGTGTACCCCTCCGAGGCGATTCGCCGGGACGCCTACGGCGTGGCGGCCGAACTGTCGTACCTCGCCGCGTGGAAGTACCACGACCTGGGCCGGGAGGGTGCCGCACAGCGGTACTACCTTCTCGGCTACCAGCTCGCCTGCGAGAGCGATCCGACAGGACACGGAGCCTGGATGATGCGCGCTCTCGCCCACCAGGCCCTCAACCTCAAGCAGCCGGAGTTCTGCGTCGAACTGGCGGAGGAGTCCCTACGGCGAGCGCGAGGGAAGGTGGACCCGCAAACCGAGGCCCTGCTGCTGATCACGAGCGCCAGGGCGTACGGAGCCGTGGGGAGTGGGCAGAAGGCCGCAGCGGCACTTCTCGCGGCCGAGGACGCCATGCTCGACACCGCGACGCCGCCCGCGTCCTTCACGGCGGCTACTGGGCCGGTAGCGGCAACCGTCGCCTCTCACACCGCCAAGACGCTGGCCGAGCTGAAAGACCACCAGGCGGCCGAACGCCACCACCTGGCCGCCCTCGCTGGTCGTGACCCCGAAGCGTTCCGGCGCATTCACGCCCTGACGCTCGGGAATCTGGCCCGGTCCGTCGCTGCCCAGCGGCGTCACGACGAAGCCGTGGGGATCTGGGGCCAGTCGCTGGATTTCATGGACGGAGTCGTCTCGGACCGGCACAAGAAGGACCTTCACAAAGTCCGGACCACAATGACGAGTTGGGCCCGTCGTGGAATCCCCGGCGCCGCAGACCTGGGGCAGCGCGCCGCCGAACTCGTCCGAGCCTGACCCGCGCCCGCCAGACCCCGCCCTGACTGGTCGCGTGAGTGCTGGGCCGTCCCGCACCATCGAGCCGTTCGCACCGAGTAGGTCTCGCCAGACAGCAAAACGCCCCGTTCGGCCAAGCGCCGGGCGGGGCTCTGTCGTTGGTGCTGACCTGCGGCTAAGCTGCACAGAACTGGTAGTCACGTGTGTTGGGGTCGGTCATCACGATGAAGCCGGCGTTCATCGGGGGAGCGGGCTCGTGGCGACGCACCCGTGCCGCGCCCAGTGCGACGAGCCGGTCGCACTCGGCTTCCAGCACCGCCATCCGCTCCTCGCCCCGCAGTCCGGGAGCCGCGCGGACGTCGAGGTGGACGCGGTTCTTGGCGGCCTTGTCCTCCGGCACCTGCTGGAAGAACACCCGCGGGCCGTGCCCGTCCGGGTCCTCGATGGCCGACTTCGTGTTGCGCTGCTCCTCCGGTACGCCGATCCGCGCGAGGAAGTCGTCCCACGCGGCCAGCGGGTCGGCGTCCTCGGGCAGGTCGACTCCGGGCGGGCCGGGGTGGACGTAACCCAGTGCGTCGCGCCAGAAGGACGACAGCGCCCGCGGGTCGTGGGCGTCGAAGGTGACCTGGAGGTGGCGGCTCATCGGGTTGCTCCGTTCGTAGCGGGTCTCGTGTGCGGGGAGAGGCCGCGCAGCAGGCGGACCTCGGACAGACGGTGGATCGGCTCGCGGTGGACGGGCGGCACCGGACCGGCCGTGGGCACTTCGGGCAGGTTCCAGACGTCCGGCACCGGCGGCCAGAAGGACTCGTCCGCGTTCATGGAGCCACCCTGACACCTCTGGCGGACAGGATCGGTCCGCTACCCCTGGCAGAGTGGGTGGCATGGACGGGGCACGCGGTGACGAGCGGGGTACGACGGAGCGGGTGCTCACCCTGCTCGGGCTGCTGCGGCAGCGTCAGGTCTGGACCGGCCCCGAGCTCGCCGACCGGCTCCGGGTCACGTCGCGCACGGTACGGCGTGATGTCGAGCGGCTGCGCGCGCTCGGCTATCCGGTGCTTGCCGGCCGCGGTGTCGGCGGTGGTTACCGGCTCGGTCCGGGGCAGGACCTGCCGCCGCTGCTTCTCGACGACGAGGAGGCGATCGCCACCGCGGTGTCGCTGCTCGCCGGCGCGGGTGGCGCGGTCGCCGGCGACACCGCGCTCCGGGCGCTGACCAAGCTCGACCGGGTGCTGCCCACCCGGCTGCGGCACGAGGTGCGCGCGCTCTCCGGCTCGGTGGAGTTCTTCGGCGGAGGCCGCACGCCGGTCGACTCCGAGGTGCTCATGACGCTGGCCAGAGCCTGCCGCGACGAGGTCGAGGCCGGCTTCGACTACCCCTCCGGGAGCGGGGTGCGACGGCGGCGGGTCGAGCCGTACCGCCTGGTCGCCTCCGACCGGCGCTGGTACCTCCTCGCCTACGACCTCGACCGCGACGACTGGCGCAGCTTCCGCGTCGACCGGATGACCGAGGCGTCCGCACGGACCTGGCGCTTCCGCCCGCGCACGGCGCCCGACGCGGCGGCGTACGTGCAGGAGGGGGTGGCGAGCCGGGTCTACCCGCACCGGGCAAGCTTCCTCGTGCACGCGTCGGCCGACACGGTGCGCGCGCAGATCCCGGCGTCGGCGGCCGTCGTGCGACCGCGCGGGAGCGGGCTCTGCGAGGTGCTCAGTGGCGCCGGCAGCCTCGACTTCGTGCTCATGCACGTGCTTCTGCTGGGGCACGACTTCGAGGTGCTCGACCCTCCGGAGCTCGCGAGTCGCTGTCGGGTGCTGGCGGAGAGGCTGCTGTCGGCCGGTGCGAGGAGCTCACCGTGCTGATGTGCGCCAGTGTGCCCGCGCAGGCGGCGACGCCGTTGACGCCGTCGGCGCTCCGGCAACCTCGTCCCGGGCGACGCCAACGGGCACCAGGACGTCTTCCGCCACGACCTGTGGACGGGCCGGACCGAACGGGTCAGCGTCGCGGCCGACGGCACCCAGGTCGAGGCCGGGTCGGGCAGCGCCGTCGACGCGCTGGGCACGACGGTGCTGTTCTCCTCCGGCGGCGCGCTCGTCCCCGGCGGTGCCGACGGTCAGCAGGGCGTCTACGTGCGGCGGTACCCGCTGTTCTGAGCAACCGCCGGATACGTCGATTCCGGCGGTTCCCGGCGACAGGCGAGGGCGGCACCGCAGCCCTCGCCTGTCGCCGGCCCCGCTCGTGCGGGCGTGGTGAGCCGGCTTCAGCGTTCGTGGACCGTGGCCCACCTGTAGTGGCCGGGCCGTGCTGTTCCCTCCGGGCCGAGGGCCGTGCCGGTCGCGCACGACCGGCACGGCCCGGCCGGCCACCGGAGGGGTGGCGGGCCGGGCCGGGGGGTGAGGGGGATCAGCAGGAGCCGGCCGGGCGGTTGCGGACCACCAGGTCGGTGCGGCCGGCGGTGGCGTCCAGCCAGATCACCCGGGTGCCCTGGTCGGCCGCGGCCTTCTCCTGGCCGCCGCGGTTGCAGGAGAGCCGCTCGGGGGTGCCGCCGGTGAGCGGGAGCTGCCAGAGCTTGGGCAGCGCGGCGTTGGTCCAGCCGCCGGCGGGCTTGCTGCCCGGCGCCGCGAAGGTGACGGCCCGGTCGGAGGCGGTGATGGTGGTCCACGACGGGGCGTACGGCGAGGTGCCGGACAGCACGTCGGTCACACCGGAGCCGTCCAGGGCGCCGGAGCGGATGGAGCTCCGCTTGGTCCGGTCGCCGGGTGTCTCCACCCAGAGCAGCCGTCCGCCCGCGAGCACGGTGGACGTGGCCTCGGTCCCGGTGCTGCCGCTCGGGTCGCCCACCAGGTACTGGGCGGTGACCTTGCCGGCGGCGATCGAGTAGACGGTCGGTGCGGAGACCCGCTTCTCGCCGACCGTCCAGGTCTCGGACCAGCCGAGGACGCCGTCCTTGAGGGTGACGCCCGACAGGTCGTGGCCGTCGGGCAGCGGGAGTTCCACCGCCGGGGCGCCGTTGTGGGAGAGGTGGAGCCTGCTTCGGCCGGTGGCGAAGTCGGTCACCTTGTAGGCCACGTCGTCGCCGGAGATCTGGACATCGCTGGGCTGCTGGGTCGAGGAGCGGAACAGGCTGCGGACCGGGCCGCCGGACAGCGGGCGGGTCAGCACCTCCATCCCCCACGCGCCCTGGGCGTCGGGGCCGATGGCCAGCCACGCGGCGGACCTGCCGTCGGTGGCGGCCCAGCCGTGCAGGCGGCCGTCCTCCGGGCTGATCCGGGTGGGGGCGTCGGGGGCAGTGGTGGAGCCGGTGTACAGCGCGGTCGGGGTCTTGCCGGCCGGGTCGCTGTTGGTCATCACCCAGCGGCCGTTGGCGGCGGCGGGGGCGACCGGGGTGGAGGCGTCGCGCAGCAGCGTGCGGCTGTCCAGGCCGAGCCGGTTCTCCCAGCCGGCGCGGATGCCGTGGGCGTCGAACGCGGCTGCCACCGTGCGGAGTTGGTCCCGGGTGAGCTTGAGCGAGCGGCCGGCGGCGAGCACCGCGTTGCGGCCGTCGACGAAGTCGTCCAGCGGGGTGAGGTAGTCGGCGAGTGCGCGGTAGACCAGCCGGTCGGCGGTGAGCGGGTCGAGGGTGCGCCGGATGTCCCACAGCGCGCCGCCGATGATGGTGGAGTTGAGGTGCACCCCGCCGTTGTCGACACCGCCCCCCGCGCCGAGGTAGTCGTCCACGGTGGTGCGGCGGTCGTCCAGCCGGCGCTGCGCGCAGTCCTCCGGGGTGCCGGTGCGGCAGAGGCTCTCGCCGAGCAGGGCGGCCTTCGGGTCGCTCATCGACATCCCGCGGGCGGTCACCTCGATGGCGTTGCCGAAGTAGTCGGCCAGTGCCTCGTTCATGGCGCCGGGCTGGCCGACGTAGACCAGGTCGGCGGTGTGCTCGATGACGCCGTGGGTCATCTCGTGCCCGGCCACGTCGAGTGCGACGGAGAACGGGTGGTACGTGGTGCCGCCGTCGCCGTAGACCATCTTCTTCCCGTCCCAGAAGGCGTTCGGGAAGGGGGCGCCGCCGTTGGTCACGTTGACCACGGAGGTGATCGGGCCGCCCTTGCCGTCCAGGCCGTCCCGGCCGAGCCGGTCGCGGTAGAAGTCGTACACGGCGGCGGCGTTGAGGTGGGCGTCGGTGGCGCCGCTGCTGCCGGTGGAGGCCGGGAAGTCCGGGCCCGGGGAACGGGCCGGGAGGCTGTCGGCGGGTATGCCGCCCCGGAAGTCGTTGTAGTCCCGGCCGGCCGCGTCGTGGGTGGCGATGGTGGCGGGGCGGGTGAGGTCGGTGAGCTGGTAACTCCCGTCCGGGAGACGGCCGATGTTCACCTTGACGGAGCGGCCGAAGGCGTCCGGGGCGGTGCCGGTGGCGGGTTCGGCCCCGGCCTCGGCGCGGGCGGTGGCGGCCGCGGTGGGGGCGGTGGTGCCGTCGCCGGCCGTGTACGGGGTGCGGGCGTCGTGGGCGAGGGCGATCGCGCCGGCGGTGGCGTCCAGGTAGACCTCGCGGACCAGTGGACCGCCGGTGTCCGGGTCGGTGCCGCGCAGGGTGAAGTGCTGGGCCAGCCGGCCGGTGCCGCCGGGCAGGATCACCTGGCCGTGGTCCTCGGCGGTGGCCCCGGCCCGGGCGCGCCGGTCCGTGAGCGAGCCGAGCGCCAGGTTGCGCAGTGTCCCGGCCGGGACGGCGGGAGTGGTCGGCGCGGTGAGGCCGGTGAAGTACTTGCCGCCGACCGACTCGACCCGCTGCTCGGCGCCTTCGCCGGTGAGGTGGACCAGGTACTGCGCGCCGAGCACCGGTATACCGCCGTGGTACTGCTGGAACCTGACGGTTCGTCGGCCGTCGGCGGTGCGCTCGGCGCCGATCTCGGCGAGCTGCCCGGGGTCGATCCGGTAGCGGTCCGGGTGGGCCGCGAGATGGGCCAGGGCGGCGGCCGCCGGGTCGCCGGGGGCCGGCTCGGCCAGGCCCGTGACCAACTGCGGGGCGGCGGTGTCCTGGCCGGACACCAGGCCGGGGACGGGGTCGGGGTCGGCGGCCGGTCCGGCCAGGGCGGGCGGCGCGGCCAGGACCAGGCCCAGGACGGCGGTTATGCCGACGCCGAGCACCTTGGGCGCGCGGGAACGATGGTGCACTGCGGTCCTCCCATGGAACACGGAACACGGAACACGGAATGCGGAACATGGAACGCGGAGTACTGGATGCGGGATCGGCGGTGACGGCACGCGAGGGAGCCGATGGGCCGTCCGATGGCGTCGACGAGCACCTTGGTCCGGCCTGCGGAGACGGCAGGGACCTTGCCGAGGGCAGCGGTTGACGCAGCGTACGACGCTTGCCGACTCCTGCGGCCGGCGTCCCGCCGTGCAACGACCATAGGTCATCGACCGAGATATGTCGATGACCTGTCTATGAGTGCGCGGGGGAGGGGCCGGCCCCGACCGGTGGCCCGGGAACACCCTGTTCCCGGGCCACCGCCCTGTCGCGGCGTTGCTACGTTCGCATGATTGCTGATTGACGATCGGTACGGTGAGAAACCCATCGCTCGGCTCGTGTCTATAAACGGGGGAAGCCGACAATCACTCGACAGCCAGCCGGCGAGTGCCGACCCGATTGGAACGAATCCCATGGCCTCCTGGGGCGACGAGGATTTCCCGAATCCGACAGATGACTCTCCCGCGCCGTCCGGCCGGAGGCGATTCCTCCGGACCGGGTCCACGCACCGGACCCGCAAGCGCCTCCTGCCGGCCGTCACCGTGGTGGCCGTGGTCGTCGGCAGCGGATTCCTGTTCCGTTCGGGGTTCGGACCCGATCATGTCGAACCCCCGTCCGGGTCCAGCGGGGATTCGATCTCGGTGGGCTATCAGAAGGCACCCGCCACGCTGGTGGTCTACGAGGACTACGACTGCGCCGCCTGCCGGAAGTTCGCCGAGGGGTTCGGCCCGACGCTTCGCCAGCTGGTCGTCGAGAATCGCCTGATCATCCAGTACCACCCGGTGGCGACCGACGGCCGCAAGACCTCGGCCCGGGCCGCCAACGCGGCGGCGTGCGCCCAGGACGCGGGAAAGTTCACCGCCTTCCGCGAGGTGCTCGTCGCGGCCGGCAAGCAGAACCCGGACGCGAAGCAGGACCTGCTCTCGCTGGCCGACCGGGTGGGCGAGCTGCGGTCCGCGGCGTTCGACCGGTGCGTCGACGACGGCGCGCACGCGGGCTGGGTGACCCGCGGGACCGATACGTTCACGAAGCAGTTCCACGCGGACGCGCCGGTGGTCGTGCTCAACGGCGACCGGGTCGACATCGACGGTGACGGGGCCGTCACCAAGCTGTGGAAGACGGTCGAGGACCTCGCACTGAAGGACCCGGGCTTCCACCCGCCGGTGAACACCCCGCCGTACCCGCCTGCCTCGGCCGCCACCGTCTCGCACTCGGCCTCGGCGTCCGCCTCGCCCAGCAGGGTGAGGGCGGCAGAGGCGTCCGAGCGCACGGCTGCGGCTTCCGGCACCAGGGAGCCGGCACACGCTTCCGGCGGCTGACGACCGGTCGGCTCGGCCGGGGCTCCGCAGCGGGGACTCCGGGCAGGCCGTCTACGTCGGCGGGTGCGCGCAGGACCGGCCCGGGGGCTGAGGGCGGCTGGGAAACGGCGGCCCGGGGCGAATTCGGCCGTGGGCGCAGAGGGGCGGAGAGATATTCCGTGTCGTCGACGGACAAAACCCGTACCGAATACTGCGGGGCCAACGCGCAAAAACCAACCAGCGAACGAGGGGAACATGAGCCGGGCGAATCGGAATGGAAAGCTGGTCGCACATGAGCGCAGGCGCGCGGAACGCGCGGCGCGAGAGATTCTCGCGAAACGTCGACGCCGTTTCATGGTGTTCGGCCTCGTGCCCGCCGTCGTGACCTCTGCGGTGATCACAGGGATCGCCGTGCAGACGTACCGCTCCCAGGACGACGGACCCGCACTGGCGCCCCTCGGAACCGTGGCCGACAGCAAGGCCATCGAGGTGGGAGCGGAGAAGGCTCCGGCAGTCCTGGAGGTCTACGAGGATTTCCGCTGCCCCGCCTGCCGGGCGGCCGAGGCGCGCCTCGGCGAGGTGCTGCAGAGGTACATCCAGTCCGGCCGGCTGCGCCTGGAGTACCACCCCCTCGCGGCCATCGACGCCGGCCTTGGCGGAAAGGGGTCCCTGCGAGCGGCGAACGCCGTCGCGTGCGCGCAGGACCTGGCCAAATTCGCCCATTACCATGCCGTCCTCTTCTCCAACCAGCCCGAGGAGAAGAACGACAGGTTCGCCGACCGGGCGGAACTCCTTCGGCTCGCCGAAAATGTCCCCGGACTGCGGACGCCGGCTTTTGAGCAATGCGTCAACAAGGGAACGCACGAGGCTTGGGTACGCACTGTCACGGAGGAGTTCCGCCACCACAAATTCCAGGGGACGCCGGCCATGCTGCTCAACGGCAAGCAACTCGACCCGCACACCGGTGGGGCCATGGCCTCGAAGGAGGCGTTCGAGGGCGCGGTGCTCGAAGCCATCGCCGAGGCCGACCGGGCCTCGCAGGCCCCCTCGCCGACGCCCTCCTCTTCGCCGGCGCAATCGCCCGAGCACGCGGCGTCGCCTTCGGCCCAGTCGTCCTGATCCGTACCGGGGGGAGTGAGGTTTCCCCGGGGTGCGGAAGGCTGTCGGACCTGGACTGCCCCGCTGCTTCAGGAGGTCGACGACCGGCCCTGCCCGTAGCCGGATCCGCCACGCGCACGTCCGTGATCGTGACCCTGCTGGGGCCGGCGGCGTGATCCGTCCTGGATGTGAAAGACGCCTTTCAAAGGTGGCATCGGAGGGGCGTGCTTCGCGAGCCCGAGCGGGCCGTGAACCGGAGTGAACTGGGGAGATCAGGCCCCGGCGGTTGAGGGGCCGCAGGTGGGGGTGGGGGTCCTTCGGAACTCATGAAACATAGTTTTCACGATTCCGGCCGCTGCGGCGCCCCTAGCGGCAGCCCGCACGGGAGGTGCGGGAACGGATGGCGGAGACCGTCCCCCCGGCCGCTGCGTAGAGTGGATACAGACGGTGCTGGATCACGGCTTCCCTTCTCGGAGGGTTACCGGTGAGACGTGCGGATGCCTCCGGTGAGGCGGTGTCGGTCCGGCTGTTCCTGGACCAGGTCGACGGCGGCGCGAGCCGCGCCCGGCCGACCCGATCTGCGCGCCGACGCCTCGGGAGGCGACCCTGCTCGCGGCGGTGGCGGCGCGCGGGAGGTGAACCTCGCCATGAAACTGACCGCCGAGCGGCTGCGGGCCTCTGCCCGCTGCTCCGCCCCGGCCTCCGTGCACGCGCCGCCGGTGTCCGCCGCCGATGTCGGCCTGCTGGTGCTCCGGCTGGCCGGTCTGCTGCTGGCCGGCCACGGCGCCCAGAAACTCTTCGGCCTGTTCGGTGGCGCCGGTCTGAGTGCGACCGGCAAGGGCTTCGAGGCCCTGGGCTACCGCCCCGGTACCCTCTTCGCCGCGCTGGGGGGCGCCTCGGAACTGTGCGGCGGCCTGGGCCTCGCCCTCGGGCTGCTCACCCCGCTGGCGGCCGCCACCGTGGTCGGGGTGATGATCAACGCGATGTCCGTCAGTTCGAGCGGCGGCCTGTGGGCCGACAAGGGCGGTTTGGAGTACCCGCTGTGCCTGTCGCTGATCGCGATCGCGGTCTCCGCCCTCGGCCCCGGACGCCTGGCGCTGGACCGCCCGTTCCGCTGGGGCCGGGGCGGGTGGTGGAGTATGGCCGTCGCCCTGGGAATGGGTGGCATCGGCGCGGCCATCGTGCTGTCCCTGAAAGGGGTGACCCTCTGACCGAGGGGCAACAGGCTGAGGGGACGTCCGACTCCGGACGTCCCCTCAGCCTGTGGTGCGCGGTCGCGTCGGGCGGTTACTTCAGGAAGTGCAGGCAGAGCGTGAACTGGTCGCTGCCCTGTTCCTCCGTGTAGTAGCCGTCGGCGTCGCTGAACTGCCTGCAGGCGGTCTCGCCGTTGGAGCTGTCCTTCACCTTGCCCACGATCCTGGCGTCGGCGTCAGGGTCGGAGCAGGAGAGCACCACGACGTCCGGGTGGTTGTCCGTGACCCCGGTGACGATCGCGTTCTTGTTGTGCACGCAGTCGCCGACCGAGGCGAACGAAGGGTCGGACTGCACGTTGTAGACGATCGCGCCGATCACGAGCAACGGGACCAGCAGGCCCAGGACGGCGACGCGCTGGAAGAGCGGCTTGCCCGGGTTCATCGGCTGGCCGGGGGCGCCCGGCAGTGGCGGGGCGAGCTTGTTGATCTTCGCGCGCTGCGGCAGGTTGAGCAGCATGGTGGCCGGGTTGATCAGCAGGGAGGCGATGCCCCACCAGCCCTGCCAGAGGCTCTTCGCGGTCATGCTGCGGTGGGCGGCGATGCCGCAGCTGCGGCAGAACGGGCCCTGGAGCTTCAGGAATCGCATGATCACCAGGAAGCCCTGGTGGCCACGGATGGTCGCCTCCACCGCGGGGACCGAGCCGCAGAAACGGCAGGAGAGCGCCGCTTCGCCGTACCCGGGGTAGCCGGCCGGACCCGCCGCGGCATAGCCGTCGGGGCCGGCGGCGGGGTGGCCGTAGGCCTGCTGGCCCGGGACCGGCCCGGCCTGCGGCGCACCGCCGTTGGGGCCGGCATACGCGTACGGGCTGGGCGCGGTGGGTGCCGCGGTCCCGTCGGCGTACGGGTTGGCGCCGACCGGGCCGGCGCTTTGGGGCACCTGGGGAGGCACAGTGGACAAAGGGATCCCCCGGAGAAAATCGAGATCGGTTTCGTGAAGGCTGAAACCTATCGGTCCCGGGGTTTGAAGCGAAAGTCAGTTCGAGTCAGGTGGAAGGATGGTCGCCCAACCGTGATGGAAGGCCGATCCTGCCGAGGGGCGTCCGGCGGGTCGGTGACGGTGCGGGCCGGGGGCGTTGATCGCCTGCGTCGACGACCGCTCAGGCGCACCGTCCCGGGTGCGGCTCGGCGCGCCAGGGCTTGTCAGACAAGCCCTGGCCCCTTACTGGCCCACCCGTCCGTCGATGCACTCGCGCAACAGGTCGGCGTGCCCGCAGTGACGGGCGTACTCGTCGATCCTGTGCACCATCAGCTCCCGCGCGGCGATCCCGTCCTTCCCCAGGCGCTCGCCCAGATCCGGGTGTTCGGCCAGCGCGGCGTCGGTCGCGGCCTGCTCGCGCGCCAGATCGGAGTACGCGGCGTCGACCTCGGCCTGCTCGGCGACGGCTCCGTCGAAGTCCGCGTCACGTTTGCCGTACAGCTTCGGCAGTGGATCGCCGTCGCTGATCCAGTTGCGCCAGTCCCGTTCCACTTCGGCGAGGTGCCGAACCAGGCCGAGCAGCGACATCGTCGACGGCGGAACCGACCGACGGGCCAGTTGCTCCGCGTCCAGGCCCTCGCACTTCATCCGCAGGGTCATGCGGTAGTTCGTCAGGAAGTCCTGCAGCGTCGCGAGTTCGCCGTCCGGACTGACTCCTTCGCTGTTGCGGGGGTCGTCGTCCGGGTCGGCCCACATGTCGGGGTGGACGGTGGCCTGGCTCCATCGCGCGGGTTGGTCGCTCATGCGTTCCATGGTGGTTCGTGAGGGCCCGGGCTCGCCAGTGAGTTTCTCCACGGTGATCGCTTCGGGCCGTTGGCGGGGGTGGCCCCGTCGTGCCGCGTGCGACCTCAGGCCCGGGGTGCCAGCAGGTCGTCCAGTTCGGCCGCGAAGAGCAGGGCGGGGTCGAGGCCCATGCCGGTGAAGTGGCCGGCGAGCTCCAACGACAGGACGCCGTGCAGGCGGGTCCAGAAGGTCAGGAACCGGTGGAGGGCCTCGGGCGGGGCGGAGTGGCCGGCGGCCCAGTCCCGGTGGTCCTCCAGGTAGGTGCCGAAGGGGGTCACGGCGCTGTCCGGGGCGAGCGCCGCGCACGCGTCGACCAGGGTCGTCATGATCTCGGAGGAGATGGCGGTGATGTCCGCGGGCGCGTGGTAGCCGGGGACGGGGGTGCCGTAGACGAGGAAGTACCGCTGAGGGTCCGCCAGGGCCCAGCCGCGCAGGGTGTGTGCCAGCCCGGCCAGGTCGGCACCGGTGGCGGAGGCCGTGCGGAGGGTCTCGGCGAGGCTTCGGTACGCCTCCCGGACGAGTTCGGTGATCAGGTCGTCGCGGCTGGCGAAGTAGCGGTAGAGCGCTGGTCCGCTCATGCCCATCTGCTTGGCGATCGCGTTGAGGGAGAGCGCGGACGCCCCCGCCGTGGCGATCTGCTCCCAGGCGCGTTCCGTGATCTCGGCCCGGACCTGGGTCCGGTAGCGCTCCCGCGAGGCGTTCGCGCCCTTCGTCGCCATGGCCTGCCACCGTCCCCATTCATTCGGCTACACCCTCAAGGGTTCGTTAGAGGCTATCACGCAACCCATTGACCCGCCGTTCCGCATCGCGTTATAACTTCTAACGAACACGTGAGCATCTAACTCGGTGCGGCCGCGCGGTGCGGCCGACCGGTCGCGCTCACACCCCCCGACCGACGGAGGAGAACTCCATGTCCGGCATCCGTGGCACCGGCGTCCGCGCCGCTCTGTTCACCGTCCCGCTCGTCCTCGGCCTCCTCGGCGCCGCTGCCGCGCCCGCCGGGGCCGCCGGCTCCCACACCCCCCGGCCCGGCGCGTCCCTCACCTGCCGCGGGAAGGGCGTCGACCCCGACGCCCTCGTCCGTCACCGGGCCGAGATCGTGATCAACGCCCCGCTGCGCACCGTCTGGAAGCTGCAGACCGACGTGGAGCGCTGGCCGTCCTGGCAGGCCCCCGTCGAGACCGTCGAGCGCCTCGACCATGGCCCCTTCCGCAAGGGTTCGGCATTCCGGTGGACGACCCCGGTGCCCCCCAACCCCTCAACTCCCGCCACCAGGCTGGAGATCACCTCGACCGTCCGGCAGATCGAGCCCAACTCGTGCATCCGCTGGACCGGCCCCGCGATCGGCGAAGGACTGCGCATCGACGGCGTCCATGTGTGGAACTTCACCGAGGTCAAGGGTGGCGTCCGCGTGAGCACCGAGGAGACCCACACCGGCGCCCAGGTCGAAGCGGACGTTCCCACCGCGACCAGGATCCTCCGCGAGGGCCTCGAATCGTGGCTGCGTGACCTGAAGTCCGCCGCCGAAGGCCTTGCCTACAACCAGACTCACTGACCCGATAACTGGGTGTACGTCAACTGAGCAGTCGTCAATGGCTGGCCGCCGGACGGCCGTCTCGCGCGGTATGACCATGATCACACCAGTCTCCGGTGACCTTGGTGCAGCTCCCATCGCGTCTGTGTGTTCGAGGGGTGTCCCACGAGCGAATCGGAGACCGGACTGTGCGTGCTCACGAAGGTGGCGGGGCCCAGGAGGAGAAGACCGGACGGCGGCGGTGGCGCCCGTTGCGGCGGATCGACTACCCGCGCAGAGGGCGGCGCGGTGTCCGCCGCTGGCTTCCGTCCTGGCGGCAGCTGCTCCTGGTGGCGGGGCTCGGGGCGATGGTGCTGACGGGATGGCTGGCCCGGTTCTACATGATCACCGAGGTCCCGGACGACCTGAACTCCTTCGCCACCCAGCAGAACAACGTCTACTACTGGGCGGACGGCACCGAGATGGCGCGGATCGGTGAGATCAACCGGCAGGAGGTGCCGCTCGACCGGGTGCCGCAGCCGGTGCAGTGGGCCGTGCTGGCCGCCGAGAACGAGACCTTCTACTCGGATCCGGGGATCTCCATCACGGGCATCGGCCGCGCGGTCTACCAGATGGGCTCGGGCGGCGACACTCAGGGCGGCTCGACCATCACCCAGCAGTACGTCAAGAACATCTACCTGAACCAGCGTCAGGACATCTCCCGCAAGCTCAGTGAGATCGTCATCGCGATCAAGCTGGACCAGCGGATGAGCAAACAGGACATCCTGGCCGGCTATCTGAACACCAGTTGGTTCGGACGCGGCAGTTACGGCATCGAACGTGCCGCGGCGGCGTACTACGGCAAGGACGTCTCGCAGCTCGATCCGAGCGAAGGGGCCTTCCTGGCGGCCCTGTTGAAGGGGGCCGGGCAGTTGGACCCGGCGATCAGCGCGGACAACCGCCGCCGGGCCGAGGAGCGGTGGTCCTGGATTCTGGACCGGATGGTGGAGGTCGGCAGGCTCTCCGCCGCCGAACGCGCCGAGTACACGGTGTTCCCCGAGCCCAGGCCCCAGCCGAAGGCGGCGGGGCTGAGCGGCCAGGTCGGGTACCTGGTGGACATGGCCAGGGCCTATGTGGAGAGCCACAGCGACATCACGTCGGCCCAGCTCGACCTCGGCGGCCACCAGATATACACCACCTTCGAGAAGCCGAAGGTCAGTGCCCTGGCCGCCGTGGTGCAGGACGCCACCAAGGGGATCGACCCCGGCAACCGTGACGCCGACAGGTTCCTGCGGGTCGGTGCCGCCTCGGTGGCCCCCGACGGGAGGATCGTCGCACTCTACGGGGGCCCCGACTATCTGAAGCAGGGCTTCAACAGCGCCAACACCTCCACGGTGCCGGTCGGTTCGGCCTTCACCCCGCTGGTGTACGCCGCCGGGCTCAGCCAGGGCGTGCAGCGCCAGCGGGGCGGCAGCCGTACCCCGGTGCTGCCCACCACCACCTACAACGGCGACAACGGCGTGAACGTGATGACCCCGGAGGGGCCGTACTGGGGGCGTGACGGGAAGATCGTGAAGACCGCCAACGACGGCAAGCGGGACTGGGGCACGGTCACCCTGAGGAGCGCGGTGGAGCAGTCCGTCAACGGGCCGATGATGCAGCTCGGTATGGACGTCGGCCTGGACCGGGTGCAGAAGACCGCCGCGGACCTGGGCCTGCTCCCGGTCAGCATGGGTGAGCTGGCGCCGGCCTTCGGGGTCGGGAACTCCACGCCGAGCGCGATCAGGACAGCCGACGCGTACGCCGCCTTCGCCGCGGGAGGCAGCCACACGGACCCCTACTCGGTACTCAGGATCACCCGGAACGGCGCGCCGCTCGCGCTGCGTCTGCCGACCGCCGTACAGGCGCTGACCCCGGCGGTCGCGGGGGACGTGGACGCGGCGCTCAAGGACGCGGTCCGCACCGGGAGCGCCAAACCGGCGGCGGAGGCGGGCCCGGACCTGGCCGGGAAGCCCGGTACCACCGCGGACCGTACGGCGGGGTGGTTCGTCGGCTACAACGGGCAGATGTCCACGGCCGTCACGGTCTTCCGGGCGGACCTGAAGGACATGAAGCTGCTCTCGCTGGAGGGGCTGGGCGGCGCCGCCCCGGACACCCCGGACTCCGCGCTGCCCACCCAGATCTGGACCTCGTACATGAAGACGGCCGGTGGCCAGGACGGCCGGGGAGAGGCGCGCGGCCGGTAGGCCGGGGCGGCCGGCGGGGCCCGTGACACCACGGGCCCCGCCGGCCGCCCGGACCGGTCACTTGACCAGGCGCGACCAGTCGGCCGGCTGCCCGGGGTCCAGCTGGCGCAGCTTGTCGAGCACCTTGGGGTCCTGGGCGTCCAGCCAGTCGGCGACCTGGCGGAAGGAGACGCAGCGGACGCCGTCCCGCTTGCAGACGCTCTTCATCACGTCCTCGATGGCCTGCATGTAGATGCCGCCGTTCCAGGTCTCGAAGTGGTTCCCGATGAAGAGCGGGGCCCGGCTGCCGTTGTAGACCCGTTCGAAGCCGCTGAGGTAGCTGTCCCGGGTCTCCTTCTCCCACGCGGCGTACTTCTTCGGGTCGCCCTTGGTGCTCTCCCCGGACTGGCTGGCGAGGAAGTTGAAGTCCATCGCGAGGCCCTGGGTCGACTTGCCCGGGTAGGGAAGCATCTGGAGCGGGAAGTTCCAGATGCCCTCCTTCTTGCCGGGCCAGACCTGGAATTCGCCCGGTGAGCTGGCGTCGTACCGGAAGCCGTCCGCCTTCTCGGCCGCGAGCAGGGCCTTCTGGCCCTCCA
Source organism: Kitasatospora sp. NPDC087315 (assembly GCF_044744345.1). Classification (NCBI taxonomy): domain Bacteria; kingdom Bacillati; phylum Actinomycetota; class Actinomycetes; order Kitasatosporales; family Streptomycetaceae; genus Kitasatospora; species Kitasatospora sp. NPDC087315. Next base: position 28,861 of record NZ_JBIUYD010000006.1, on the reverse strand, counting down.
GGCAGGGGGCGCGGCCGCCGACCAGCTCCTTGGTGTAGTCGAAGGGCAGCGGCGGGAGGTCCTTGAAGCCGGTGTTGGTCTTCCAGTTGGTGACGAAGGAGATCGCCTGGTCGAGCTCGCTCTTCCACTCCTCGGTGCTCCAGTCGCGGCCGCCCTTGGCGTCGCAGAAGTGCCCGTTGAAGTGGGTGCCGATCTCGTTCCCGTCCTGCCAGGCCAGGCGCAGCTGCTCCAGGGTTTCCTTGATGTGGGCGTCGGTGGGGAAGTCGATGGCGGCGGCGCCGGCGTCGTGCTGCGGCGGGTGGTAGAGCGTGCTCCTGGACTTGGGCACGGTGTAGATGCCGGTCAGGAAGAACGTCATCTGGGCGTTGTTCTCCGCGCCCAGTTTGCGGAAGCGCGAGAACAGGTGGTCGTCGTTCTCCAGCGCGCCGTCCCAGGAGAACACCACGAACTGCGGCGGCTTCTCGCCGGGCTTCAGTTTCTCGGGCTTGGGCTGCCTGGGCTGCGGACCGGTGTCGGAGGTCGAACCGTCACCGAGCACCTTGACCACGCCGTCCCAGGTCGGCGAGGGGCTGGAACTGGGGCTGGGGCTGTCGGACGGTGTGCCGCTCGGGCTGGGTTCGGTGCTCGACGGAGCGACGTCGGCGGCGGACGGTCTGTCCTTCGAGTCGGAGCCTCCCGTGGTCAGGGCGAAGGTCGCGACGACCCCCACTGCCAGCAGGGCGGTTGCGCCACGAGCAGCCCGCACCGTTCCTCCGTTTCTCCGACATACAGTCAGATAAGTTTGGAAAGTAAGCCATACAGTGCGATCATCAGAACATTTTTGATCGGTAGGTGTCGAGGCGGAGACCGAACGGTGGCCCGGCGGGTGATCGCATAACTGCCCTACCGTGCAGGGTTCCTGACGCAAATCCGGCCACTCGTTCGGACCTCCCGGCCCCGGAGTCCGAGTCGCCTGAGTTGCTGTCAGGAATGAGGGTCGTGTCGGGCTCGGCCCCTTGACCGCTCGTGTGGCGCTTGTATCGGCAGCGCATGGCGGTGGCCCGGTCCCGGCGAGTGCGATGTCGTCGCCGCGACCGCATCCGCTACGGCGCGACATCACCGGCAGCGCGCGGTCTGCCCGAAAGCGCAGACCGCATCATGGCCCCGTCGAGGGGGTGCGGAGGGAAGCCCGCGCCGACCTCGCCGCGGTCCTGGGGGAGGCGCTGCGGCTGCTGCCGCCCGCGTGGATGCTGTACCGCAAGGGCGGGGACGTGTACACCGGACCGCACCCTGAGATCCGTCCTGAGGGCGACGTCGCGCCCTTCCTTCAGGCGGTCTCCGCCGGACTGCTGCTGACCTCGTCCTACGGAGAGACGCTGCACGGTGTCGGCGCCCGGGTGATGTGCGGGGCGTCGATGCTGTACGTGCTCGCGGCGGTGCCGGCGTGGAAGCCGGGCGGTGGCTCGCCCCGGCCCGTCTGGCACGCGTCCGGCTTCCTCGTCCTCGCCTCGGTCCAGGTCGTGCTCGGCATCGCGCACATACCGGCGGTCCAGCTCCCCCTGGGCGTCCTGATGTTCGGACTGAGCGTGCTGGCGCTGGCGCGGCGCTGACGCTGGAGCCCGTCGCGGAGCCGGAGCTGCCGAGGTCGCCACGGCGGCCTCGGCAGCTTCCTGCCGAATTGGTCTCGACCATTGCTCCGGGTCCGGGAGTGGGGGAGGCTCGCGGCGAAGCGCCGGGCTGCGGACTCCGGTGCTCTTTTCAGAGGGAAGAAGGTACCGGCATGGCGATGCGTAAAGCGGTTTCCACCATGGCCCTGGCTGGACTGTTGGCCGCGGGCGGGTTGATGGCCGCTCCGGCTGCTCAGGCGTCCACAAGGGTGACGACCGGATATGTCTATGTCGGTATGTACCCGAGCGGTGCCGCGTGTGAGGCCGCGGGCCAGGCCTACGTGGCCCGGGGGGAGGCGGTCAGCTACTTCTGCGATGTCGCCCCGACGACGGCCCGGCTCTCCATCTGGGCCTGAGTCGACAGGCACGCGGGAGCGGCAGGCCGCCGGCCCGGCGGCCCGGCCTTGAGCGGGCCCGGCGACGAACCTCGCCGCCGGGCCCGCTCGTTCGGCCCGTTCGCGGGCTGAGCGAGTGTCTCCGCTGTGGTTGGGTGTCGGATGACTTCTGGCGATGGTCTCGACACACAGGGGCATTGATGAAGCGCTACATCCTGACCGGTTCCCCCGGAGCCGGGAAGACGGCGATCCTGCGTTGGCTGGAGCACGACGGCTACACCGTGGTCGAGGAAGCGGCGACAGATGTCATCGCCCTGCGACAGGCCCAAGGCGAACCGGCGCCATGGACGAACCCGTCCTTCGTGGACGCGATCACCGACTTGCAGCGCCGACGGCAGGAGCAGGCCGCGTCCCTTCAGGGCGAGGTGCAGATCTACGATCGATCGCCCGTCTGCACCTACGCCCTGGCCAGGTATCTCGGCCACCCGGTCTCTTCGGCCCTGGCCGGCGAGTTGGAGCGCATCCAAGCCGGGGACATCTACGACAAGAAGGTCTTGTTCGTCCAGAACCTCGGGTTTGTCGTACGGACCGACGCGCGGCTGATCACCTTCGAGGAGGCACTGCGATTCGAGCAGGTTCATCGGGACGCCTACGCCTCACTCGGATACGAGTGCGTGTCGATCGCCCCGGGCCCGCTGTCGGAACGGGTGGCAGCGGTAAAGAAGCGGATTGAAGCCGCGCCGTGAACCACCAGGCCCCATCTCGGACGACCGCACTCCCGGACCCGCCGGTTTCACCGGTCCCGGCGAGGTCCGGCCGGGTGGTGGCTATGCTGCGGCGCATGGACATCGTGATCCCGCTCTTCGACAGCTTCGAGCCGCTCGACGCGATCGGGCCGTACGAGATCCTCGCGTACGTGCCCGGTGCCACCGTGCGGTTCGTCACGGACGAACCTGGCCTGGTGCAGGACGTGTTGGGTTCCCTGCCGGTGCACGTGCCGACCGGGTACTCCGAGGTGGAACGCTGCGACGTCCTGCTGATCCCGGGCGGGGGCAGCTTCCAGACCATGGTGAACGACCCCGGGTTCCTCGGCTGGGTGCGCCGGATCCACGCCGGCACCCGCTTCACCACCTCGGTCTGCACCGGTTCCCTGGTGCTCGGCGCGGCCGGCCTGCTGGACGGCCTGACCGCCACCACCCACTGGGCCGCGGCCGCCGAACTGGAGTCGTACGGCGCCGTCTACACCCCCGAACGGGTGGTCCGGCACGACCGGCTGATCACCTCGGCCGGGGTCTCCTCCGGCATCGACATGGCCGTCCGGCTGGCCGCCCTGCTCACCGACGAGGTGACGGCCCAGGCGATCCAGCTCTACACCGAGTACGACCCGCAACCCCCCTTCGACACCGGCTCGGTGGCCAAGGCCCCGGCCGAGGTGCTCGAACGGGCCCGCACTCTGGGCTAGCCGAGCCGCGCGTCCAGCCGGGGGCGCCCTGGGACTCGGCATTTCGTTGCTCGTGGCAGAGCCCGCACGCCCGACCGGCCGCCGGTGACGCGGGAGGCCGGTGGGGTGTTCCGCCCGGGGCGAGCCGCAACTTCGCAACTGAGGGCGGCGTCCATGGTCGGGCTCCTGTGACGGGTTGACGGCCTCGCCCATCCTCCATGCCTTTGCGGCGCTGTATCGCCGAGCGGGACGACTGGGGGCGCGGTGACGCTGGACGGACGGGTAGCGGTGTTCGATGCCGTCGTGTCTGTTACCGATACAAGGATGAAACGCTCTTTACCGGAACCTGATGGGACTGACGAAAGGATGAAACCCTCTTTAGACAGGAATCTGACGTCCCGTCCCTACAGTGCCACGCATGCCACATACACATGGTCGGATCAACGGTCACCACCACAGGATCCACAGCCGAGCGTGCACACAAGCCGTCCTGACGGCAGTCGTGCTGGCCGCGGGCATGGCGCTGGCCGCGCCCGCGGGGGCCGCACCGCAGGACGGCGCCACCGCGGCCCTCGCCGCAGGGCCGGATTCCGTCACCACGCATTCCGGCGCCACGACCGCACAAGAGCGCAGCCGGATCGACACCTACTGGACCGCCACGCGGATGAAGCTGGCGGGCGCCCTGGTCCCCGAGATCACCCCCGTGCCCGAGGATGACAACACGCCTGACGATCCGCGGCCGCTTCCCGCGAACACGCTGGATCCCGGGGCCACATGGACGCACGGCGGAGCGGTGAACGAGAGCGTCGGCCGGCTCTTCTTCACCTTCTCCGACGGCTACGACGGCAGTTGCACCGCAACGGTCGTCAACAGCGCGAACCGCAGCACCCTCATCACGGCGGCGCACTGCCTGAGGGGCGTCGGGGCTGCCGCTGCCGACGACACGTGGCACCACAACCTCTACTTCGTGCCCGGTTACCGCAACGGAACGAAACCGCTCGGCGGTTTCAGCATCAAGAGCATGGCCACCTCATCCCGCTGGGACGCCGATCCGGGCAGGACGACCTCGGAGGAGGTCGCCGTCGCCGGCTACGACACGGGAGTCCTCGTGGCGAACCCCTCAGCCGGGGGACGACGGATCGCGGACGTCACGGGAAGCCAGAAGATCGCGTTCACCAAGCCCACCAAGGGCGAGTTCATCCACACCTTCGGGTACCCGAAGAACCGACTCAACGACCCCGGCGCCAAGTACGCCGGATCACGCATGATCCATTGCGCCGGACCGGCCCAGCCCGGCCCCAAGGCACCCCTCCTGTGGGGTGAGCCCTGCGACATGTCGCACGGGGCGAGCGGCGGTCCCCACCTCGCACAGTTCGACACCCGGACCGGCGCCGGCACCGTCGTCGGCGTCACCACCACCAGCGAAGAAGTCGCGGGCGGGCAGGCCAATACGCTCTACGCCACACGCCTTGGTGACAGCGCCCACCGTCTCTACAACTGGGCGCAGACACACCTGGCCTGACGTCGTGTCAATCTCCTGCCCGGCCGGCACCTCCTCCCGGCCGGGCAGGACCCGTGCCCGACGTGCGGCGCCGTGGGGCCTGGGCGGGCCGTCGAGCGGCCTCGGGCCGGTGCCGGGTCGGTGGCGGCCGGGCCGGCCTCCGGGCGCTCGCCGGTCGTGGCGGGACGCTCTCGGGAACGCCCGGGTCAGTGGACCCTGATCCCCTCGCGGCTCGCCCGGACACCGCGGGCGGCCGAGCGCACTGTGCCCGGCCGCCGCGGTCTTCTCCGGGAGAGCCTGGCCCAGCGCCCCGGCAGGCGCGCCGACCGGCCCCGGCTGCCGGAGACCTGTGACGGGTCCTGCCCTGCGGCCGGGGCCAGGGCCTCGGATGTCGAGCACGAGCCGTAGGCGGATGCGGATGTCGGTGACTTCCTTGTCGGTGACGGCGTCGCGGGACCACCCGACAAGGCGCTGTTCGGAGATGGTGCGGACGTCATCGGTGCGGTGCGGCGTGGGACGGTGCCGGCCCGGCCTGCGCTCTGCTCGACTCCCTTGGCCACTGGACGGCCCTTCAGAGCCGCGACAGCCAACCACCCTCACCACGGGCCCCGACCGCCCACACCGGCCGTCAGGCCAGAAAGACACCGCACAGCGTCTCCCGGCGACCCGGACCAGTTCCTGGACGGCTGTGTCGAGCGGCGCGTAGGCGAGGTGGTAGGCGGTCCCGTCGGGCTTGCCGAGGCTGTGGCGGGCGAGCGCTCACCGTCGGCGGACAGGGCCTCGCCCTGGTGGTCGACGTCCCAGGTCAAGCCGCGAAGTCCTGCCGGAGTACAGGAGTGGGCGCCTTGCGAGGCGCAGATGTTTCATCGGTATGCGAGGTGTGCTGCATTTCCACCTGGCTGGACTCCTGGCGTCACACCTAGGGCACGTCTGAAATGACAGCTATAGGGGCTGTCGTTACGTTCGTCGCAGGTCGGTCGCCCGGCTGACGTCCGTATGACAGAGGGAAGTGAAATGCGCACGCGTACATTAGGTGTGGCCGCTGCCGGAAGCGCGGCGGTCCTTGCCGCCGCTGGTATCACCTATGCCTCGGTTGACGAATCCACCCCGACGTCCCCGTCTGTCCAGCTGGCGGCCCCGCCTGCCGAGCCTGTCCAACCAGCCGCCCCTGCCGCCCCAGCCGCAGCTGCCTCGGGCGGCGGCAGCACAGGCGGGGAGAGGGACGAGGGCCGTGACCACGAGGGCGGCGGACGCGCAAGCGGGGAGAGGGACGAGGGCCGTGACCACGAGGGCGGCGGACGCGGCTACGGCCACAAAGAAGAGGGAAGGATCTACTTCAACGAACGTACGTACTCCGCCTCCACCGAGGGCTGTATCACTGCGGCCAGCGGACTGGGCTCCAGTAGCTTCAGTGTTTTCAACGACAGCCGGAAGACCATCGAGGTCTTCCGCGGCTTTACCTGCGACAACGGCGCTCCGGTAGCCACCGTGGGTCCCCGCGGCGAAACCAACGGCATTGTGACCCGTACCGTCCACGGGGGCGTGTTCGGTGACGAAGGCGTCGCGGGCAGCTTCCGGGTGATCGGCGACTACGACGAGTGGTGACAGCGCCGGTCTCCAGTTCGGCGACCAGGGCCTGGGTGAGGACAGGTAGCCGTCGTTCAGGCCGGGCAGGGCGAGGGCGACGCGGCGGAACGCTCCGTTGCCTACGAGCCGCAGCAGGTCGTCCCGACCGCAATGTGGCGGGGCCCCTCGGGGAATCCGAGGGGCCCCGCCACACTCGCATCATCGATGGCGGTTTGTCAGCGGGAGGCGAGTTCGGTAGCGCGCTGGGTGAGTTCGACGGCGCCGGGGATTCCCCGCCTCGCTGCCTACCGGTACCTGGACTGCCACCTGCCCGTCACCGAGCAGATCGCCACCCGGCAGCTGTCCCTGCCCTGCTGCCCGGCCATGACCAGCACGGACGTGCAGCGCGTCATCGACGCCCTCCGTGTCATCCGGTCCTGACCCGCAGGCTGCCGGGCCGGCTGTCAGATCACCGGCGGCCGGCCCAGCTTCGTCATCCGCCACACCGTGCTCCACCGCATCGGACGCCGCGGCGGACACGGCGTCCGGACACCCTCGAAGAACCCGGACCACCATGCCCTGAGACCGGCCGACGGCGGCCTCCGCACCAGCGTGTACAGCGCCCAGGAGGTGAGGTAGACCGGTACCAGAACCGCAGGGAGGTGACGCTTGGCCAACCACACCCGATTGCGGGCCGTCATCCGGTAGTAGGTGGCGTGACGGGCCGGGTCGGTACGGGGGTGCTGCAGCACCATGTCCGCGCGGTACTCGATCCCCCAGCCGGCGTCCAGCGCACGCCAGGCGAAGTCCGTCTCCTCGTGCGCGTAGAAGAACGGGGCGGGGAAGTCGCCGATCTGGTCGATCACACTCATGCGGATGGCGTGGCCGCCGCCGAGGAAGGTGGTGACCTCGCCCGACAGCAGCGGGTCCGAGGCACCGAAGCGGGGCACATGCCGGCGCTGGGTGAACCCCGTCTCGTCCGCGATCCGGAAGCTCACCACCCCAAGGCGCGGGTTCTGTTCGAAGGTTTCCCGGATCAGCCGGAAGGTGTCGGTCCGGGGAAGCAGGCCGTCGTCGTCCAGGACCACCAGGACGTCGACACCGCCGAGTTCGCGCAGCCGGTCCACCCCGGCGTTCCGGCCGCCCGGGATGCCGAGGTTCTCCGGCAGTTCCACGGCATCCACCCACGCCGGAAGTTCCGGGAGCTTCACTCCCTGCCCGAGCACCACGGCCTTGACGCTCTCGCCCTCCTGGGCCGCCACCGAGTCCAGGAGCGCGTGCAGCTCCTTCTGCCGGTCGCCCATCGTCAGCACCACCACGCCCAGCGTGACGTCCATCGCACCCGACCCCATCGAGGAACCCTTCATGATCTCGCCGACACCGGAACCCGCGGATGTGTCGTTGCGCGTACTCGCCGAGACAGGGCGGCTCCCGGACCACCAGTACATGGACCAGCACACCCTGACCTGGATTGCCCGTGGGCGGCCTGCCGGTCCGAGTGCCCGAGTCACGATGCCACACCGGCCGGTCCTGCTGGTACCGGACGCCTCCTGGTTCGCGGGCCCGGCCGTGATCGATTCTATCCACGGCGCCCGGCACAACGCCCGCGTCAGCCTCCTCGTTCAGCTCCTCGCCCGCCACCACGGGCTCGACCACGACTCGGCCCTGGCCCTCGCCGCCGCGGCGGCCTGCCACGACTGCCACCGCCATCACGACCGCGACGACCGGGGTCACGGCCGGCGCGCCGCCGGCTGGCGCGCCTCGCCCTCGCCAGAGGCCACCACGTTTTCCTGGAAGGCGTCTTCGGCGCCGAGCGGTACGACGCTGTGAATAACACGCGGCGCGCGAACCGAAGTGGGAGTGTTCGCCTGTACCGGTCAGCGGCTACTCGCTCTCGCCACTGCCATCCGGCACAACTGGACCACCGCACCACGATCGGGCGATCAATCATCGCAACTGAGCACCGAAGACACCGGACTCATTCATCCAGTCCTGTCGACCGAAGATTAGTTGACGACAGGTCAGCACATTTAGAATCGTGGATCCCTTGGATTCGCCCCGTCGGCTGGGCCCATGGCGCGTGGCCCGCGGTCCTGCGGGCTTCCGCTGATCATTCATGACCAAGTGGAGGTTTCGATGCCCGAGAAGGTCGTCAAGGAGAAGGTGCTCGTCTACGTCGTGCGGGACGGGCGGCTGCTGGTGTTCCGGCACACCGACTACAGCTACGAGGAGGTCGGTATCCAGGTCCCGGCCGGCAGCATCCGGCCGGGAGAGGGCCCGGAGGCCGCCGCGCTGCGTGAGGCCCGGGAGGAGACCGGCCTCACGGACTTCAAGATCGTGCGCAAGCTCGGCGAGACCGAGTACGACATCAGCCCGTACCGGTTCGAGATCCAGCGCCGCCACGTCTTCCACCTGGAGCTCACCGAGCCGACCCCGGAGCGGTGGATGAGCCAGGAGGACCACGACGGCGAGCAGGAGCCCACGTACTTCGAGTGCTTCTGGATCCCGCTGGAGGCCGCACACATCCTCCAGTCCGGCCAGGGCGCCCTGCTGGGACGCCTGTTCGGCTGACCACGTCCGCGCACCCTCGGCAAGGGCGGAAGCCGATGAACCGCCGCACCGAACGGCGCCCCCTGATCGAGCAGTTGTACCGGGGCCTGGATTCCGAGGCGGCCAGGACGGCTTCCGCGGGCGCAGATGGCCGCCCGCGTTGCGCGAGCACTTCACGCTGTCCGACGCCTCACGTCGCGGGAGCCGGCGGATCCGCTCGCCGGCGGCGATGTTGGTGAAACGTGCCGGAGTGCTCGAACACTCCGGCCATCAAGCCCCGTGGGCGGGCATCCGGTTCTACCCCGGCACCGCCCCTGCCCTGCTCGGCGTGCCCGCGCACGAGCTACGGGACCAACGCGTCGACCTCGCCGGCCTCTGGCCGGGTGCCAAGGTGCGCCGTCTTACGGAGCAGATCGACGCGGCGTCCGACCCTGCCGCCGCCCTCGAGGATCTGGCGCTGTGCCTCGCAGCCGAAGCTGAGCCCCGCGACCCGCTCCTGCGTGCGATCGTGGTGTCCCTGGCGGCCGGCCACTCAATCACAGCGACCGCGAAGTCAGTGGGCCTGGCCATGCGACGACTCCACCGCTACTCCCTGGCTGCCTTCGGCTACGGCCCCAAGACCCTGGCCAGGGTCCTTCGCCTGCGACGTGCCCTCGCCTTGGCCCGTACAGGCGTCCCCTTCGCGGAGACGGCTGCACGGACGGGCTTTGCGGACCAGGCTCATCTGGCAAGCGATGTGCGGGAGTTGACGGGGGAGTCGCTGAGCGGCCTGGTGGGACGGTAGCTCACGCTGAGGCGTTCGGCAGGGGTGCGAAGAGGTCGACGCCGTTGCCGTCCGGGTCATGGACCGTGGCGTAGCGCTGGCCCCAAAAGGCGTCCCACGGCTTCAGCTCACCGTGATAGCCGGCACCGGCAAGGTCCTGGTACACCACGTCGACGTGCTCGGGGTCCGTACACCGGAACGCCAGCGTTACCCGGCCACCGCCCGCTGGTGGAGGCCACGTCGGGTGGAACGAGCGGATGGTGTCTTCGGTGTCGAGGACGAGGCGGAGCCCGCCCGGAAGTACGGCCTTGACGTGCGGCTGGTCTTCGGATCCATCGGGAAACCCGATCCCGAGGCGCCGGTAGAAGGCGAGCGAGGCGGCCAGATCGGAGACGACGAGGCCGACGGAGTCGAACTGCGGTGCTGGTGTGCTGTTCATGATCGGCAGCGTAGGCAGAGGACGGGCGCCGGGTCTTGAAGAAAACGGACGCCCGTGTCCTGATCCCGGGTGCCGGCCGACCGCACGTCGATTGTGCCGCCGGAGCGTTCGGCGATGACGAGCGCCGCGATCGGGGAACGGCAGTGGTTGCCCTTGCAGATCACCAGTACCTTCCGGCGGTCCCCGGTCATTCGGCACTCACCCTCTCGATCTCGAAGGTGATCACGCCCAGTGCTTCCTTGGCGGGCGGGAAGATGGCGTGGATGGCGCGGAGCTGTTCGGTCTCGGTGGTGTGGGGGTTGAGGGCCTCCACCTTCTCGGTGCCGAACATCTCCTTGAAGGTGCGGTAGGTGCCGATCCGTTTGACCCGCGTCAGGCAGCTGTCCTGGCGGCAGGTGAAGCGGATCAGGTCTCCGACCCTGATTCGCTTCATCGACTCGTAGGCGACGCGTACTTCGACGGTCTTCTCGCCGCTGGCGATGAGGTCGAAGTACTGCTTGTAGATCGGCATGTTGCGGGGGCGGTGGCCCGTTGCCCGGGAGTTGTGCGTTGCGGGCCGGGGGGTGCTCATCAGGGATTCCAATGCGGTCGTGGTGCAGGACCGGTAGAAGTGCCGGGGGTCGCTCAGTATCAGCTCGCCGAGGTCTGAGATGGTGAGTTACGTGCCCCGAGTCCGTCGGGGGCTGTTCGTGCTTTCGGCCTGTTCGTTCTGCGTTCAGACCACAGCGGTACAGACGAATCCGAGATCCGACAGGCCCTCGCTCTGGCACAGGCGGTCGGAGGCGCCGCCGGCGGCGGTCTGCAAGATCTGGTAGTCGGCACCGGCCTCCTGGCCCCAGTGCATTGCGGCCCGCCACAGGAGGCGGCCGATTCCCAGGCCCCGGTACTCGGGGAGCACTCCGAAGTACTGCGGAAGCAGACGCATTCGGCCGATCGGGTCGGCCATGGTCTCCATGGGGCCGATGGCTCCAGCCACCTGGCCCTCCCGGACGGCGGTCAGGACCGGGCCGACAGTGTCGATCCGGGAATGCAGGAAGGCGAATCCCTCATCGGCCATTTTCTCCGCGAACGTGCCGAAGGTGGCGCGCACCTCCTTGGGCTGCTCGGTCAGGGTCTCGATGCCGTCGGCCGCAGGAGCGGGGCGGTCGAAACTGCGGAGCTGAACGCGAGTGGAGGCGGCGACGGTATCCGCGGTGGCCTGGAACCAGACGACGCGGGCCTTGGCCGCGTCGTAGGTGGCGGTGAGCTTCGCGGCCAGTTCCTTTGCTTCCGTCCGGCGTTCGGGGGCTCCGTAGAGGTGGATTCGGAGGAGGCCGTGGCCGGTGATGGTGGGGATGAGCGTCCGGTCCTGGTTTTGCACGATCTCGTGGAGCAGTACGGCTTCGTCTTTGCGGTCCGACCAGCGGCGGTCTTTGTCGTGGGCCAGGAAGCTGCCGGTGCCTGACACCCTCAGCACGTCGGCCATCAGGTCGGGAGTCACCGCGTCCGGATGGCTCGGGCCGAGTGTCGGCAGGTACGGCACGGTGAGGAGGGGCCGCATCCTGTCCCAGCGGAATCCCATGCACCCACGCTACTCGCCCGGCACAGAGGGCTCATGCCCAAGCGCGGGTTGCGCCAGGGCCTGAGCGTTAGTGATCGCCTGCGATCAGTGGGGGTTGTCGTCGCCCGCGTTGCACGAGCACTTCACGCTGTCCATACCGTGCAGCGCGGCGGTCGGCAGGGTCCGGGTCGGCACGGTCAAGAGGGGGCGGGGTGTCGGCTGAACGCCCCGCGAGGCCAGGGGCTGTTCGATGCCGGTGACGCTGACCAGCTCGACGAGTACGGGGTCGGGGGTCTCGGGTTCGGGTTGCAACTGCCGGCACATCTCGGTGGTGACCGGATGCCACGGTCCGGCAGGCACGACCGCTCCGTCCTCGTACCCGGTCCCGCCGGTGGTGATTCGGACGGTGGTGTACTCGCACCGCCTGCGAAGCTCCTGGGCGGGGAGCGCGATCTTCAGGCTCACCGGGGCCTCCCGGGTACGGGGTCTTCGAGCTCGTCGCCGAACACGGTCTCCAGCTCGGCGACCAGGGCCCGGGCGAGTTCGGCTTCCTGCCCCCGGTCGAGGATGACTTTCGCGAGGTTCCCGGCACCGCGCAGCTCGGTGAGGTCGTTGCCGCGCAGGTCCATCTCCTTGTAGGAGCCGCGTTCGAACTCGGTGCGGCGCAGCGCGCATTCGTCGATGACGGCCCGGCTCAGGTCGCAGCCGGTGAACGTCGCCTCTGTCAGTACGCATCTGGAGAACACGACGGGGCCGGTGGCCCTGATCTTCTCGAACGTGGCGAAGTCGAACTTGCAGGCGTCGAAGAGGACGTTGTCGAGGGTCAGGCCTCTCAGGGTGGTGCCCATGAGCTCGCAGTCGCGGAACACGACGCGGGAGAGCCTGCAGGCGCACCCGTTCGGCCCGCAGGCGGGTGATGCGGCCTGCGGTGAGGGTGGCGTGGGCCAGGTCCAGGGCCAGGGATACCGGTGGTGTGGCCGGGCATCCACTCCGTTTCGCTGAGCCGGGTCCTCTTCTCCGGGGTCAGGTTCCAGCCCTGGATCAACAGTTCCCGCTCTTCCTCGTCCACCCACACCGTCGGCGAGCCGCCGCCCCCGGTGTTGGGGCCGATTCCGATGAACCACTGATACCCCTCCTGTCACGTACCTCGCGCATTCTTGCGCTCGGAGTTGACGTGAGCACCAGCATCGAGCCTCCGAGGCTGCCTGTCAGGCGTTTTCAATTCTGACGAGCCGCCAGTGTGTCGTTCTCGTCGTGGAGATCAGGTGGGTCGGCTGTTGACCGGTGCTGGTGGTCAGGGGGTGAAGTGGGGGGAGCGGGCTTCGATGGCCTGGACGAAGGCGGTCCATTGGGTGTGGTCGAAGGCGAGGTGGGGGCGGGTGGGGTGCTTGTCGTCGCCGAGCCAGACGTCGCCGTTGGGGAAGCGGGCGATGATCACGCAGTTGCCGTTGTCCTCCGCAGAGAAGGGGGACTTGGTCCACTGGGCGTCGGCGGGGTTGTGGTCGTAGGGGTCGTGGTTCTTGGTCACGGGATCTCCTCCTACGCGCGCGATGGCCCTGCCCGGAGGGGGCAGGGCCGTGCAGCTGGTGCAGTTCAGGTGGTGAAGTTGGGGGAGTGGGCTTCGATGGCCTGGACGAAGGCGGTCCATTCGGCGTGGTCGAAGGCGAGGTGGGGGCGGGTGGGGTTCTTGTCGTCGCCGAGCCAGACGTCGCCGTTGGGGAAGCGGGCGATGATCACGCAGTCGCCGTTGCCCTCGGCAGAGAAGGGGGACTTGGTCCAGTCGGCGTCGGCGGGGCTGTGGTCGTAGGGGTCGTGGTCTTTGCTCACGTTAGCTCTTCCAACCTGCGCTCAAGGGCGGTGATGGTGTCTTCCGGCGACAACGCGAATTGCTTGACGCGGGCAAACATCCTCTCGGCCCGCCGCACGTCGCGTCCCGTTCTCCGGGGGAGCATACCGCCGATGGCTTCGACGAAGACGAAGCCATTGTCAAGGTCGTCCGGAAAGCGCATGAGGGTAATTCCTGAGGCCAGGATGCCCGGTCGCCCGGCGCTCAGCGGGACCATGCGTAGTGCGATGTTCGGGTACTGGGACACCTTGATTGCATGCTGAATCTGCCCGGCCAACACATCCTGGTTACCCGCAACAAGCAGCGCGACCTCGCCGAAGTATGCCTCAAAATCGAGCACCGGATCCTCTGTCAGTCGACGCTGGCGGAGGATGCGAACCTCGGCTCCTGCTTCGACCAACTCCTCGTTGGGAGCGTCGACTCCTGCGGCGATCATCTCCTTTGCGTAGCCCTCGGTCTGGACCAGTCCGGGGAACGCTGAGGGGAAGTAGTTCAGTATGTGCGACGCGTCCGCTTCGAGGGCGAGGTACTCCGCGAAGGCCGGGGTGATGGTCTCGGCATAGTCGAGGTCGCGCCACCACTGCCTCGACGGACCGCTCCCGAGCAAGTTCTCGAAGTACTCGCGGTCTGCGCCGGCGACTCCGTAGTAGTCCAGGAGCGTAGTCAGGTCGGCTGGGCCGACGGGCTGGTCGGCCCGCTCCATCTTGCTGAGGCGAGCTGGACTCCAACCCTTCAGGCCTGTTGTTACATCGATGAGGGTCTTGTTGTTCTCCAGCCGCAAGGCGCGCAACTCGTCGCCGAGCCTGATCTGCCTGATCGCGGACCGGTCAGTGCTCAAGTGAGGCTTCTCCCTTCGGGTGTGGACGACCAGTCTTGCCGGAGATGGCGGCTCGACTCAAGCCGGTTTCATGATCCACCGATTTTCTAGGGCGTTCTTGTTGCGTTTTCGAATAGCCAGGCCCCACACTCAACGTGACCGCACGGACACGCTCCTGACGGGGCGTCGTCGCGTCGTGCGTGCTGCCAATTTCCGCCCGCAACCGAGGCGAAGGGGCGAACCATGTCCACTTTGAGCAGACCTGTCCTCCAGACCTGGGAGGCGATCCTCACCGAGCACGACCGCTCGGTCCGGACCGCCCGCCACCAGGTCCACCAGCGACTCACCGACTGGGGGTGGCAGGGCGAGCGTGTCGACGACCTCGTCCTGATCGTCTCCGAGCTCGTGACCAACGCGATCGTCCATGCCTGCCAGGGGCAGGGCGAAGTCCGGCTCTACCTCCAGGAGTTCGGCGGTGACTGCCGCCTGGAGGTCTGGGACCCGCGTTGCGACCTGCCGCTCCAGGAACGCCGCCCGCGCCGGTTCGGCGAGGGCGGGCGTGGGATCGAGTTGGTCCGACAGCTGGCGTTCGACTTCGGAGTGGTCATACGGCGCGGTGCGGGCAAGCGCGTGTGGGTGCGCGTTCTGCTCGCCGAGGGGGAGAACCGCCCGGCGCCACTCAGGAGTTGAACGCCATGACCACGGACTGCCGCCCCAAGCACCGGCGCCGTCCCAAGCACCGCCGCAGTACCGCCGGACGTGATCACGCCGCCCGCGAAGGTCATCCGGTCACCCCCACCGCCCGTCGGACCATCGGCCACCCGACCGCCGACTGTCCGACCGCCGACCGCCCGGCCACCGGCCGCCCCAGTGCCGCCGAACTCGCCGCCCTCGCCGTCGTGTTCGCCCTCAGCCTCGGGACCGCCTTCGTCGCCTCCGCCCTCGTCGACCCCGGCGAGCCCGCGACCGCTCGCGTCGTCTGGTGGACGACCCTCGCCGCCGCCCTGATGCGCGGCGTCAGCTGGTCGGACACCTTCCTCGACCGCCGGCACCGGCGCCAGTACCGGTACCAGGCCCAGCCCCAACCCCACCCCCAGCCTCTGCACCGCAGCTCCGACCGCTGACCCCCTCGAATCGCCCGGAGAAACACCCCCATGCACCCCGCCGCCATCGCCTTCCGCGACCCCGCCGCCCTGCACGCCCGCTGTGAGATCGCGGGTATCCGCAGACTCGCCATCGAACCCGGTTACGAGACCTGCGCCGTCCTGCCCGACGGCCACTGGGAACCCCTCCCCGACGGCTACCCCGAGCGGTTCGCGCCCAGCATCTTCAGCCGGGACAGCGGTCTCATCGAACTGTTCCGGCTCCCCGAGACCGTCACCGGCCGGGATGCCCTCACCGCGCTCGTCGGCACCCTCGGTGACCCCGTCCCCGTCACCCTCGGTGAGACCGACGACCCGCCGGGCGAGCCCACCACCCACCTCAGCGCCGACACCGGCCTGCGCCCCGGCCTGCACGTCGACAACCACCAGAACCTGCCGTACGCCGCCCGGGAGACGGCCCGCCGACGCCTCTGCGTCAACCTCGGACCCGGCAGCCGCTACCTGCTCCTCGCCGACACCGACATCAAGTCCATCTGCCGCACCCTCCACGACCGGTACGAGACCCACCACCCGCGCACCAACGACCTGCGGTTCTTCGTCACCCTCCGCCGCCCGCTGCGCGTCCTGCGGCTGCGGATCGACCCGGGCGAGGGCTGGTTCGCGCCCACCGCCGTGCTGCCGTACGACGAGTCCACGGAGGGCCAGGACCAGCCCTCGGCCACCGCCTCCTGGCTCGGTCACTGGGAGCGAGGGGTGTTCGGCCCGCTGATCTGACCCCATCCGGCGTGGTCCTCAGCGTGGCGCACCCGGGTCCGTCCGGGTGTGCCACGCTGGTGGGTGGGGAGGACCGGAGCACGACGAGATCGGGAGGCCCGTGATGGCCGAGATCAGGGTGAACGGGGTGGCGCTGCACTACGAGGCCCGGGGCTCCGGGCCCGGGGTGGTGCTGGTCCACGGCTCCTGGAGCGACGCCGACAGCTGGGCGCGTGTCATGCCCGGACTCGCCGAGCGGACCACCGTGGTCGCCTACGACCGGCGCGGGCACAGCCGCAGCGAGGACCTGCTCACCCAGGGTTCGGTGTACGAGGACGCGGCGGACCTGGCCGGCCTGATCCAGGGGCTCGGCCTCGCGCCCGCCTTCGTCTGCGGCGACTCGTACGGCTCGCTGGTCGTGCTGCGGCTCGCCGCCGCCCGTCCCGACCTCCTGCGGGGCCTGGCCGTGCACGAGCCGCCGGGGACGTCGATGCTGCTCGCCGACCCTACTCTGCGGCCCATCGGCACGGCCTTCGCGGACCGGATCAACGCCGTGCGGGAGCTGCTGGAGCAGGCGGAGTCAGCTGCGGCCGCCGAGCTGTTCGTGGAGTCGCTCGCGTTCGGCCCGGGGGCGTGGGAGCAGCTGCCCGCGCCGATCCGGCACACCTACATCCGGAACGCGCCGACGTACCTGGACGAACTGCGCGACCCCGACGCGCTGGACCTGGACCTGAACGCGCTCGCCCGGTACACGGAACCCGCGCTGCTGACGCAGAGCGACGACAGCGCGCCGATGTACGGCGAGGTGCTGGACATGATCGACCTCACTCTGCCGAAGGCGGAACGGCACCTGTACGTGGGTGCCGGTCACGCTCCGCATCTGTCGCAGCCCGAGGAATGGGTGGGGGTGACCCTGCCGCGCGTCTTGGCGTGAGGCGCGGGTTGGGGGCGTGAGCGTGTCAGCGCGCGCCGGGGCTCACGCTGGGGCGTGCGCTGTCGGCTGTTATTGCCCGCTGACCCACAGGGAGTCCTCGGCCCAACCGTTCTGGCACTGGAACCGCTGATCGGAGCCGCGGTTGACGATGTGGCGGACGGACCGCGGGCATGGAGCGGCCCTCCACCCCTCCGCAGGGGAGGTAGAGGGCCGGCGGCGCGTCAGTGCTTGGGCTTGGGCTTGGGCTTGGTGATCGACTGGGCGTGGCGGAAGATGTTCTCCGGGTCCCAGTGCTCCTTGATCTCCTGGAGGCGTTCGTAGTTCTGGCCGTAGTAGAGGTACGGGTAGGCGGGGTCGGGGTCACCGCGCCGACCGAGGTCGGTGTCGGGGTAGTTGACGTACGCTCCGTCGGTCGTGATGTCGACAAACTTGTCGGTCGCCCTGCCGGAACGGGAGTTGACCTCCGGGACGCCACCGGTGTCCTTGTAGACGTCGGCGTAGAGGCTGCGCAGGTAGCCGAGATGGGCGTCGTCGTGGGCCGGGTCCGTCCAGTAGGTCTGGTACTGGAGCTTCATGATCGAGTCGCGTTGCGGGACGGCCGTGTCCTCGGGCTTGCGCGCGTTGATCTTGCAGCCGTACGAATCGATCTGTACCAGGGTGTGCTGGAGATCGATATGGGGCTGGCTCCGGGTCAGCCAGGACCAGAGGGCCTTGATCTGGGCGTCGGTGAAGGGTTTGCGGTGGTAGGCCGACTTGTATTTCCCGCGCTGGTTGTCCCCGGAGCCGTTGAGTGTCATGGTGGCCTGGAACCACGGCATCTTACGGTGCTTTTCCGGGTAAGGCAGGTAGAAGCCGCCGGCGGTGAAGCTCTGGACGGTCGACTTGGTTTTCATCCCCTTCTCGATTTCGTCGACGAAAGCCTCCAGGAGCTTGGGGTCTTCGTTGCTCCACTGGCTCACCAGGGTGATGTTCCCGTTCGACTTGTGGGTGAGGTGGAGGAGCGAGAACAGGTCCTGGTAGACATCGTCCGTGCCGCTGTGCTTGGCGAAGAAGTTGCCGAAGTTCTGCAGCAGCTTATTGAAGTCCTTTTCCTGAAGGTCCTTCCAGGGCCAGGCGATGCTGCTGATCCAGACGTTTTCCGGCGGCTTGGGGAGGTCGTGCGTGAAGTGGTAGCGCAGGATGATCCCGAAGTTCCCGCCGCCGCCCCCGGTGTGGGCCCAGAAGAGGTCCCGCTCGTACGAGCCAGGGGGATCGTTCCGGTGGGCCCTCGTCACCGTGGCCTTCTTGCCGTCCTGCACGGTCACGACGTCGACCTGGACGAGGTGGTCGACCGTCAGCCCGTGCTTCCTGGACAGCAGCCCGTACCCGCCGCCGCAGATGTGGCCGCCCGCGCCGACGGAGTAGCACGAGCCCGCCGGCACGGTGACTCCGTACTTGCGGAACAGGGTGGTGTAGACGTCCCAGTTGGTCGCGCCACCCTCGACGACGTACGTCTTGTGGTTGTACTTGTCCGTACTCTCGTACACCCCCCTCATGGTGCTGAGGTCGAGGATGACGCCCCCGGTGTTGTCGACGAACCCCTCGTAGCAGTGCCCCCCGCCCCGGACGGTCGGCCGCAGTTTCTTTTTCTCATTGAGCGCGAGGTCCAGCTGTGCCACGGCATCGTCTTCGTTTTTGATCAGCCGGATGTACGCGGGCTCGCTGCTGAATCGCTGGTTGAACCCCTGACTGAGCGTCCCGTACCGCACATCGCCCTCGACGATGCTCCCGGGCGGTACGGCCTTACCCTGGTCGGGTGCGGTCGGCGCGGCGTTGGCCGCGCCGGCCGATCCGGTGGACGCCCCGGCGGCCCCTGCGGTACTGCCCGGATGCCCGGGACGGGATTGCTTTCCCCCCATGTCCGTACTCACTCTCTCGATGCTGAGAAGCTGACAAGCCGGACGCTAACAGGGGAGTGGGCAAGCAAACGTCCGTATGGATTAAATGCCATAAGGGATTCCGATTTCTGCCCGGACCTGACCGCCTATCGGAGTCCTGTGCAAGGAGGCCGCCACCCCGCGTAAGGGGGGCGGCCTCCCGTGTTCTCCCAGAGCTGGACCACCGCACCGGCGTCCTCCGCGACACCGGCCTCGGGCCGGACCCTGGGTCAGGCAGGGGTGACTTCGGCTTGGTAGTGGGCCGGGTTGCTACCGGGGTTGTGGGGGGCTTCGATGCTGATGGTCACCGGGCCCGGGGTGGGGCCTGCGGTGAGTGCGGGGGCTGTTGCCGTGCCCTGGGCGTCGGTGACCGCCTCCGCGCTGGTGGCGTTGCCGGGGAAGTGGGAGCCGGTGCCGCCGGAGAGGCTGAACAGGACGGGCAGGCCCGGGAGGGGGGAGCCGTCGGCGGCGTCGGTGGCGGTCACCTTGAGCCGTTTCTTAAAGGCAGAGCCCGCCGCGGCCTTCTGGTGGTTGCAGGACCCCAGTCCTGAGAGGTTCGCGCGGGTCTTCGGCACGCTGGGATCCGGTGCGGGCGCCGGCGCCGCGGCGGTGAACGTCACCTTCCGTACGGTATGGCCGACTTCGTCGGCGATGTAGAGGTCGCCCTGCGGGCTCAGCGCCACCGCGGCCGGCGAATCGAGTTGTGCCCGGGTGGCGGGTCCGCCGTCGCCGCCATGCCCTTCCTTCCCGGTGCCCGCGACGGTGGTGATGGTCCCGTCGCTCGCCGACACCCTGCGCACCCGTTGGTTGCCCTCGTCGGCGATGTAGAGGTCGCCCTGGGGGCTCAGCGCCACCCCGTCCGGCGAATTGAGTTGTGCCCGGGTGGCGGGTCCGCCGTCGCCGTCATGTCCTTCCTTCCCGGTGCCCGCGACGGTGGTGATGGTCCCGTCGCTCGCCGATACCCTGCGCACCCGGTGGTTGCCCTGGTCGACGATGTAGAGGTCGCCCTGCGGACCTACCGCCACCTCGGTCGGCGAATTGAGTTGTGCCCGGGTGGCGGGTCCGCCGTCGCCGCCGTACCCTCTCTTCCCGGTGCCCGCGACGGTGGTGATGGTCCCGTCGCTCGCCGACACCCTGCGCACCCGTTGGTTGTCCTCGTCGGCGATGTAGAGGTCGCCCTGCGGGCTCAGCGCCACCGCCAACGGCCGGTGGAGTTCTGCCTGGGTGGCGGGTCCGCCGTCGCCGGCGTACCCCTGTGCTCCCATGCCCGCGACGGTGGTGATGGTCTGGTCGCTCGCCGACACCCTGCGTACCCGGTGGTTGCTCGTGTCGGCGATGTAGAGGTCGCCCTGCGGACCCACCGTCACCCCGAACGGCCGGAAGAGCCGTGCCCGGGTCGCGGGTACACCGTTGTCATCCTTCGTCCACTCATCAGTGCCCGCGACGGTGGTGATGGTCCCGTCGCTCGCCGACACCCTGCGCACCCGGTGGTTGTCCGTGTCGGCGATGTAGAGGTCGCCCTGCGGACCCACCGCCATACCGCCCGGCCCGTTGAGCTGTGCGCGGGTCGCGGGTCCGCCGTCGCCGGCGTGCCCCTGTGCTCCCGTGCCCGCGACGGTGGTGATGATCCCTACCACGCCGCCCCCGGATGCCGTCATCGCCATGAGAAAAACTCCCCTTCGTCACATGGACCTGACGGGATCCTAGTCTCCGCGTTTCACCCAGCGCAGCCGTATCGATACCGGCCGGCAGCCGCCGGGCCGACGGGCTGGAGGCCACCGCCCCGAAGACTTCGGGCTGGTCTCGAAGGAGGGACCGGGTCGGCGATCGCCTCGCCGCCGTCTGCGGGCACGACCGCCAGGCCGACGGCAATTCGGCCCGGGTCGTGGCCGGTGCCGCGTGGACGCAGTCGGCGCGGAGCGTCGCCGAAGGCGTGGGTGAGGCCGGTGGCGTCGGCCGGATCGGCGCGGAGTGGTGCGGCACCGCATCCAGTTCCGGAGCGGCCGGCCGCAGCTCCCGAAATATCCGTCGAACTCGGCGCGGGGCGATGCCTATGCTCTGGTGCCATGGCACACGCGAGGACCTCGTACGTCTGCCTGCCCTGCCGGGCCTCGTACAAGCAGCCCTACGACAGGGAACGGCAGCGGATCTGCCCGCGCTGCGCGGGACCGTTGACCCATGTGGGGTCGGCCTTCGCCGCGCCCCGGCGGCGGGACGCCGCCGCCTGGCGGACCCTCTCCGTCCTGGTGAACGCCGGGCGCCGCCCTCCATCAAGGCGCGGCCTTCGCCTACCTCACCACCCGAGCCGTTGACGACGACACCGACGAACTCGGCATCGCCGCCTACGGGCCGGACGCCGACAAGCTGGCCGCTCTCACCGGAGACCTCCTGCACCACTGGAGCCGGAAGCGCCCCGCCCAGCCCACCGTCACCGCTCACCCCGCCGCCACCCCCGACGACCGGCTCGGCCCCGGAACACGCATCACCCGCCCGCACACCAGGCTGACCATCAGCTGGTGAAGACCGTGTACGCGGAGGTCGTACCGCGGCGATCTGTCCGACACCCGGTGGGTCTTGGTCGAGCCCGTAGTGGTCCTGATTGCCCGTGGGCTCGTAGCGGTGTCAGGAACGGTCGGCGTTCCCGGCCCGTGTGGCCACGTGCGGCGGCCTTCTCCAGGTCGAACAGGGAGAGCCGGGTGCCCCGGGTGGGGCGTTCTCGCGCCGGACGATGATCCGGGTGTCCCCGGTCCAGGGCTCAGCTGCTCTGCCCGGGGCTCCTTGGCTGGTCGGCCGCGACCAGTTCGGCAGCGTGCGCGGGGTCGCCGCCCGCCCGCCGGAGCAGCGCCTCGACGTCGTAGCCCGGTGAAGCGAAGCCGGCGCCGAGGCCAAGCCGGATACCGGAGTCGAAGCGCCCCATGTGCACAGAGGCCTCCAGGTCGGGGCGGAGCCGGTCAAGCGCGCACAGCAGGTCCCAGGCGGATGCATCCAACCGGGCCCGTTCCACCGGGTCGCAGGCGTTGACGGCGGCGGTGACTCCGGCGCCGTCGGGCTCGTACTCCAGTAGGTCCGGCAGCAGTTCGGGGATGCCCATGATCCGAGCCGCACTGAAGGTGAGGGCGTGGGCGCCAGTAGGGTCGTTGAGCAATTCGGCCAGCAGCGGGACGACGCGCCGGTCATGCCGCCGGGCGAGTCCACGGATGCCTTCCTCCCGGGTATCCGCATGCTCGTCGGTCGTCCGCTCCCAGAGCGCGGCCCGGATCCCGGGGCTGTCGACTTCGACCTGGAAGCCCAGCGTGAACGTTGCCCGGTTACGGACCTCCGGATCCTCGTCGCGGGTCAGCGTGATGAGCGCGCGGATGTCCGGCCCGTCCGGCAGTCCAGTGGCCACCCCCGCAAAAGAACTCGCCACCCGCCGGCGAACATCGGCGCCGGGATGTCCAGCGAGAGCGGCAAGGACGGGGACGGCACGCTGCAGGACAAATGGGTTTTCGGTAGCCGCGATAGCGGCGCATTCCTTCCCAAGTTCGCCTGGACACGAATCGTCCGCCACCAACTCGTCAAGGGCGGAGCGTCCCCGGACGACCCAACCCCGACCAAGCGCTGGAGGGAACGCCGCCGATGCAAGGCGCCACCGCCGATGGGCAAGGCCAGTCTCGTCCTGGCGGTGCGGCAGCAGGGGCTCTGCCCCTTCTGCAAACAAGCGCTGATCGCCGGAGCCGAGTACGAACCGGACAGCTCACACGAGCGGATCGACTGGTTCGCGGCCTCGAAGAAGATGCTCCACAAGCATCATTTCACCTACCGGCGCGACGGCGGCACGGACGAGTGGAACAACCTCCGCCTCGTGCACTCCGAATGCCACCGCCAGCACCACGCGGGCGACGGCAAACGAACCACACCAACCTGCGAAGCCCTCGGGGCTTGCTTGAGCCGGATGCCTGGAAATCGGGCAAGTCCGGTTCTGAGGGGCCGGGTCACGGCAACGTGACCCGGCTACCCGACCACTCCGGATCGTCCGGTTCACGCGGTATCTGAAGGCGATGCGCTTTTGCGGCCGACGACCCACCCGGCCGTGACGAGGATCTTTCCGACGGCGTCGGCCATGGTATTGAGCGTCATGCCGACGAGTAGATGGCTCCGTCAGGCAACCGCAAGGGCGCGCAGTGGGTACGTGATCCTTACCCACTGCGCGCCCGTGACCGTCGACGGTCTCAGACCGTCAGGTGCTCGTAACCTCCGACGAGGAGTTCCCCGTACTCGAATCGACGCCCGAGGTCTATGTACCGCTCGTATTGCTTCCGGGTGATCTGCGGTCCATAGGTGAGCGCGCGCAGGAGGAAGCGGAACGCCAGGTCGGGGCAGGCGTGGAGGACGGTGTGGCTGAGTGCGGGCACCACACCGGGGATGGACTTCCAGGACGAGTCCTGTGCCAGCTCCAGGAGGCCGGGAGTGACGATCATGATCTCGTCCAGGACGGCTCCTGTCAGGTGCTGGTACGGGCTGGGCGGTACCTCTTCCGGGGGAGTGAGGCCCTCCGCGCGGAGTCGCTCCCGGCACAGCCGGATGACTTCGAGGATCCAGTCGCGCGGGTCGATCCCCTCGTTCCTGAGCTCCAGGCGGCGCTCGCTTCCCACCGCCCAGAGCGTTTCGAACACCCAGGTCGGCACGGCTGGAGCGGCGACCCGGAGAGCGTCGACGAGGAGCGCCTCGACGAGGTGTGGCGGCATGCCGTCGGCGTAGTACGCCAGTGCCTGCGCCTCGGTGGCCCATTCGTCCCGCCAGCTGTGGTGGAACACCTGCCCCAGGTGAGGCAGCCCGAACTCGTCTCCGCCGTATCTCTCAGTCATCACGCATCACCGGCCCAGCGGGAAGATGGAACCAATGATCCACTTCTTGCCATTGTGCTTGTCCGCCCTCAGCAGCCGGACCTTGACCCTGGTTCCAGCATCAGCAGCGTCGAGACTGCCACCCGGAGGGTACACCTTGCCCAACGAGGTCAGGCGTTGGCCGCTCCTGATGACATCGACATCGACGGTGATCTCCTTGAAGTCCGGCTGGCCCGGCTGTCCCCAGGTGCGAAGCGCGTCCTGACTCTTGTCGAGGGCCGATCGCAGTGCATCCTCAGCGATGCTGAGGTCGGCGAACACCCCGTTCGGGTCGGTGGCGGTAGTCAGCGCTGCCGCCTCTGCGGGCGTGACCCCTGCGAATTCGCCGTTCGGGCCGTAGGCGCCATGGGCCACGTGCTTCTTGATGGTGTGGGCGCGGGCGTCCTGGTTCCTGCCCAGTTCGTCGCCCCACAGGTCGAAGCAATTGTGGACGAGAATGCCGCTGCCGGTGTTCTGCGGCCCGCGCACGTAGAAGGTGTGCGTGCCGTCGACGGTGAGGTCGTACACCGCCTGGGTGGCGTCCGTCCGTTCGTGGAGACCGGTCACCAGGTTGTGCGACCCGTCGCTGCCGACCAGGACGTCGCCGACGTGGAGGTCGGAGACCTCGCGCCAACCGGCCCGGTCGACGTAGAAGCGGTGTCCGGCCGTGCTGGTGATCCGGCCCTCGCGCTCGGTGTCGATGTCGATCAGGCGGGTGGTGGGGTGCCCGAAGGTGCTGGTCACCGGCTGGGACCCGGTGGAACCCGTGGCGGGATCGGTGGCCAGCACCTGATCGCCTGCCCGCACCGTCTCGATGGCCCGGCTGGTCCCGTCGGACATGATCACGCTCGTGCCGGCCGGGAAGCTGTTGTTCCGGCACGACGTGCGGACCCCGTCCGCGATCTCGGCTTCAAATTCGGCCTGTTGCACCAGGCCTCGGTCGATGTTGCGGTTATCGCGAAGGGCCTTGAGCGCTGCATCACTGCCCACGCCGTCCTTGAGGGTGTTGCGGAAGGCGGTGATGGCGTCGGCGGTGGCGAGCAGTTTGCTGGTGACTGCGTCGCTGTAGCCGTTGAGGGTTGCCTGGAGCGCGAGCTTGGCCTGTTCGAGCTCGACACCCGTTTCGAGGGCGAAGCGGAAGGCGACGACGCCCTTGACGCCTGTGAGGAGGGTTTTGTACGGGATGAAGTTGGATGCGGCCCAGGCACAGGAGGCGTTGACGCCGGGACTCTTGTAGCAGTTGACGAAGTCACTGGTGACGGTGTCCACCACGAACCGGCTGGCGGCGCCCTGCGGTGAGTACTTCGTGCGGTAGTCGAACTCTGTGATGTCGACGGTGGTGTCGTACTGGGAGTTGATCGGCTCGCTGCGGAGGAGGAGGGTGTCCCAGGTGCTGTATTTGCCCTGGCAGGCGGCGATGGAGAGGTTCGGCTCGGGGCAGGTTTTGAGGAAGTAGTCGTGGGTGCCGGTGACCTTGACCGTGACGGTGATCGTGCAGATGGAGTCGCCTGCGGCGTTGGTGTGCCAGGCCTTGGACTTGGGGAGGGCGACGGGATAGCCGTTCGACGTCGTCAGGTGAGGGTCACTGAGGACGCACGTGGCCATGGTGTCGCGGACGTTCTCGTACTTCACGTCGGGCCGGGGAATGACGTCGATGTAGGTGACGCGGCCGTTGTTGTCGACGGTGGCCGTCTCGTGCTGCATCTTGCCTTCGGCGGTGTCGGCCTGCTGCTTCTTCGCGACCTCGGCCAGCGCCTCCTTCGCCGCCTGGTCGGCCTCGGCGGCACTCTTGTCAGCGGCGATCTTTGAGGCCCGGGCCTCGTCGGAGGCGGTCTTTGCGGTCGCCGCGTACTTCTTGGCCTGCTGGGCGTATCCGGCTGCCGCGTTCGCGGAGATGCCGGCGGTTCGGGCCGATGCCTGCGCGGCTGCGGCTGCGGTGCGGGCCTGCTTGGCGTGGGCGGCTGCCTGGTCGGCGGAGGCCTTGGCCTGTGCGGCCGAGTTGGCGGCCTTCGTCGCCCAGTCGGCGGCCTGTGCGGCGGAGGCCTGGGCCTGGTTGGCGTAGCCGGCGGCTTCGTTGGCGGCGCCGCGGGCGGTGGCGTAGGACTGGGCGGCCTGGGCCGCGTATTCGCGGGCCAGGGCGACGGAGCCGTCGATGGCGGCGAGGTAGGAGTTGATGGTGGCGACGTGTGCTGCGGTGAAGGCGTCGCGCTGGCGGGCCAGGGGCAGGCCGGTTTCGAGGAACGGCTTGAGGCCGGAGGCGGGGCCGGCCATGGCGGCCTGGGCGGCGGCCTTCACCTCGGGGCCGCCGGAGGCGATGGCCTGGGTGATCAGGACCCGGTTGTCGTGTTCGCGCGCAATGTACTGACCCTTGGTCAGGAACGCGCGGACGTCGGCGTGGGTGCCGCCCATGGCGGTGTTGGCGGCGTCCTGCACGCCGGGGCCGCCGGCGGTCATGATCTGTGAGAGCAGGACCCGGTCGTCGTGTTCCTGGCCGGGGTAGGCGCCGGTGGTCAGGAAGTCGCGGACCTGCGCGGCGGTGCCCACCGAGGCGGTCTCGGCCGCGAGCTTGTGCTCCAGGTTCGTGGATCCTTCGGCGATGCCCATGACGCTGCCGCGGTCGTCCTGTTCCCGGGCCTGCGCGAGGTCGGAGCTGAGGAACGCGAGGACGGCGCCGTCCGATCCCTCCAGTGCGGTCTGCGCCGCGGTCTGGGCCCAGGGGCCGCCCGCGTCCAGCAGCCGCACCGCGGCCTGACGGCCCTTGGCCACCGCGGCCTTCTGGTCCACCCCGGCGGCAGTGGCCTCGGAGATCAGCCGCTCGGTGTCGGCTGCGAGCTGGGTCGTTTTCCCGGCCTCCCAGGCCGCCCTTCGGTTCTTCAGGTCCTCGTCCCGGTAGGCCTGCTGCGCGATGGCCACCTCGGCGGCCTGCTGCGCGTCCAGGCGCTCCTGGTCGGAGGCGCGGGCGATGGCCGTGATGTCGTGGGCCTGCTTCGCCGCGTTCTCCGTGGTCACTGCGGCTGCCTCGGCAGTGGTGGCCGCGGCCTGCGCGGTCGCGGCGGCTCTGGCCGAGTCGCCGGCGTGCGCGGCCGCCTCCTCCGCTGCCGCCGCCGCTGCGTCGGCATGCGCGGCGGAGGAGTTCGCGGCCTGCTTCGACGCACGGGCGGCCGCGGCGGCGTCGTCGGCGATCTTGGTGGTGGCCTTCGCCGCGCGGCTGGCTTCCGCGGCGGCGCTCCTGGCCCGGGCGGCTGCGTTCCTGGCCCGGTCCGCGGCGTCCCCGGAGACGCCCGAGGCAGCGGCCGCGTCGGCGGAGGCCTGCGCGGCGGCAGCGGCGTTGGCGCCCGCGGATTCGGCGTCCAGCGCCGCTGACTTGGCCTGGGTCGATGCCCGTTCCGCCCAGCCGCTGGCCTCGCCGGCGGTGCGGGCGTCGGCCGCGGCGTTGCGGGCCGCGACGGCCGCCGCGCGCGCCTGGTCGGCCATACGAGCGTCGCCGGCGGCGCCGGCGGCCGCCGACAGCGCCCGGGTGGCGGCCTTGCCCGCCTTCATGGCGGCGGCCGCCGCGTCGGCTGTGGCGGCCGCTGCCTGCCGCGCGGCCTCGTTCGCCGCCTTGGCCGCGGTCGTTGCCGCCTGGACGGATTTGGCCGCCCGAACGGCGGCGTCCGCCGCCCGGTCGGCCGCGTTCGATGCCTTCGCG
The DNA here is from genome assembly GCF_044744345.1 of Kitasatospora sp. NPDC087315. NCBI lineage: Bacteria > Bacillati > Actinomycetota > Actinomycetes > Kitasatosporales > Streptomycetaceae > Kitasatospora > Kitasatospora sp. NPDC087315. The sequence goes on along the minus strand of NZ_JBIUYD010000006.1, from coordinate 1,158 downwards.
GCGTCGGCCTGGGAGGCCCGGGTCTCATCCGCGGCGCGCTCCGCCGCCTGTTTGGCCAGCGCGGTCGCCTGGAGCGCCTTGGCAGACGCGTCCCTGGCGATTCTCGCCTGCTCGCCGGCCTGGGCGGCGGCGTTCTTCGTCAGGTCCGCCAGCTGTGCGACGGTCAGGGTTTCCTGGTCGTGGGCCGCGGCGGTCTGGTAGCCGTAGCGCAGGAAGTCCTGGACGTCCTCGGCGCCGCCGCCCATCGCGATGTTGGCGGCCTGCTGCACCTGCGGGCCGCCCGCGTTCATCAGCTGGGACAGCTTGACCCGGTCGTCGTGCTCCCTGGCGTTGAACTGACCGACGTTCAGGAACTGGGTGACGTCCTCCAGCGTGCCGGCCATCGCCTTGTTCGCGGCGTCCTGCACCGCCGGGCTGCCGGTCGACATGATCTGTGACAGCAGCACCCGTTGGTCGTGCTCGTACGGGTTCTGGATCCCCTTGTCGAGGAAGGTCTGCAGGCCGGCCGCAGGGCCTGCGAGTGCGGCGGTTGCGGCTTCGCGGACCCCCGGACCGGCGATCGCGATCAGTTCCTCGACGCGCGCCCGCAGGTCGTATTCCGCGGCGATGGCCCTGCCGGTCAGCACGAACGCCGTTACGTCCGCGTCGGAGCCCGCCAGCGCGGTCTCCGCGGCCCGGCGCACGGCCGGCCCGCCGGTCTGCCACGCCGCCACCGCCTTCACCCGGTCGGCGACCGGTCCTGTCGCCGGTGGGGCATCGGCCGCCGCCGCCGGAATCGTCAGCAACCCCACCAACAGGCTGCCGGCCACGAGCCCGGTGGCGACTTTGCGCCGCCCGGCCCGTGGTATCGAAGACATTTTCATTGAACTCGAGATTCCTTCCTGTTCAGGTACCAAGCGATCGCCAGCTGTCGGCACCCGTGCCGACAGCTGGCGATCGCTTGGTACCAGGGCGGCGCGCTCAGAGCGCGCCGCCCGTGACATACAGCAGATGTCGATCGCCGACGGGCCGGGGGTGATGTCCGGAGCCGGACATCACCCCCGGCCGCTGCGGGGTTGGCCGCTCAGCCGGTGGTGGTGGCGGTGATGGCCTTGACGCCGCCGGCGCCGCCGGGGACCTCGCCCCATGCGGTCCACTTGCCGGCGTTGTAGTCGGCGT
>NZ_JBIUYD010000005.1:321509-343638 GCF_044744345.1 Kitasatospora sp. NPDC087315 | reverse complement strand
CGCCCGGTTACATTCCGAACCCGGAAGCTAAGCCTCACAGCGCCGATGGTACTGCAGGGGGGACCCTGTGGGAGAGTAGGACGCCGCCGAACAATCATTCCAGAGAACCCCCACCCGATTCCGGGTGGGGGTTCTCTGCGTTTACGGCCGTGTATTGCTGTGTATTTACGGCATCACGCGCGGGGCACGGTCGCTGTGGGATGGTGGGTGTGTGACGTTGGAGGACCTTGTCCGGTTGCGCCGTGCCCGTGACCTGATCGACCGTGACTACGCGGAGCCGCTCGACGTTCCGGCGCTGGCGCGTACCGCCCTCATGTCGCCGGGCCATTTCTCCCGCAGCTTCCGCGCCGCCTTCGGGGAGACGCCGTACAGCTACCTGATGACGCGCCGGATCGAGCGGGCCAAGGCGCTGCTGCGGCGCGGCGACCTGTCGGTGACGGAGGTCTGCTTCGCGGTCGGCTGTACATCGCTGGGGTCGTTCAGCTCGCGGTTCACCGAGTTGGTCGGCGAGAGCCCGAGCTCGTACCGGGCCCGCAGCCATGACGAGGGCGCCGCCATCCCGGCCTGCATCGCCAAGATCCACACACGACCGGTCAGGAATGGAGAAGCGAAACGCGTGCCCCGCCCGTAGCGTGAAGCGCATGAACATCAGACTTTCACAGTGCTTCATCGCCGTTGACGACCACGACCGGGCGCTCGCCTTCTACCGGGACGTTCTCGGCCTGGAGGTGCGCAACGACGTCAAGTTCGAGGGGATGCGCTGGGTGACCGTCGGCGCACCGTCGCAGCCCGATGTGGACATCGTCCTCGAACCGCCCCTCGCGAACCCGAACGCCTCGTCCGCCGACAAGGCCGTCATGGCGGAGCTGCTGGCGAAGGGCCTGCTGCGCGGCGTCATCTTCAGCACCGACGACTGCGACGCCACCTTCGAGCGCATCAGCGCCGCGGGCGGCGAGGTGCTGCAGGAGCCGATCGACCAGCCGTACGGCGTCCGCGACTGCGCCTTCCGCGACCCCTCCGGTAACATGCTCCGCTTCAGCCAGCCGCGCAAGCAGTAGGCTCCGGCCCCGGGAACCGGGCGTTACCCTTGCGGCGGACCCCGCGCCGCGTGGTCGGCGCCGGAGGGGCCACGGACCGAAGGCGTGGATGCCCTGGTTCTTGTGCTGGGAGCGACCCCGGCCGGCGTCAGCCGACCGGGGTCGCGCCACCCCTGGCCGACCCCGCCGGCCGCCACCGCCGATCGGACAGCCGGCGGACCGCCGCCGCGACCGCGCCGCCGGGGGAGAAGAACGTACTGCGCGAAGCCGGCCGGATCGAGCCGGGCGACGCCGACGGAGCCGCGAAGGCGGCCTCGCGCAAGAGAGCGTAAGAGAGGGAGAGACGATGAGCAGGGCCACGAGGACGGACCCGCAGTCGCCTGTGCTGCACGGTGCCGACAGCCACGATCTGATCCGCGTGCACGGTGCGCGCGAGAACAACCTCAAGGACCTCAGCGTCGAGCTCCCGAAGCGCCGGCTGACGGTGTTCACCGGCGTCTCCGGCTCGGGCAAGAGCTCCCTGGTGTTCGACACGATCGCCGCGGAGTCGCAGCGGCTGATCAACGAGACCTACAGCACCTTCGTGCAGGGCTTCATGCCGACGCTGGCGCGGCCCGAGGTCGACGTGCTCGAAGGGCTGACCACCGCGATCATCGTCGACCAGCAGCGGATGGGCGCCGACCCCCGCTCCACGGTCGGCACCGCCACCGATGCCAACGCGATGCTGCGCATCCTCTTCAGCCGGCTCGGGCAGCCGCACATCGGCTCGCCCGGCGCGTTCGCCTTCAACGTCCCCTCGGTCCGGGCGAGCGGTGCGATCACGGTCGAACGCGGGGCCGCCAAGACCGTGAAGCAGACCTTCACCCGCACCGGCGGCATGTGTCCGCGCTGCGAAGGCCGGGGCACCGTCTCCGACATCGACCTCACCCAGCTCTTCGACGACTCCAAGTCGCTCGCCGAGGGCGCGATCACCGTCCCCGGCTACACCACGGACGGCCACTGGACCGTGCGGATCTTCACCGAGTCGGGCTTCCTCGACCCGAAGAAGCCGATCCGCGACTACACCGAGACCGAGCTGCGGGACTTCCTCCACCGCGAGCCGACCAAGGTGAAGGTCAACGGCATCAACCTCACGTACGAGGGGCTGATACCCAAGATCCAGAAGTCATTCCTCGCCAAGGACCGGGAGGCGATGCAGCCGCACATCCGGGCGTTCGTGGACCGGGCGGTCACCTTCACGGCCTGCCCCGAGTGCGGCGGCACCCGGCTCAGCGAGGCGGCCCGGTCGTCGCTGATCGGCGGGGTCGGCATCGCCGACGCGTGCGCGATGCAGATCAGCGACCTCGCCACCTGGGTCTGCGGCCTCGACGAGCCGTCGGTGGCGCCGCTGCTCGCCACCTTGCAGCAGACCCTCGACTCGTTCGTGGAGATCGGGCTGGGTTACCTCTCGCTGGACCGGCCGTCGGGCACGCTGTCGGGCGGCGAGGCGCAGCGCGTCAAGATGATCCGCCACCTCGGCTCCTCGCTGACCGATGTGACCTACGTCTTCGACGAGCCCACCACGGGCCTGCACCCCCATGACATCCAGCGGATGAACGCCCTGCTGCTGCGGCTGCGGGACAAGGGCAACACGGTGCTCGTCGTGGAGCACAAGCCGGAGACGATCGCGATCGCCGACCATGTCGTCGACCTCGGTCCCGGCGCCGGTGCGGCGGGCGGCTCCGTCTGCTTCGAGGGCACCGTGGAGGGGCTGCGGGCCAGCGGCACCCTCACCGGCCGCCATCTCGACGACCGGGCCGTCTTCAAGGAGACGGTGCGCAAGCCCACCGGCACGCTGGAGATCCGCGGCGCGACGACGCACAACCTGCGCGACGTCGACGTCGACATACCGCTCGGGGTGCTTGTCGTGGTGACCGGTGTCGCCGGCTCCGGCAAGAGCTCGCTCGTGCACGGGTCGCTGGCCAATGGGTCGCCAGCCAGCGGTTCGGGGCCGGCCGGCGCGGGTGTGGTGTCGGTCGACCAGGGCGCGATCCGCGGCTCGCGGCGGAGCAACCCGGCGACGTACACCGGGCTGCTCGACCCGATCCGCAAGGCGTTCGCGAAGGCCAACGGTGTGAAGCCGGCCCTGTTCAGCGCCAACTCCGCCGGTGCCTGCCCCAGTTGCAACGGCGCCGGTGTCATCTACACCGACCTGGCCATGATGGCCGGCGTCGCCACCGTCTGCGAGGAGTGCGAGGGGAAGCGGTTCCAGGCGTCGGTGCTGGACCACCACCTCGGGGGCCGCGACATCAGCGAGGTGCTCGCGATGTCGGTGACCGAGGCCGAGGAGTTCTTCGGCGCCGGCGAGGCGCGCACGCCGGCCGCGCACACCATCCTCGGCCGGCTCGCCGACGTCGGGCTCGGCTACCTCAGCCTCGGCCAGCCGCTCACCACGCTGTCCGGCGGCGAGCGGCAGCGGCTCAAGCTGGCCACCCACATGACCGAGAAGGGCGGCGTCTACGTCCTCGACGAGCCGACCACCGGCCTCCACCTGGCCGACGTCGAGCAACTGCTCGGTCTGCTCGACCGGCTCGTCGACTCCGGCAAGTCGGTCATCGTCATCGAGCACCACCAGGCGGTCATGGCGCACGCCGACTGGATCGTCGACCTCGGCCCCGGCGCCGGTCACGACGGCGGCCGGATCGTCTTCGAGGGCACACCCGCCGACCTCGTCGCCGCCCGTTCCACCCTCACCGGCGAGCACCTCGCGGCCTACGTCGGCGCCTGACCGGGGCCCGCACCGCGAGTGCGCGTCGCCCCGCTCCGCAGGGCCCGGGCGCGCCGGACACGGGCAAGAGGGCGGGAGCCGGCAAGAGGAGGGAGAGGGGCCCGGTGGGGGACGGGCGCCTCTCCCTCCTCGCCCGAGGGGCCTGCCCACCGCTCCGGGCACGCCGGCTCAGCCACGGCCTGCGGGCGGGGCGGCCTTGCGATGCACGCACCCCAACGCCGCACGCTGATCCGCCGAGAATTGCCAGACACGCCCTGGTGCCCCCGCACAGCCCGGGCAAGATCGCCAGGGCTGTGCGGGGAGCGGGACGGCGCCGCCGGACGGGCCCTCAGCCGGTCGGGGCGGTGGGGCGGGAGGCCAGGCCGACGGGGCAGACGACGGGTGTGCCGTGGACCGGGTCGGTGAGGATCGCGCTCTCCACCCCGTACAGCTCGCGCACCAGGTCGGGGGTGACGATGTCGCGGGGCGCGCCCTGGGCCGCGACCCGGCCGTCGCGCATGGCGACCATGTGGTCGGCGTAGCGGCAGGCGGTGGTGAGGTCGTGCAGGACGAGGATGACGGTGCGGCCTCGGTCGGCCAGACCGCGCACCATCTCCAGCACCTCCAGGGCGTGGCCCATGTCCAGGGCCGAGGTGGGTTCGTCCAGCATCAGGATGTCGGTGTCCTGGGCGACGGCCATGGCGATCCAGGCGCGCTGCCGCTGCCCGCCGGAGAGGGTGTCCAGCGGGCGGTCGGCCAGGTCGTGCAGGTCGGCGGCGGTCAGGGCGCGCTCCACCGCCTCGGCGTCGCCGGCGGACCACTGCCGCAGCAGCCCCTGGTGCGGCTGGCGGCCGTAGCGGACCAGGTCCCGGACGGTCAGCCCGTCCGGGGCGGTGGCGGACTGCGGCAGCAGGCCGATGATGCGGGCGATCGCGCGGGTGGACAGCGAGGGCAGGGGCTTGCCGTCCAGCAGGACGGCGCCGGAGCGGGGGGCGAGGGTGCGGGCCAGGCCACTGAGCAGGGTGGACTTGCCGCAGCCGTTGGGGCCGACGATGACGGTCACCTGCCGGGACGGCAGCCGGAGGTCGAGTTCGTGCACCACGGTGGTGCGGTCGTGGCCCAGGGTGAGCGCGCTGGCCTCCAGCCGGGGGGCGGTGCCGCTGTCGGTGCTGCCCGGAGCACCCGGAGCACCCGGAGCGGCAGCGGCAGCGGCGTCGGTGGCGGTGGGGGCGGTCATGCGGTCCTCCGGGTACGGGTGGTGAGCAGCAGCCACAGCAGGTAGGGGCCGCCCACGACGGCGGTGACCAGACCGACCGGCACCTCCAGCGGCGCCAGGGCGGTGCGGCCGATCAGGTCGGCGAGCAGCACGAGGACGGCGCCCGCGGCGGCCGAGGTGAGGACCGGGACCGCGCAGCGCGGTCCGGCGATCCGGCGGGCGGCCTCGGGGGCGGCCAGGGCGATCATGCCGAGCGGTCCGGCGACGGCCACGGCCAGCCCCGCGCAGACCACGGCGGTGAGCAGGACGGCGATCCGCAGGCCGCGGACCCGGACGCCCAGCCCGGTGGCGACGGCCTCGGAGAACCGGAGCAGGGCCAGCCGGCGGCCGAGCAGCACGGCCACCGGCAGGCAGACCAGCAGGCCGATGCCCAGGTAGCCGACGGCGTCGGCGTCGCGGCTGTTGAGGGTGCCCACCGTCCAGGCGAAGGCGGCGTTGGCGGAGTCGATCGCGGCCCGGGAGAGCATCAGGTCGGTGACGGCGCCGAAGACCGCGCCGATCCCGAGACCGACCACCAGGAAGCGGTAGCCGTTGCGGCCCGCGCCGCCGCCGAGCGCGAGGGCGAGCACCGCGGCGGTGGTGGCGCCGGTGAGGGCGGCGGCGGAGGGCAGCAGCTGGGTGGCGGTGCCGGTGACCGAGGCGACGGCGAAGGCGGTGGCGCCGTCGTTGAGGCCGATGGTGTCCGGGGTGGCCAGCCGGTTCTGGGCGAGGCTCTGCAGCAGACAGCCCGCGGCGCCGAGGGCGGCGCCGACGGCCAGTCCGGCCTCGGCGCGGGGCAGCCGCAGCTTCTCCACCACCAGCACGTCGCGGGGGGAGCCGTTGCCGAAGGCCGCGCGCAGGGCGTCCAGCGGGTTGAGGACGGTCTCACCGACCGCCAGATAGACGGCGGTGACGGCGACGGCGACGGCCAGCAGCGCGGTGCAGCCGAGCAGCGCGCGGACGGGGACGAGGACCGAGTGGCCGCGCACCCCGATCAGCCGGGTGCCGGGGGGCGGCGCGGACACGGCGGCCGGCCGGGGGGCGGCCGGGGCGGGGAGCGTCTTCACAGCGAGGGCAATCTGTGCGAGCGGACGACGGCGACCAGGACGGGTGCGCCGAACAGGGCGGTCATCACGCCGAGGGGCATCTCGTAGGGGCGGGCGACCAGCCGGGAGGCGACGTCGGCGGCCAGCACCACGGCCGGTCCCAGCAGGACGGACACCGCGAGCAGGCGGCGCAGGTCGGGGCCGACCAGGGCGCGGGCGGCGAAGGGCACGACCAGACCGACGAAGGAGACCGGGCCGGCCACCGCGGTGGCGGCGCCGACCAGCAGGGCGACGGCGGTCATCGCGAGGGCGCGGGCCCGCCGGGGCCGGTGGCCCAGGCCGGTGGCGACGTCGTCCCCGAGGCTGAGGGCGGTCAGGGACGGGCTGACGGCCGCGGCCAGGACCAGACCGAGCAGCAGGATCGGCAGCACGGAGAGGAGTTGGTCGGTGCCGCGGCCGGCGACCGAGCCGATGGTCCAGAAGCGGATCTCGTCGGCGGCCCGCGCGTCGGCCAGCAGCAGGACGGAGGAGCCGGCGGTCAGCAGTCCGCTGAAGGCGGCGCCGGCCAGGACCAGCCGGACCGGGTCGTCGCCGGTGCCGCGCAGCCGGGCGGCGCCCAGGGCCAGCAGACAGCCGGCGGCGGCGCCGAGCACCGCGACGTACGGGCCGACGGTGGCCGCGCTGGCGCCCGACACGATGGCCACCACCACGGCGAAGGAGGCGCCGGTGCTCACCCCGAGCAGGCCCGGTTCGGCCAGCGGGTTGCGGGCGGCGGCCTGGAGGACGGCGCCCGCTACGCCGAGGGCGGCGCCGACGGCGAGGGCCACGGCGGTGCGGGGCAGTCGCAGGTCGAACACGGTGAAGCGGGAGTCCGGGTCGCCGCCGCCGAGCAGGGCGGCGGCGGCCCGGGACGGTCCGACATCGCCGGCGCCGAGCAGCAGGCTCGCCAGAACGGCGGCCAGCAGTATCGCTCCGGCCGGCAGCAGACCGCGCAGCAGGATTGATCGGAATGTCACACCGGGCCTCCCCGTCAGGGCCTGATCTATGGTTAGGCTAACCTCACAAGTGATTCGTCCATAAACTATCATTGCTCGGAGATCGCTCATGCTTGGCACCCGCTTTACGAAGTCCCTCCTCGGCGCGGCCGTGATCGGCGCCCTCTCCCTGGGCCTGACCGCGTGCGGCTCCTCAGGGTCGGGGGACTCCGCGGGTGGCAGTGGCGACTCGGCCAAGGACGGCCGCCGCTCCGTCACCACCGCCTTCGGTGCGGTGGAGGTGCCCGCCGAGCCCAAGCGGGTCGTCGCCCTCGGCGACACCCCCCTGGACACCGCGCTCTCCCTGGGTGTCACCCCCGTGGGCACCAGCGCCAGCCGCGGCGGCAACACCGCGCCCGCCTACCTGGACGCCGCGAGCATCCCGCTGGTCGCCACGGTGAAGGAGCCCAACATCGAGGCCATCCTGAACACCAAGCCGGACCTGATCCTGACCGCCGCCGGGATCGAGAAGTCCCAGTACGACCAGCTCTCCGCGGTGGCGCCCACCGTCGTGCCCAAGGCCGGCGACTGGCGGGCGGTGCTCGATGTCTACGGCGAGGCGCTGGGCCACAAGGCCGACCTGGACACCAAGCTCGACGCCCTGGACAAGCGCGCCGAGAAGGCCGGCGAGGGGAAGACCGGCTCCGCCGTGGTCATGCGATGGATGCCGAACGGCCCGATCGTGATGAACTCGGCCAACATGCCGGGTGCCATGCTCAAGAAGGCCGGCGCCACCACCCTGCCGATCGCCGACGGCCTGGGCGCCCAGCCGCACTCCGACCCGCTGTCGCTGGAGAACCTGGGCAAGGCCGACGCCGACCGCATCTTCGTCGCCACCCTCAACGCCGAGGGCGAGAAGGCCCTGGAGGCCGCCCGCAAGCAGGACGCCTTCACCCGGCTGAAGGCCGTCGGGAACGGCCAGGTCGCGGGCGTGGACGGCCAGGTGTGGAGCAGCAGCTCCGGCCCGATCGCGGTCGAGAAGGTCGTCCAGGACATCGAGAAGGCCTTCGCGGCGAAGTGACCGTGTGCGGGTGCGACCGCCCGCACACGTACGGCGGCCCCGGCCCGACGGTCCCGGATTCCGGGGCCCGTCGGGCCGGGGCCGTCGGCCGTGTGGTCTCACGCGGCCCCCGTCCTCGAACGGCTCAGGCCGCTTCGAGGACGATCGACATGCAGCTGCCGTGCGTGCCGTAGCTCTCCGGGAGCACGACCTCGGGGCGGGAGGTGCCCCCCCTCGGGTCGGCAGCGTGGGGTTGCTGCCGACGGCCACCACGGAGTCCGCTCGAACCGCTGCTCCCGGGCCCGCCCGCTCGCCTCCGTCAGCGGGCCGCCCGGCCGAATTCCCCGGCGCGGGAGATCCCGGCACCCGGATCGGGGACCCGTCGGTGCGTTCTGCCGCCCGGTCGCCGCCGCCCGGCCGGTCCGTGCAGGGCGTGCCGGTCCGCCACGCCGTCCTTGGCCCGCCTCCCCCCGGACGAACTCGCTTTGACGACTTGTCCGCTCATTACCGAGCGTCAGGTCCCGGCCCCGCCGCTGCGGCCCGCGGGGCGGCCCCGCAGGGAAGTTGGACGACTGTTAACCCCCGCGCGACCTGCTGATTCCCGCCGGGCACCGGTCCGGACGGTGAAATGATCACGGAGTGTGGGCGGTCGCGGTGCCGGGGACTTCCGGCCCTGGTCCATGGTCCAATGGTCTATACCAATTGCGGTACGGTGGCCCCAGGATGCTGTCAGACACGCGGCTGTGGGGGCCCCATGACTATCCATCACCTTCCTCAACCACCTTCCGACCGGGAGCTCTACTGGTATTTCGGGCCACAGCGCCGCTGGGTGCTGATCTGCACGTCGCTCGCCTTCGTGTTCACCGCGGCGACCATGCTCACCTTCTCGCTGCGGACCCCGGCCCTGTGGGCCTTTCTCGCCGTCCTCGTGCTCAACCTCGTCGCGCTCGCGCTGTCCTCGGTCAACAGCCTGCGCCAGCGCCGGCTCACCCGGCAGTCGCACGAGGTGCTGGTCAACGCCTGGGAACCGGCCGAACTGCCGACCGTCGACCTCTATCTGCCGACCTGCGGTGAGCCGCTCGACGTCCTGGAGAACGCCTACCGCGCGGTCTCGGCCGTCGACTGGCCCGGCGCGCTGACCGTCTGGGTCCTGGACGACGCCGACCGCACCGAGGTCGCCGGACTGGCGGCCGCGCACGGCTTCGAGTACGTCGTCCGCCCCGACCGCGGACACCTCAAGAAGGCCGGCAACCTCAACCACGCGCTCACCCGGAGCAAGGCCGAGTACATCGCCATCCTGGACGCCGACTTCGCGCCCCGGCCGGACTTCCTGCGCCACCTGGTGCCGTACTTCGCCGACCCCAGGATCGGCATCGTGCAGAGCCCGCAGTGCTTCGACACCGACGAGACGATGGGCTGGATCCAGCGCGCCGCCGGTTCGGCCCAGGAGTGGTTCTTCCGCTGGATCCAGCCCTCCCGGGACGCCAGCGACGCCGCCATCTGCTGCGGCAGCAACGCCGTCTACCGGCGCTCCGCGATCGACGCCGCCGGCGGCTTCGCCAAACTCGACCACAGCGAGGACCTGTTCACCGGGCTCTCCCTCTACGAGCAGGGGTTCCGCACCCTCTACGTGCCGGTCCTGGTCGCCAAGGGCACCTCGCCCGACAACCTCGCGTCCTTCGTCAACCAGCAGTACCGCTGGGCGATGGGCAACCTGCACCTGCTCGGCACGCCCGTCCTCAAGCGGATCCGCGCGCCCTGGCGGATGCGGTTCTGCTTCTACGAGGGCGTCGTCGGCTACCTGACCACCGCCGTCAACATCTTCGCGGCCCCGCTGCCGCCGCTGGTGATGATGTTCTGGTACCCGGACCAGATCCGGCCCTGGCACGTCCTCCCGCTGCTCGCCCCGCTCTGGCTCTGGCACGTCCTGCTGCCCCGGATCAGCCGGACCCGCTGGCGGGTCGAGGTGATCCGCTCCAACGTCCTCATGAGCGTGGCCGCCGGCGCCGCCTTCTGGCACACCCTGCGCGGCCGCAGCGCCGCCTGGGTGCCCACCGGCGCGGGCCGCGCCAAGCCCGGCGGCCTGGCCCGCCAGGTCGTCCTGGTCTCGCTCGGCTGGCTCTGCGTCTCCGTGGGCGCCGCCGCCGTCGGGCTCGCCCTGGCCGTCGCCCGCAACGGCTGGCTGCCCAACTGGGGCCTCGGGCTGTACCTCGCGGTGCAGTGCCAGATCAGCCTCCCGCTGATCCGCGACCTGGTCGCCGAACTGCGCCCCGCCGACCCGGCCCGGGCCGCGGCACGCGCCGACGCGCGGGCCGCCCGCCAGGCCCGTCGCGGCATGCTGCCCAGGCGCTGGCCCGAAGCGCTGGCCGCCACCGCCACTCTCGTGCTCACCGCCCTGCTCGCCTCCGGCTGGGTCAGCCCGATGCTGCCCTGGCTGGGTTGAAAGGTCGTCACACCGATGGACTCGACCGTGGCTCCGGAGATCCGTCCGGAGACCTACACCATTCCCGGCCGCCCGCCCGGCGGTTCCGGCTCCCGGGGCTCCGATACCCCGGGCGCCGGCTCCCCGGGCCGGACACCCCGCTCCGCGGGCTTCCGCCCCGACATCGAAGGCCTGCGCGCGGTGGCGGTGCTCGCGGTGCTCGCCTTCCACGCCTCCCTCCCCGGCCTGGCCGGCGGATTCGTCGGCGTGGACATCTTCTTCGTCATATCCGGCTACCTGATCACCGGCCTGCTGCTGCGCGAGGCGGTCACCACCGGACGGATCCGGCTGGGGGAGTTCTTCTCCCGCCGGGCCCGCCGCCTGCTGCCCTCCGCCGCCGTGGTGCTCGCCGCCGTCGCACTGGCCGGCGCCTGGCTCACCGTCCCGCTGCGCCGCACCGACCTGGAGTACGACGTCCTCGCGGCGGCGCTGTCCGCCGCCAACTGGCGCTTCGTCGCCCAGCAGACCGACTACCTGGCGGCCGGGCGGGACCCGAGCCCGCTGCTGCACTTCTGGTCGCTGGCCGTGGAGGAGCAGTTCTACCTCTTCTGGGGCCCGCTGCTGGCCCTGGTCGTGTTCCTCGCGGTCCGGGCGGTCCGCCGCGAGCGGGCCGTCCGGCTCGCGCTGACCGCCGTCGCCGTGCTGCTGACCGTCGGCTCCTTCGCCCTGTCGCTGCACTGGACGCACGGCTCCGTCTCGCTGGCGTACCTCGGCACGCCGTCCCGGGGCTGGCAGTTCGGGGTGGGGGCGCTGCTCGCGCTGCTGCCCTGGCACCGGCTGCGCGGACCGCGCCCGCTGCGCCTGCTCTGCGGCTGGGCCGGAGCGCTGGCGATCGTCTGGTGCGTCGTCCGGTACGACGCCACCACCCCCTACCCGGGGTACGCGGCGCTGGTCCCGACCCTCGCCACCGCCCTGGTCGTCCTGGCGGGCACGCCCGACCGCGACGGCGCCCCCGCCGCGAACGGCGGCGGCTTCGGGGTGGCCCGGCTGCTCGGCACCCGGGCCCCGCGCGCCGTCGGCCGCCTCTCCTACAACCTCTACCTGTGGCACTGGCCGGTGCTCGTGCTCGCCGAGGCCCGGCTCGGGACGCTCGGCTGGCCGGCCAGGACCGCGCTGACCGTGGCGGCCGCGCTGCCCGCGATGGCGGCGCTGCGCTGGATCGAGCAGCCGCTGCGCCGTAACCGCACCGTCTCCGAACTCCCCAGGCGGGGCCTCTCGCTGGGCCTCGCGGCGGTCGTCATCCCGGTGGTGCTGGCGCTGGTCGTCGGCACCGGGACGCTCCGGCTGCTCGGGCCGGCCGCCCCGGTCGACCTGCAGGGCCTGCCGCCCGGCTCGCCCGACGGCACCTCCCTGCTGGCCAGGACCGCAGGGCCGCTCAAGGGCGGTCCGGTCGTCCCGGACGCCGTCCAGGCCCGCAAGGACTTCCCGCCGGACGGCGAGTGCGAGGTCGCCCCGGAGAGCACCACCAGCCCGGCCTGCCTGTTCGGCGTGACCAGCAGCCCGGACCGGATCGTCCTGCTCGGCGACTCGCACGCCGGCCAGTGGTTCTCCCCGATGCTGGCCATCGCGGCAGAACGCCACTGGGCGCTGGAGGAGTTGGTCAAGCAGGGCTGCCCGCTGCCGGAACTGACCGTGGTCAACCCGCAGTTGGGTCGGACGTACCGGGAGTGCGACACCTGGCGGGCGAACAGCCTGGCCCGGCTGCAGAACGGCCCCAAGCCCAAGCTGATCGCGGTGGCCTCGCTCAACCGCTACACCGACGACCAGCAACTGCTGCTGGAGGCCTGGGAGAAGACGCTGACGCCGCTGCGCGCGCTCGGCGTGCCGATCGTCTACCTCCAGGACACCCCGATCCCCGGAACGGACATCCCGGCCTGCGTCTCCGGACACACCGACCACCCGGCCGCCTGCGAGTTCGACCGCGGCCGAGCCCAGTGGCCGGACCCGCTCGCCGGGGCGATCGCGGCCGGCCGGCTGCCCGGCGTGCGGACGGTCGAGGTGAACTCGGTCATCTGCCCCGGCTCGGGCCGCAGCTGCCCGGCCGTCCTGGAGCGCATCCTGCTGTACCGCGACGACGCGCACCTGACCAACGTCGCGGCCGTCGTCCTCACCCCCCGGCTGGAGCGGCTGCTCACCGAGGCCGGGGCGGTGCCCGCGCGCACCGCCCCGGGCGCCGACGGCTGGACCACGGTCCTGCGGGACGACTTCGACGGCCCGGCGGGCAGCCGCCCCTCGGCCGAGAACTGGCAGTACGACCTGGGCACCTGCTACCCGGGCTGCCCGGCGGCCCAGTGGGGCACCGGCGAGATCGAGACGATGACGGACTCGACCGCCAATGTCCGCCTCGACGGCAAGGGCGTTCTGGAGATCGTCCCCACCCTGGAGAACGGTCAGTGGAGCTCCGGCCGGATCGAGTCCCGCCGGGCCGACCTCAAGCCGCCGCCCGGAGGGGTGATGCGGGTCGAGGCCTCGATCGCCCTGCCCGACGTCACCGGGCCCGCGGCGGCGGGCTACTGGCCGGCCTTCTGGACCCTCGGCGGCGCGCTGCGCGACGGCTACACCGGCTGGCCGGCGATCGGCGAGCTGGACATCATGGAGGCCGTCAACGGCCGTGACTCCGTCTTCGGGACGATGCACTGCGGCACGCTCGACGGCGGGCCCTGCAAGGAGCCGCAGGGGCTCGGTTCAGGGGACCAGCCGTGCCCCGACTGCCGGACGGGATTCCACTCGTACGCGGTGGAGGTCGACTTGACGGCCGGCGCGGAACAGGTGCGCTGGTACCTCGACGGGCGCGAGTTCCACCGGGTGACGGCCACCCAGATGGACGCGGCCACCTGGGACCGCGCGGTGAACCACGGCCTGTTCCTGATCCTGAACGTGGCGATCGGCGGCCACCTGCCCGCCGCGCTCGGCGGGACCGCGGGACCGGCCACGGAGCCCGGTCACCCGATGCGGGTGCAGTACGTCGCCGTCTCGACCCGGGGAGGAGCCCACTCCTGAGACCCGGTCGGGCCGGGACCCCGGAAGCGCCGTGTGCGCTCCCGGGGTCCCGGCCGTTCACGACGACCTCGGCACCCCTGCCGTAGCAGGCGCCTTAGAGCTTGAAGAGCTTGGAGTAGGGCTGGGTGATGCGCTGCTGGTGCGAGCCGAAGTCGACGAGGACGGCGGTCTGGCCGTCGCCCTCGACGGCGATGGTCCGGCCCAGGCCGAACTGGTCATGGGAGACCCGGTCTCCGACGGCGAACTCTTTGAGTGGCTCCGGAGGGGTTGGGCGGAAGGGACTGGTGGGTAGGGGGCGCCGGGGTGAGGTTGATTTCGTCATCCTGGCCAGTATGCGCCCAACTTCGGGGTTCTGGACCGTGTCTGGGCATCGATTTTCGGCGGCTCGGCGTGTCTTCGGCACCCGGTGGGGGCGGTCGTGGCCCGCACCGGCACCGGCGGCGGGCCCCGCGGAGGTCCGCCGGCAGCCCGGTGGCGGTCCGGCGGAGGTCCGTGACGGTCCGTGGCGGTCGAACCCGCGTCCTACCCGGCCGGCGCACGAAAAACGCCGTTCGGGCCCGAACCCTGCTACAGTCGTGGTAGTTGCAGTTTTGGTTCCCATGAACTCTGTGTGCGCCTGCTGATGCCTCGCAGGCGCATTTTTGTTTCCCGGTCGTTTCCCGGGACGGGTCCTCATCGCGGCGACTCGATATCCGCACAGTGCGGATTTCGAACAGTCCTTTGAAGGAGAAATTATTATGGCTACTGGCACCGTGAAGTGGTTCAACGCGGAAAAGGGCTTCGGCTTCATCGAGCAGGACGGCGGCGGCGCCGACGTCTTCGCCCACTACTCGAACATCGCTGCGAGCGGTTTCCGCGAGCTGCTTGAGGGCCAGAAGGTCGAGTTCGACCTCACCCAGGGCCAGAAGGGCCCGCAGGCCGAGAACATCCGCCCGCTGTAGTCCTTTCGGCAGCGAGCTTTCCACCGGGCCACCCGCCCGGCGGCGAGGGGCCCGTACCGCGTTCACGCGCGGTGCGGGCCCCTCGGCATGTGCGGCCCCGGCCGGACAGACCGGGGCCGCACATGGAAGGGGACGGTGGTGACCACGACCTTTGGGAGATTCCGCAGCGCCCGGCGCAGCCGCCCGGCGAGCTGGTTGTGCAGGACGCGGTGCCACCAGTGCCGGACGACGAGCTCCGGGAGGATGACGGTCAGGGTGACGTCGGGGCGCTGGCGGTGCAGGGCCTCCAGGTAGTTGACGAGCGGTGCGACGATCGCGCGGTACGGGGAGAGCATGACCTCCAGCGGCAGGTGGTCGCCCCACAGCCGCCAGTACCCGCGGAAGCGCTCGGCCTCCTCCTCGGTGGGACTGACGTGGACGGCCAGGACGGGCTGCTGGAGGGAGGCGGCGTAGGCCAGGGCGCGCATGCCGGGGAGGTCCAGGGCGGCGACCGGCACGACGGCCAGGTGGCGGATCTCCTCGGGCGCCTCCTCGTCCTCCGCCGCCCTGTTCTCCTCCTCGCCCTCCGCCGCCGGGCCGGCTCCGCGCGGCGGGCCCGGTTCGGCCGGCTGCCCGCCGGCCTGCGGGGCGAGGGTCCGCCAGGGCACCTCTACGGCGTGCGGATGCAGCGCGACGGCCTCGGCGACCTGCTCGTAGTGGTGCCGGATGCGCAGGGCGACGAACAGGAAGAGCCCGACGGCGAGCACGGCGACCCAGGCGCCCTCGGTGAACTTGGTGACCCCCGCGGTGATGAAGACGACCGCCGACAGCAGACAGCCGGTGGCGTTGAAGAACAGGCTCTTGCGCCAGTGCCGGTCGCGCAGGCGCCACCAGTGCACCACCATGCCGGCCTGCGACAGCGTGAAGGCGAGGAAGACCCCGACGGCGAACAGCGGGATCAGCGGTGCCGTCCGGCCGCCGAACGCGACGAAGATCAGCGTCGCCGCGGCCGAGAGCAGAAGGATCCCGTTGCTGAAGGCGAGGCGGTCGCCGAGCCGGAGGAAGAGCCGCGGCGCGTGGTGGTCGCGGGCCAGCAGGAACAGCACCCGGGGGAAGTCGTTGTAGGCGGTGTTCGCCGCGAGCAGCAGGATCGCCGCGGTCGCCGCCTGCGTGAGCACGTACAGGACCCCGTTCCCGAAGCTGCGGTGGGCGAGTTGGGAGAGGACCGTCTCGGTGCCGCTGGGCACGATGCCGTCGAGCCGGATCAGCGCGATGATGCCCGCGAACATGGCGATCAGCAGGCCGACCATCCAGGTCAGCGTGGTCCGGGCGTTGCGCCAGGTGACGGGGGTGAAGGCCGGGACGGCGTTGGAGATCGCCTCGATGCCGGTCATCGCGGTGGAGCCGGAGGCGAACGACCGGAGCACCAGCAGCACGCCGAGGCCCTCGGTCGCCGTCAGCGTGGGCGTCGGCGTCGGGTGGAAGCCACGCCCGCCGGCGTCGTAGAGGCCGACGCAGACCAGGGCGAGGACGGCGGCGATGAAGGCGTAGGTGGGGGCCGCGAAGAGCACGCCCGCCTGCCGGATGCCGCGCAGGTTGCCGGCGAGCAGCAGGGCGATCACCCCGACACCGATCGGGACGATGTCGGGGGTGAGGGACGGGATCGCGGAGGTGATCGCCTCGACGCCCGCGGCGATCGAGACGGCGACGGTCAGGATGTAGTCGGTCATCAGCCCGGCGGCGGCCACCAGCCCCGGCAGCCGGCCGAGGTTGTCGCCGGCGACGACGTACGAGCCGCCGCCGTGCGGATAGGCGCGGATCGTCTGACGGTACGACACTCCCACCGCCAGCATCAGGAAGGCGATGGTCGCGGCGACCGGCAGGGCGTAGCGCAGCCCGGCCGCGCCGCCGAGGACGAGGACCGCCAGCATCGCCTCCGGGCCGTAGGCGACGGAGGACAGCGCGTCGGCGGAGAGCACCGGCAGCGCCACCAGTTTGCGCATCCGCTCGTGGGCGATCGCGGTGCTCCTGAGCGGAGCCCCGAACAGCGCGCGCCGCAGCCGGGAGCCGGCCCGGCCGAGCGGCGAGAACGGGACGGCATCGGCGTCCTCGGTCGCCTCGACGGCGGTGGCCGGCCCGCCGTCGAGCGGGGGGATCGGCACGAACCGGCCGAACCTGGCCGGCCGGACCTCGGTGGGGTAGCGGCCCAGGTCCGGGTCGACCGGCAGGGCGCGCTGCCATGCCTCGGGATCGCCCGCCACCCGGTCCCACTGCTCGCCGACCCGGCGCAGCACCCGCAACTGCTCCTCGTCCAGGGTCGGCAGCAGCGCGGACGGGCTGGGCGCGCCGCTCTCCCGCTCGCCGCCGTGAGTGTCGCCCCGCTGTGTATCCGTCACATCGCTCATTGTGATCGACGGGTCCCGTGCCGGAGGGATGGCGGGTTCGCGGGTCGTCGGTGGGCCGCCGGGGCCGGGTGCCCGTTGTCGGGCGCCTTTCCGGATCGCGCGGAGGAATTGTGGCGGGTGGGCCGTTTTCTGTGCGTTGCGCACAGCGGAGTGTGCGCGGTGGAGTTGTGCGCGGTGCCGCGCCGGAAAGGCCGACCGAATGGCGGCCGCGCGGAGTATCCTGGATTGTGCCGGGATCAATAGCCGGCAGGTCGACCGGGCGGAGGTGGATATGGGGCTACTTGAAGCAGGAGACCCGATTTCGCGGCTCGCGATCGTGAAGCCCTCACCCGGCCCTCAGGGCGGGAAGGACACAGGGATCGCCCGGGCGGGGAGCGGTGGGGGTGTGGGGTCGCCGTCTCGACCGGTGTTCGCACGGGTCTGAGGTCGTTTCCGCCGAGAGCGGTGGAAGCGGCCTTTCTGCGTTTTTTGGCGACTTTTCGCCGCCGCCCGTCTTCGGCGCGGCGGTTTTCGCATTCGGTCGGAGTGTCGCGAGGTCGGAGTGTCGCGAGGGCGCGGTCCCGCCCGGCCCCGGGTGTCGGGGCCGGGCGGGACCGTCAGAACCGCAGGGACCAGCTGTCGATGAAGCCGGGGAAGTAGCCGTAGCGGTCGGTCGCCCGCAGCTTCCACACCCCGTTGGCCGTCCGGGCGGAGGCGTCCACGCCGTAGAGGGCGGTGAGGTCCGGGCGGCCGTCCGCGATGTCCTCGTCCCGCAGCCGGTACGCCGTGCCGTCCGGGGCGATCAGGTCGATCGTGAGGTCCCCGCGCCAGCCGTGCTTGATGGCGAGGCGGACGTCCAGGTCGGCGGGCGCGTGCCCGGGCACTCCGGTGACGGTGATCGCGGACTCGACGGTGCCGTCGATGGCGACGTCGGTGCCGTTGGTGAAGAGCGGCCCGGGCGCCCGCACCGGCGCGGTGCCGGTGTAGAGCAGCCGGTCGGGCGAGCCGGGGCCCGCGTCCTGGACCGAGCCGGTGGTCGCCGCGGCGGTGAGCGCCGCCGCCACCTGGGCCGGGGTGGCGGCCGGGTGGGTGGCGAGGTGGAGCGCGGCCGCAGCGGTCACATGCGGGGTGGCCATCGAGGTGCCCGACATGGTGGTGCCGATCCCGCCGACGTCGACCCAGCTCAGGGCCGAGACGATGTCCACGCCGGGTGCGAAGAGGTCCACCAGCGGGCCGTAGTTGGAGAAGGACGCGCGGACGTCGTCCTGGTCGGTGGCCCCGACCGTCAGGGCGGTGGGCACCCGGGCGGGGGAGTGCTGGGAGGCGTCCGTGCCGTCGTTCCCGGCGGCCACGGCGTAGGTGAGGCCCGAGGCGATCGAGTTGCGTACCGCCGCGTCCAGGACTTCGTCCGGCTCGCCGCCCAGGCTCAGGTTGACCACCGCCGGCTTGACGGCGTGCCCGGTCACCCAGTCGATCCCGGCGACGACCTGCTCGGTGGTGCCGTATCCGCTGTCGTCGAGGACCCGGACGGCGACGATGGACGCGGCCTTCGCGGCCCCGAAGGTGCTGCCCGCCACCGTTCCGGCCACATGGGTGCCGTGGCCGTGCTCGTCCTGCGCCACGTTGTCCCCGTCGATGGCGTCGAAGCCGTTGGAGGCCCGGCCCTCGAACTCCTCCTGGGTGACCCGGACGCCGGTGTCGACGATGTACGCGGTCACGCCCCGGCCCGCCGTGGCCGGGTAGTCGTACCGCCGGTCGAGCGGGAGCCGCCGGTGGTCGATCCGGTCCAGCCCCCAGGACTCCGGATCGGGCTGGGTGTCGTCGGCCCGCACCCGGCGGTTCTGCGAGACCAGGGCGACCGACGGGTCCGCCGCCAGCCGGCGGGCCTGCCGCGCGGAGAGGTCGGCGGCGAACCCGTGCAGCGCCGCGTCGTACGTCCGCCGGACCGTTCCGCCGTACGAGCGGGCGAGCGCCTGGGCCGCGCTCCGGAGCGAACCGCCCGCTCCGGCCTGCTCCTTGAGGACGACCAGGTAGCTGCCCGGGACGGCGTTCGGCGACCCGGCGCCCCGGACGACACCCTCCGGGCCGGCGGCCGAGGCGGGAAACACCCCACCGGCGCCGATCGACAGGGCGGTGGCCAGGCCGAGAACGGCGCAGGCGTGGCGAAGACGACGGCCTGGACTCATCTGTTCGGTTCCCCCTCCGGTGGTGCCCCCTTCCCCTGAGCCTGATGCATCGTCAAGTCAAGTGCAAGCAAAAGGAGTTGAGGATCTTCGCGGGGCTGGGTGTCCGGGTCGGGTGGCGAAGCCTGGACTGACGGCGCAGGGCCGGGCGGGCCTGCGCGCCGGGGTCAGAGGCCGAGCGAGCCGAGGGGCCAGCGGTAGGGGCGGGTCGGCAGCCACCAGAGCCGGCCGGCGTGTTCGGCGATCAGCCGGGCGTCGGCGAGCTCCGCGCGGACGTCGTCGGGCACGGTGTCGGTGGGTGATCCCTCCAGCAACCCGGCCACGGCGGTGAGGAAGTGGGGCTCGTCGATGGTGAACAGGTCGAGCGGGCCGAAGCGGCGGTCCCTGACCTCGATGAAGCCAGGCCCGTGCCGGTAGACGCACCTGGCCGGGAAGTACCCGGCGCGCCAGGCCCCGGCGGCCTGCGGCGGCGCGCCCTCGATCCGGCTCGGCGGGTAGAGGTGGCCGAGGGCGCCGTCCGCCGCGCAGCCGTCGGCGCAGCGGGCGACCCAGTCCACCGCGAGGCCGCGGCCGGTCAGTTCGCGCAGCAGCAGGAGGGCCCGCGCGGACTCCGGGCCCGCCGTCGCGGCGCACAGGTCGACGGGGTGCGGGAGGCGGACGTGCCGCGCACCCGCGCGGTACAGGCGTTCGGCGTCCGGCCGGGCGGCGTCGGCCAGCTCCAGCCGGCCCAGCGCCATGCCGGGCAGGGCCCGGGCGGCCGGGTCGTGGTCGCGCCAGGCCTCGACGGTGATGGCCGGGCTCGGCGGTTCAGCCAACTGCGACGGCATGGCGTGCCTCCTGCTGCTCGTTCTGCTCTGCGGACTTCTCCTCGCCGGGCCGGGCGTCGTCCAGCCGGAACAGCACCTGGCTGCCGGCCTCGACGGCCACCTGGATGAAGGTGTCGTTCTCCTGGAAGACCAGGCCCCGCCGGATCCAGTCGTCCAGCACCGCCCGTACGGTGGGCTCGTCGGTGCCCGCCCTGGCCGTCAGCGTCGCGAGGCCGCGGGGCTGGTCGAGCAGGCGGAACAGGGCGAGCCGCTCGGGCGAGGACAGTTCGAGGACCGTCCAGTCGTAGGCCTGCCGGCGGCTGAGCAGCACGATCCGGGTGCCCAGGTCCTGGTAGGTGAGGCGGCTCGCCGGGTACCGCTGGTGCCAGGTGTCGATCGCCGCCGACAGCTCGGCGGCCAGCGGCTCGTCGATGCCCTGCGGCGCGGCGGAGAACAGATAGGCCAGGTCGGTGAGTTCGTTCTCCGGCAGCCGGTAGATCTCGGCGTACTGCTGGGCCGGTCGCAGGTCGGGGAAGCCGAGTTCGGGCTTGTCGAAGTACGGGCTGAACCGCTCGATCGCGATCCGGGACGCCCCGGCCGGCGGTTCGAGGTGGTGCAGCAGCGGGATCTGGCGGATGACCGCCCGGTAGTCCTGGTCCGCCTCGCCGGGGAAGCCGTACAGGTAGTTCCAGCAGGAGCTGACCCCGGCGCTCTGCGCGTCGCGCAGCGCGCGGACGTTCTGGCAGCCGGTCACGCCCTTGTCCATCAGCCGCAGCACCGGGGTGCTGAGGCTCTCGATCCCCGGCTGCACCATCACCGCGCCCGCCTCGCCGAGCAGCTGGAACTGGTGGCGGCGCAGGTTGGACTTCACCTCGAAGTGCAGCCGGATGTCGTGGTCCGACTCGGCCAGCCGGCGCAGCACGGTGTCGAAGTAGCCCATGTCCAGGATGTTGTCGACCACCACGAAGTCCAGCACCTGGTGGCGCTCGGCCAGCCCGGTCACCTCGTCGTAGAAGCGGTCGGGGCTCTTGCTGCGGAACTCCATGAACGAGCCGTTGAGCCCGCAGAAGGTGCAGTGGTGCTTCTCGCCCCACCAGCAGCCGCGGGAGCCCTCGACGAGCAGCTTCGGCTGCACCCAGCGCGCCGCCGGGGAGGCGTCCAGCCGTTCGAAGAAGCCGTCGTAGGCGGGGGCCAGGATCTGGCCGGGCGCCAGCGGGCGGCGGGACATCGGGTTCGCCCGGGAGGTGCCGGAGCCGTCCCGCCAGCAGAGTCCGGGGATGCCCGCGAGCGTGTCGTCCCCGGAAGCCGCGGAAGCCGCGGAAGTCCTGGAAGTCCTGGAAGCCCCGGCGGTCCCCGGGTCGTCCTCGGCGAGGGCGGCCAGCAGGGCCGGGAACGCCGTCTCCCCCTCGCCCCGGACGACGTGGTCGACGAACGGGAAGCTCCGGTGCAGCGCCGCGCCCATCTCGCCGTCGCAGTTGGCGCCGCCGAACACGATGCGGGTGCCCGGCGACAGCCGCTTGAGCAGCCGGGCGGCGGCCAGGCTCGCGGTGTTCTGCTGGAAGGTGGTGGTGAAGCCGACGACGTCCGGCCGTTCCCCGGCCAGGTCGGTGGCGAGCCGGGCCGTGAACTCCGGCGCGAGCCCGTGCAGGGTGGTGGTCATGGCGATCTCCGCCGCCCCGGCGCCGTTGGCGGCGAGGAAGGCCGAGAAGGCGTCGACGTCGCCGGGCCGGTCGTACAGGGCGCTGGAGAAGACCCAGTCGCCGGCGCCCTGGAAGTACGAGGAGGTCGAGTAGTAGGTGTAGTCGCCGAGGCCGAACGCCGTCCGCCCGACGACCCAGTCGACGAAGTCCAGGTTCGCGTGCCGGACCTGGACCTCGTGGCCACCGGACTCGGCGGCCGTGCGCAGGATCCCCAGCGCGAGGGAGGGGACCTCGATCGACCCCCACGGCATGTTCACGAGCAGGATCTTCATCGCCTGTTCCTCCAGGTCGAGTCGGCGCCGCTCCCGGGGCCCGGCACGGCTCCGGGCCCCGGGAAGCGACATCCGGTTCGTTCGTGTCATCGCTGGGCGGCCGGGGCCGCGTGGATCATCCAGCGGCCGCTCTCGGCGGTGCTGTCGTTCTGGACGGTGCGCTTCTTCATGGTGTTCACCTCCTTTCCGGGGATCCGCCGCGGACCGGGGCCGGCGGCGTGGAGCGGGTGGCCGGGCCTTGCCGGTGTCACCGCTGGGCGGCCG
>NZ_JBIUYD010000005.1:298511-321411 GCF_044744345.1 Kitasatospora sp. NPDC087315 | reverse complement strand
CGGGGCCGCGTGGATCATCCAGCGGCCGCTCTCGGCGGTGCTGTCGTTCTGGACGGTGCGCTTCTTCATGGTGTTCACCCCCTCTCCGGGGATCCGTCGTGGACCGGGACCAGCGGCGTGGTGCGGGTGGCCGGGCCTTGCCGGTCTCACCGCTGGGCGGCCGGGGCCGCGTGGATCATCCAGCGGCCGCTCTCGGCGGTGCTGTCGTTCTGGACGGTGCGCTTCTTCATGGTGTTCACCCCCTCTCCGGGGATCCGCTGCCGACGAGGACCCGCGGCGTCGTCCGGGCGGCCAGGAAGGCCAGCCCGCCGACGGACGCCGCGGAGGCGAGGAGGACCAGCGCGAGCCGTACCGAACCGGCGGACGGCGTGGTCCGGACGAGCGGTCCGACGACGGCGGCGCCGGCCATCGAACCGACCTGCATGGCCGTGCCGAGCACCCCGGAGGCGGCTCCGCTCAGCCGGGCGGGC
Source organism: Kitasatospora sp. NPDC087315 (assembly GCF_044744345.1). Lineage (NCBI taxonomy): Bacteria > Bacillati > Actinomycetota > Actinomycetes > Kitasatosporales > Streptomycetaceae > Kitasatospora > Kitasatospora sp. NPDC087315. The sequence continues at coordinate 320,941 of NZ_JBIUYD010000005.1, read as the reverse complement.
ACGTCGTGCAGTGCGGCGGTCACCAGCGGCGTGAGCAGGAAGGCGTTGCCGGCCCCGATCACGCACATCGGTGCCACGAACTCCGGCCACCGCGCGCCGGTGCGCATCGCGGCGGCGGCCCACAGCATGCCCGCCACGGTCGCGCCGAGCCCGCCGAGCACCAGCAGCCTGCCCTCGACCCTGCCCGAGAGCCGGCCGGCCACCGGATTGAGGAGCATCGAACAGGCCGAGGCCGGCACCAGGACCAGCCCGGCCAGCAGCGCGCCGTAGCCCGCCACCGACTGGAAGTAGATCGACAGCAGCACCACCAGCCCGGTCACCGTGGTGGCGACGACCGCCCCGCAGGCGGTCATCCGGGTGAAGGCCCGGTCGGCGAAGAGCGCGAACGGCACCAGGGGCGCGTGCTCCTGCCGTCGCCGCTGCTGCGCCACGAAGCCGGCCGACAGCGCGGCCCCGGCCGCGAACAGCGCCCAGATCCAGCCGCTCCACCGGTACTGCGCGCCCTGGGTGACCGCGAAGCTCAGGCAGAGCAGCGCGGACGCCGCGAGCGCCGCCCCCGGCAGGTCCGGCCGCTGCCCGCCGGTCGGCCGGGCGTCCGGGATCGCCAGCCGCCCCAGCACCATCGCGGCCACCCCGACCGGGACGTTCACCAGGAAGACCCACCGCCAGTCGAGCGCGCCGACCAGCACGCCGCCCACCACCGGTGCCGCCACCGCGGCGACGCCGCCGACCGCGCCCCGGACCCCGAAGGCCGTACCGCGGCGCTCGGCCGGGAAGTGCCGCACCAGCATCGCCATGGTCTGCGGGGAGAACAGGGCCGCGCCGACGCCCTGGAGCACCCGGGCCGCGATCAGCTGGCCCGGCGACCGGGCCGCCCCGCAGGCCAGGCTGGCGACGGTGAAGACCGCCAGCCCGGTCAGGAAGACCCGGCGGTGCCCGAACTGGTCGCCCAGCCGCCCGCCGGTGATCAGCCCGGCGGCCAGCGCGAGGAGGTAGCCGCTGAGCGCCCAGACCGCCTCGCCGAGCGAGGCGCCGAGCTGCTCGCGGATCCGCGGGATCGCGACGGTGACCACCAGCGCGTCCAGCTGCGCCAGGAAGAAGGCCACCGAGACCACGGTCAGGACGGCCCAGGGCCGGCCCCGGACGGCGGTCGTCACGGCTGCCGCCAGATCATCGGCGGCACCTTGCCGGTGCGCTCGACCCGGGTCAGCCGGTCGACGCGGGCGACCGCCAGCGCCTCCGGGTGGTGCAGGGCGATGCCGAACAGCCGGGCGGACCCGTCCAGCAGGTGCTGCCGCAGCGCGGCCGGCTCGGCGGTGCCGGTGAAGTGCACCGCCAGCCGGCGCACCCCGTGCCAGGACTCCTCCTCGCGGACCAGTTCGAGCTGGGCCTGCGCCACCCCGGGCAGCGCCGTGGCCAGTTCGATCAGGTCGCCGATGGCCAGCAGGCTGCCGTGCAGCTTGAACGTGTCGTCGGCGCGGCCGAGCACCCGCAGGCCGTCGGGCCGCCCGCACCGGCAGTGTGCCGGGGCCAGCCGGTCGCCCAGCCGGTAGCGGGTCACCGGGACCGTCCAGCCCTCGCCGGCCCGGCTCAACAGGGCTCCCTCGTCGTCGGGTTCGATGATCTGATCCGGCATCAGATGGAGCGTCCGCAGGTCGCAGGCCGGTGTGTTGGTGGCGATCACATAGGTCTCCACCGCGCCGTAGTTGCCCCAGAACCCGGCCTCGGGGAAGGCGGCGCGCACCGTCTTCTCCGCGGCCTCCGTCCACGGCTCCGCCATCCAGATCACGGTGCGCAGCGGCAGGCTCCGGCCCGCGTCGAGCACGGCCTGCGCCAGGTCGGTCAGCGCGCTCGGCGTGGCCGCCACCGCGTCCACCCCGAGGCTCTCGAACGCGTCGAGCCAGTAGGCGAGTTCACCCGCCTCCAGCGGTCCGCTGGGCACCACCCGGCAGCCACTGCGCTCGGCGAGGGCCTGCATGTAGTAGTGCGAGGCCCACATCCGGCCCGGGGTGAACAGGTTCAGCAGGACGCTCTCGGGCCGCAGCGGACGCCACTCGCGGAGCAGCCGGCCGACCGCCTGGCCGTACGACACATAGGTGATCTTGGGCGGGCCGGTGGTGCCGCCGCTGGACAGGACGATCGATCCGGTGGGCGCGGTCAGCCGGAGGGAGACCTCGAAGATCTCGGCCGGGCCGGTCACCGCGAGGTCCGCCAGGCTCCCGGCGGTCGCCGGCACCGGCGCCCCGCCGTGCTGCTCCAGCTCGCGGGCCTGGTCCAGCACCCGCTCCCAGGGCAGCTCGCCGATGGTCACGACGCCGCCGCCGTCCTGGCCGCGTGGCCCGCGAGGTAGGCCCGGAACCGGTCCTCGACCATCTCGGCGGCGACCCGGTCCGAGTCCTCGTCCAGGCCGAACGCGGCCCCGCCGTCGAACTCGACCTCGGAGAGCCACTCCCGCTCGCCGTCGGAGATGAAGTCCACCGTGAAGTACGGGGTCGGCAGCCGCTCGGCGACATACGCGATGGTGCTCAGCATCCGCTCCGGCAGCTCCGCGTAGGCCCACTGGCGCTTGGCGCCGATGGTCCGGTTGACCATCCCGCAGTAGCCCTCCTTCCACCCGCTCAGGACGGCGCGGACCTGCCCCTCGACCACGTAGACCCTGGTCTCGCGCGGGTTCGCGATGTACGGCTGGGCGACCAGCGCGGTCTCCGAGCCGCCGGCCAGGCCGATCACCCCGCGCAGGTCGTGCACGTTGTGCACGACGGAGACGCCCAGCCCCATCGCCCAGTTCGCCGGTTTGACGAGCACCGGGAAGTCCAGCGCGTCCAGCGCGGGGTCGTAGTGGCCGGTCATCGCGTCCCGGCCGGTGCCGATCTTCACGGTGGGCATCGGCGGGATCGGGCTGCCGGCCAGGTGCAGCACGGTGGCCATCTTGTCCGCGACGATGTAGCTCAGCCGTGGCGGCATCGGCAGGTAGAAGCCGAGCCGCTCCAGGACGGTGTAGAGGAAGAGCTGGTTGGCCACGTCCTGGGTCTGGTGCGGCAGCGACCACAGCATGGTGACGAAGACCGTGTCCTCGGGCGTGACCCGCTCGCCCTTCAGGTAGACCTTCGGCCGGGCCGGGTCGGTGGCGTCCACCGAGACGTCCTCGGGCTTGTGCAGGCTCAGCTCCAGTGACAGGTTCTTGGCCAGCGACCGCAGGGTGTCCCAGACCGCGCGGTCCTCGTAGGCGCGCTGGTGGGCGCTGGCGCGTTCGGGGTAGATCCAGCAGACGCGGCGCACGGTGCTCTCAGGCATGGCTGACACTCCTCGCGATGAAGTCGGTGACCGTGCGGACGAAGTCGTCCGGCTGCTCGACGAAGGGCAGGTGGCCGCTGTCGGCGAAGACCCGCAGCTCGGCCCCGGGGACGGTGCCGGCCAGCCACCGGCCGACGTCCGTGGGGTAGACCCGGCTCCGCGCGCCGTGGACCAGCAGGGTCGGGACGGTGACGGCGGCGAGCCCGGCCCGGAAGTCCAGCCCGGCCGCGTCGGCGAACAGGGTGGCGCAGGCCTCCGGGGTCCAGCGCAGCGCCTCGGCGGTCAGCTCGGCGACCAGCGCCTCGTCCGGTTCGGTGCCGGCCGCGAACGAGCCCCGGACCAGGCTGTCGGCGAAGGCGGCCGGGTCGGTCAGGGCGGTCGTCCGCAGCCGCTCGACACCGGCCGGGTCCAGCCCGCCGAAGGCCGCGTGCGGCCAGCCGGGCCCGACCGTCAGCCGGGGCGACTGCTCGACCGAGACCAGCGCGGAGATCCGCCCGGCGCCGAAGCGGTCCAGGTACTCGTAGGCGACGGTGGCGCCGAGCGACCAGCCGAGCAGCACCGCCCCGCGCAGGTCGAGCCGGTCGACCACGTCGGCCAGCTCCTGGGCCGCCCGCCGGACGGTGGCCGGTCCGTGCCGGGGCAGCTCGACCGTCACCACCCGGTGCCTGGCGGCCAGTTCCCCGGCGACCGGGGCGAAGAACCGCCCGGTGGCGGCCAGTCCGGGGACGAGGACCAGCGGGGTCCCCGTGCCGTGCGGCTCGTACCCGGTCATGTCAGCCCCAGCCGCGCGCGCAGGGACGGCTTGTCGACCTTGCCGACCTCGGTCCGCGGCACCGCGTCGACCGGCTCGACGCGGCCGTGCAGACCGTGCCGGCGCAGCACCGCGCGGGCGGCGGTGGAGGCCTCGGCCACGCTGCCGCGCGGCCGGACCGCGACCAGTACCTCGTTCCGGTAGGCGCCGGGGTGCAGCGGCAGGCTCACCGCCTCGGCGACGGCCCCGGTGGCCTCGATCTCCTCGTCCAGCAGCGGCGCGAGCACCGGGCCGGCCGGGGTGGCCAGGGCGTCGGTCAGCCGGCCGAGGATCCGGTAGCGGCCGTCGGCGGTGCGGTGCGCCATGTCGCCGGTCCAGAACTCGGGGGCGCGGAACGTCCGGGCGTTGGCCGCGTCCTGCTCCAGATAGCCCTCGCTGGTGCAGTCCGAGCGGAGCACCAGCTCGCCGGTGTCGGGGGCACCGCCGGTGCCGGGCAGCGGGGCGATCCGGACGCCGACCCCGGCCACCGGGGCGAGACCGTCGCCCGGCGGGCCGTCCGCCATGTCGCCCAGCGCGAGGCCGAACTCGGTGGAGCCGTAGATCTCGCGGATCCTCAGCCCCAGGGTCTCCCTGGCCCGTCGGGTCACGGCCGGGCTCAGATACGCCCCGCCGCAGAGCGCCCGCCGGATCCCGGCCAGGTCCGTGCCGGGGGCGGCGGCGTCCGCCAGCTCCTCGTAGTGCCGGGGGAGCGCGCTCATCACGGTGGCCCGGTACCGCACGAGCTGGTGCAGCAGCACCCTGGGCGGGGCGTCCGGGTCGGCGAGCACCAGCCGGGCGCCGGAGAGCAGCGCGGCGAAGACATGCAGGTCGGTGGCGTGGGCGACGTCCAGGGTGTGTCGGCAGAAGACCACGTCGGTGTCCCGGATCGCGGTGTCGGCGATCCAGCGCCGCCGCTCCCGGACGAACGTGTCCTGGCGCCAGGCGATCCCCTTGGGGAAGCCGGTGGAGCCGGAGGACCAGAGCACCCGGAAGACTCCGGTGTGGGCGGGGGTGTCGTCCGCGAGCGGTTCGGCGGACGCCAGCCGGTCGAGCGGGACGGCGGCCGGGGCGTCCGCCGGAACGGCGCGGCGGGCGGGGGCGGTGGTGTCGGCAGGGGTGGCGGGGTCGGTGACCAGGAGGACCGGCCGGGTGAGCCGCAGTGCCTCCTTGGCCTCCGGCTCGGAGAAGCCGGTCAGCAGCGGGACGTAGTGGGCGCCCAGCCGGGCGGTGGCCAGGATCAGCGCCACGTAGCCGATGCCGCCGCGCAGCGCGTAGGCCACGCAGTCGCCGGCCCGGACGCCGTGCTCGGCCAGCCCGCCGGCGATCCGGTCGGCCAGGCCGAGGAGTTCGGCGTAGCCGGCCGTACCGCCGTCGGTCCGCTGGATCGCGCACGCGTCGGGACGGCGGTCCGCGACGGCGCGCACGGCCTGGTAGAGGCCCTCGGGCCCGGCGGCGGTCACAGTGCCCGCCAGCCCGCGTAGGTGGCGAACCGCCAGTCCTTGGCCAGGCAGTCGACCTGCTGGAACCCGGCCTCCCGCAGCCACGTCAGCTGCGAGTCTAGATCGGCGCAGATGTCGTACGCCATCCGCCGGCGCCCCGCGGCCCACTCCTCCGCCGGGGTGCCCGACGCGTGCACATGGGCCTCGTGCCGGTGGTCGTACATCGGCTCCAGGCGCGGACTCGGCGCGAGCAGCTGCTCCACGTTGACGAACACCCCGCCGGGCGCCAGCACCCGGTGGATCCGGGCGAAGAGGTCCCGTTTCTCCTCGTGCGGGAGGTGGTGGATCGCCAGGCCCGAGACGACGGCGTCGAACGGCCCGTCCGGCAGCGCGTCGGTCAACTCTCCGACCAGGGTGGCGATCCGCGGGTTGCCGCGGAACCGGTCGACCGCCTGGCCGAGCATCCCGGCCGAGTGGTCCACCAGCAGCAGCTCGGCACCGGGGATCCGGTCGAGCACGGCCGCGCTGAGCAGTCCGGTGCCCGCGCCGAGGTCCAGGATCCGGGGCCGTTCGGCGACGGTCAGCGCGACCGCGCCGGCCGCGCTGCCGTACAGCAGGTCGAAGGACGGGATCAGCCGGCGGCGCAGCGCGTCGAACGTCGTCGGGTCCCAGAGCTCGGGAAGAGTGGTGGTCCGCATGGTCGTTTCCTCCCGGGGTCAGACGTGCGCGGTGGACCGGCGGAGACCGAGCGGGCGCCGCCGCGGCCGCGCGTGCCGCGCGTCGCCGGGCCCCTGCCGGGTCGAGTGCCTCGGCTCGCCGCCGCGCACCGCGCGGTGACCTCTCTCGTCGGTCATCTCCGGTCCTCCGTACGCTTGTTGGCGTTCTGTTCGAGTACCTCGATGGTGCCCGCCGGGGCCGCCGCCGGGCAGAGAAGGAAGCGCAGCGACACCGGCAGTGCGCGGCACCCGTCAGGGGCGCAGCTCCAAGGTGCAGCACTTGATGCTGCCGCCGCCCTTGAGGAGTTCGGAGAGGTCGACCGGGCGGGGGCGGAAGCCGCGGGCGCGCAGCCGGGCGGCGAGGTGGTGGGCGGGTTCGGGGAGGTAGACGTCGCGGCCGTCGCTGAAGGCGTTGAGGCCGAAGACGGCGGCGTCCTCGGGGGTGGCGAGGAGGGCGTCGGGGAAGGTGCGGTCCAGCAGGGCCCGGGCGGCGGGGGAGAAGGCGGCCGGGTTGTACATGATCTCGTCGCCGTCGAGGACGGCGAGGGCGGTGTCGAGGTGGTAGTAGCGGGGGTCGGTGAGCTCCAGGCCGAGGACCGGGCGGCCGAAGAACTCCTGGGCCTCGCGGTGGGATTCGGGGGAGCTGCGGAAGCCGTGGCCGGCCAGGATCCAGCTGTCGGTGGCGAGGAAGTCGCCCGCGCCCTCGTTGACGTGTCTCGGGTCGCGGGTCTCGGTGAAGCCGCGGTCGCGGAACCAGTCGAGGTAGGCGGGGCCCTCGGCGGCGCGTTCGGGGTTGCGGAACCGGGCACCGAGGACCTTGCCGTCGATGACGGTGGCGCCGTTCGCCGCGTAGACCATGTCGGGCAGGCCGGGGACCGGGTCGATCAGCTCCACGGTGTGGCCGGCCTCGGTGTAGAGGGCGCGCAGGCGCTCCCACTGGGCCGTCGCGAGGTCGGTGTCGACCGGCCGGTCGGGGTTCATCCAGGGGTTGATCGCATAGCTCACCTCGAAGAACTCGGGGCGGCACATCAGGATGCGGCGCGGGCGCGAGGTCCGCAGGCGGGTGGGAGCGGCGGCGGGGGAGCTGAGGGCGAGGGCGGGGGCGGTCATGGGGGGCTCCGGGGAGAGGATCGGGATCGGCTGGATCGGGTCAGATCAGGCCGAGGCGGACGGCGTGGGCGACCGCGTGGGCGCGGTTGCGGGCCTGGAGCCGGGCCATCAGTTCGTAGATGACGTTCTTGACGGTGTGTTCGGAGCAGCGGAGCGTCCGGGCGATCACCGCGTTGCCGTGGCCCTCGGCCATCAGGTCGAGCACCGCGGCCTGGCGCGCGGTGAGCGGGGCCGGCGCGGCCGGCGGGGCCGCGGGCCGGACGGCGGGGGAGACGGCGTCGGTGAGCAGCTGGGCGAGGGCCGCGTACGGCATCCGGCCGTCGCCGTGGTGGGCGCCGTGCACGGCGGCGGCGAGGTGGGGCGGGGTGAGGCCGGCCGAGCGCAGGACGGCGGCGACGCCGACGTGCAGGGCCAGCCGCAGGCCGGCGGGCGTCACCGTGTCGCAGACCAGCAGCTGCGGGCGGTCGGTGGCCGCGCCGGTCCGGACGGCGTCCTCGACGCTGGGCGCGGCGGCCACCGTGACGGTGCCGCTGCCCGGGTGCGGGGAGGTGGCGATCCCGGCGTGGCCGAGCATCGAGGTGAGCCGGGGCGCGGCCGGGCCGGCGAGCACATGGGCGCGCGGGGCCGGGGCCTGCGGGGCGCGTTCGGCGAGGAGGGCGCTCACAGCAGGCCCGCCCGCAGCGCGTAGGCGACCGCGTGGGCACGGTTGCGCAGCCGGAACCGCTGGGTGATGTCGTGCACGACGGTGGTCACGGTTCTCTGGGAGTAGGCGAGTCGCTGGGCGATCTCGCTGGTCTCGTGGCCGTCGGCGACCATGCTCAGCACGGAGCGCTCGCGCTCGGACAGGCCCGCCGCCGCCCACCCGGGGGCGTCACCGGCGGCGCCGGAACGGTTGAGCAACTGGTCGAGCAGGTCCGGGGGGAGGGTGCAGTCGCCGCGGGCGGCGGCCAGCACCGCGCGGGACAGCCGGGGCGCGTCGGCCTCCCGGCGGCGCAGCAGGGCGCGGGCCCCGGCGGCCAGCGCGTGCAGCGCGTCACCGGGCGTCAGATCGCTGGCCACCAGGACGACGGCGGGCCGGCCGGCGGTGTCGCGGGTGGCGCGCAGCATGTCCAGCTCGGCCCGGGCGAACCGGTCCACGATCATGACCACCACCCGCGGCTCCGCGGCCGGGCCGCCGGGGGCGCCCGGGGTGTCCGGTTCCGTCACGGTCACGTCCGGGCAGGCGTACAGGGTGCTCTTGGTGCCGGCTTCCAGCACCGGGTCGAGGGCGACGACGCTGACAGGTACGGGTTCTCCCACCGGGTCCTCCGAAGGTCATCCGCCCGGTCGGGGCGGTGCGCGGGACAGGTACGGGCTGAGCGGGGCAGGGGTGCTGCGCAACAGCTGGTGGTACTGGACAGAGACTGCGGGCCGGCGGGTGGGGGTGGCATCGGGAGCGGCCCCCCAGCTTTGCCCGCGGCCGGGGCGCGGGGTGCGGACCGTACGGCGGCGGACCCCGGCGACCGGGTGCTCCGGGCCTGGTGACGGCGGGTCGGCCCCGGTGACGGCGGGCCGGGCCGGGCGGGGGCGGGCGGCGCCGCCCGGCCGCGCCGCCCGGTGGCCCCCGGTGGCCCGGCGCTCCCGCCCTGGTGGGGGCGGTCCCCGGGAGGCCGGTGCCCCGGGTGGGCGAAACCTGGGGGCTCCTGGGTAGTGGCGGGAGAATATGGGGAACCGGCCCCCATGTGGGGGGTGGGGGGCTCTGGGACGTTGGTCCTGTGACTGACACCGCCACTCCCCCCGACACCCGGACCCCGACCCTGCCGCGCTGGTGGTGGGCCCGCGGGCTGACCCTGCGCGAGCGGCTCGCCACGCCGGGCCTCCCGGTGGCCGGGCCGGCCGCGGCCCCGGGCCGCGGCCCCGGGCCGTGGTCCGCCGGGGACCGCGCCGGGTTCGCCGCCCGGCTGGCGAGCCTGGGCCTCGGCGACGGGCAGGCCTTCGCGCTCGGGGACGAACTGCCCGACCGCCTGGCCGCCCGGTCGGCCAAGCCGCGGTGGGCGCGGTACGTGGAGCGGGCGGTGGCCGGTGCCCCGGCGGCCGCGGGGGCGCCCGAACAGGCGCACGGCGAGGGCGTCGAGGTCTTCCTGCCGGTGCTGCGCCCGCTGATCACCCAGGCCTGGGCCGGGGTGGCCGCGCGGCTGCCCCTGCCCGAGGGCGAACACGCCGCCGTCCGGGCCGCGTTCGAGCAGCGGCTCGGCCACCAGCTGGTCCGGCGGGCGGCCCGGACGCTGGTCCGCGAGCTGAGCGAGGCCCGCGCCGAGGGCCGGCTCACCGGGGCCACCGGGCCGGAGCGGTTCGCCGCGTTCACCGCCGAACTCGGCACCGGGCCGGGGCTGTCCCGGCTCTTCACCCGCTACCCGGTGCTGGCCCGGATCCTCGGCGGGACGGCCGCCGACGCGGCCGAGGCCGTGCTGGAACTGGCGGAGCGCCTCCACACCGACCGCGCCGCGCTGGTCGCCGGACTCTTCCGGGGCGAGGACCCGGGCGCGCTGGTCCGGCTGGAGCTCGGCCGCGGCGACGCCCACCGGGGCAACCGCTCCGTCGCACTGCTGCACTTCACGGACGGCGGCGCCGTCGTCTACAAGCCGCGGCCGCTGGGGCAGCACGCGCTGCTGGACGAGGCGGTCGGCTGGCTCAACGGCAAGGTGGCCGGGCTGGGCCTGCGTACCCCCCGGTCGGTGCGCGGCGCCGGGTACGGCTGGCTGGAGTTCGTCGAGCACCACTGGTGCGGCTCGGTCACCGCGGCGGACCGCTTCTACCGGCGCCAGGGCGCGCTGCTCGCCCTGCTGTACGCGGTGGACGGCGCCGACATGCACTACGAGAACGTCATCGCCTCCGGCGACCAGCCGGTGCTGGTGGACGCCGAGACCCTGTTCCACACCGGCCTGCCGGCCGCCACCACCGCGGGCGCCGACCCGGCGGCCGGGGCGCTGGAGGCCTCGGTGCACCGGACCTGCCTGCTGCCGAACCTGCTGATCGGCGAGAACGGCGCGCTGGACATCTCCGCCCTCGGCCGCGCCGACAGCGGCGCGTACCCGAGCGACGGGCTGCGCTGGGAGGACGCCGGGACGGACACCATGCGGGCCGTCCGCGGACCGGTGGAGAGCCCGGCCGGGCAGAACCAGCCGCTGCCGCAGGGCCGGACGGCCGGGCACGCCGACCACCGCGCCGCGCTGCTGGAGGGGTTCCGGGCCGGCTACGACGCGATCACCGCGCACCGCGCCGAACTCCTCGGCACGGACGGCCTGCTCTGCACGGACGGGCTGCCGGGCGCGGCCGGCGCGCTGGGCACGGACGGGCTGCTGGGCCGCTGGGCGCACACGCCCGCCCGGCTGCTCGTCCGCTCGACCCGGCTCTACACGACCCTGCTGGACGAGTCCACCCACCCCGACCTGCTGCACGACGCGCTGGCCCGGGACTCGGTGTTCGCCGTGCTCTGGACGGAGTCCGCCGACGACCCGGCCCGGCAGCGGCTGATCGAGCACGAGATCGCCGAACTCTGGCGCGGGGACGTGCCGCTGTTCTTCCACCGCCCGGGGCGCACGGCGGTCTGGACCGGCCGTGACGTCCGGGTGGACGGGATCCTGCCCGTGCCCAGCCTGGTCGCCGTCCAGGGGAAGATCGCCGCGATGGACGAGGTGGACCGCCACGACCAGGAGTGGGTCATCTCCGCGACCCTCGCCGTCTCCAGCGCCAACTCGACCGACTCCGGACCCCGTTCGGAGCTGGCCCCGGTCCGGGTACCGGCCGTCGTGCCCGAGTCGCCCCGGCTGCTCGCCGCCGCCTGCGGGATCGCCGACGAGATCACCGCCCGGGCCGTGCACGGCGACGGCCGGGCCAACTGGCTGGGCCTGGAACGGGTGGCCGGGGCGCACTGGGCGGTGCTGCCGATGGGCGGCGGACTCGCCCAGGGCTACTGCGGGGTGGCGCTCTTCCTGGCCCAGACCGGCGCGCTCGCCGGGGCCCCGCGCTACACCGCGCTGGCCCGGGAGGCGGTCCGGCCGCTGCCGGCGCTGCTCTCCGCGCTGGTCACGGACCCGGAGCTGAGCGCCGCCGTCGGGCCCGGCGCCCTGAACGGGCTGGGCGGCATCGTCCACACACTGCTGCGGCTCACCGAACTGCTGGGCGGCGAAGGCGACCGCGACGGCGTCCGGGCCGAGCTCGACGGCTGCCTCTCCGACGCGCTGACCGCCCTCGCCCACGCCGCCGACGCCCTGCCCGACGGGCCCGGTGCCACCGGACCCGTCACCGGTCTGGCCGACGGCCTCGCCGGTGCGCTCGCCGCCGTGCTGCCCCTCTGCAGGGCGACCGGCGACCGGCGGGTGGCCGAGCGGGCGGCCGAGCAGGCCCGGCGCCTCGCCGACCGGCTGCTCGCCCTCACCGGGGCGGGCTCCGGGGCGACCGGCCTCGCCCACGGCGACGCGGGCACCGGCTGGGCGCTGCTGAGGTACGCCGCCGTCCGGGGTGAGGCGGGCGCGGACGGGCGGCCGTACGCCACCGCCGGGGCCGCGCTGCTGCGCCCCGCGCTGGACGCCGCGGTGCGGGCCGGGGCGGGCGGCGACCTCTCCTGGTACTCCGGCCTCGCCGGCGTCGCGCTCGCTGCGGCGGACACCCTGACCGACGCCGCGGTGGCCGACGACGCCCTGGCCGACGGGTTCGACCACTGCGTCCGCCTGCTCTCCGCCCCCGGCGGGAGCGACGACCTGAGCCTCGGCCACGGCACCCTCGGCGCGCTGGAGGCGCTGACCGTCCTCGCGGAGCGCGGCCACCCCGGCGCCCGGGACGCGCTCACCCACCGCACCGGCGAGGTGCTCGGCCTGATCGAGCAGCAGGGCCACCGCTGCGCGACCCCCGACCACGTGCCGTCCCCCGGGCTGCTCACCGGCCTCTCCGGCATCGGCTACGCCCTGCTCCGGCTGGGCTTCCCCGGGACCGTGCCCTCCGTCCTGCTGCTCGACCACGCCCCCCGGGCGACGAGCGGCCCGCACCGCACCACCCGCTGAACCTTCCGCCGCACCGCCGCACCTCCCCCGATCCGCTCCCCGTACCCGCGCAAGGCCACCAGAAGGGATCCACCCTCATGAACAAGCCGACCGCCACCGCCGCCACCGCTGCCACCACCGCTGCCGCCGCCGAGCAGGTCCAGGGCCAGGAGCAGGACCCGGCCGGCGGGATCCGCCTCTCGGGCCGCAACCGCGCCTGCGCCCGCGCCCGCGTCCTCGCCGGCATGGTGCTGACCAGCGGCATCGTGATCACCCTCAGCAGCCTGGACACCACGGTCTCCGCGCCGCACATCTGAGCACCCCGACGGATCGTCACGACGGATCGTCACGACGGATCGTCACGACGGCGGTGCGGGTCCGCGCAGGCAGCGGGCCCGCACCGCCGCGTCCCGTCCCTGCCGGGGCGGCACGCGGTCTGACGTTGAGCGGCCCGCATCAACTATGCTCACCGGTCATGCGTTCCCATGCGCCGTATGTCGTCGGACGTGACTCACAGTTGCGTTCCCTCCAGCAGGCGCTGTCCGACGCGCGGCAGGGGCGCGGCGGCGTCGTCTTCCTGGTCGGGGAGGCGGGTATCGGCAAGTCCCGCCTCGCGGCCGAGGCCGTGGGCACCGCCTTCGACTCCGGCATGCGCGTCCTGCGCGGCCGCAGCAGCACCACCGGGCCCACCGTGCCGTTCCGGCCGCTCACGGAGGCCCTGATGTCGCTGTTCCGCAGCGGGGAACCGGTGGACGACCTGGCCCTCGGCCCCTACCGGCCGGTGCTCGGCCGGCTCATACCCGACTGGAACACCGGCGACCACGAGAACAGCTCGATGGTCATCCTCGGCGAGGCCGTCCTGCGGCTGCTCATCGGCGCCGCCAAGGGCCGCGGCCAACTGCTGCTGCTGGAGGACCTGCACGACGCCGACCCCGAGACGCTCGCCGTGGTCGAGTACCTGGTGGACAACCTGGAGTACACGCCCGTGCTGCTCCTGGCCACCATCCGCACCGAGTTCTGCGACGCCCTCGACCTGGCCGGCTCGGCCCGCCGACGCGGCGTCGGCACCCTCATTGAACTCCCCCCGCTCACCCGCCCGCAGGTCCGCGACATGATCGCCGCCCAGCTGGGCACCGAGCCGGACGGCGTCCCGGAGACGGTGCTGGACCGGCTCTGCGACGACAGCACCGGCAGCCCGTTCCTGATCGAGGAACTGCTCCAGTCGATGATCAGCGGCGGCGCGCTGGTCCAGGGCACCGACGGCTGGCGGGTCGTCGGCGACCTGCGCAGCGACGTCTCCACCGCCCTCGCCCGCGGCATCCTGCGGCGGATCGACCGGCTCGGCCCGCAGGGCCAGACCCTGCTCTCCGCCGCCGCCGTGCTCGGCCGGCGCTTCCCGCTGACCGTGCTCCAGCGGATGACCGGCATCGACGACCGCAGCCTGCTCAGCCATCTGCACGCCGGGGTCGCCGCCCAGCTGGTCGTCCCCGACGAACCCGCCCCGGACTGGTACGCCTTCCGCCACCCGCTCACCGTGGAGGCGCTGTTCACCCAGCTCACCCCCGGCACCCGGGCCGAACTGGCCGGCCGGGCCGCCGACGCCGTCCAGGCCCTGCACCCCGAACTCACCGGCGAATGGTGCCCGCTGGTCGCCGGGCTGCGCGCCGAGGCCGGCGAACGCGCCGAGGCGGGCCGACTGTTCGCGGAGGCCGGCCGACGGGCCCTGGCGGACGGCGCGATCGGCTCCGCCATCACCCTGCTGGACCGCGCCGAACGGCTGCTGGCCGGCAGCGCCGACCCCGCCCGCCGGGCCGAGGTCCTGGAGTCGCTGCTGCCCGCGCTCGCCGAGGCCGGGGACTTCACCCGCGCCTTCGACCTCGCCGAACACCTGCACGCGCTCGGCGGCGCCGGCCTGAGCGCCCCCCGGCTCGCCGCGCTGCACACCCGGCTCGCCAAGGTCGCCCACACCGCGGGCCGTTGGGCCGACGGCAACCGGCAGATCGCCCGGGCCCGGGCCGTCCTCGGCCCGTCCCCCGACGATGCCGCCTCGGCGCCGGTCGACGTCGCCGCCGCCTACCTCGCGCTGGACACCCCGGGCCCCGACCGCACCCAGCAGGCCGAGAAGCTGGCCCGTTCGGCCGTCGAGGCGGCCCAGCGGCACGACCTGCCCACCGTCGTCTGCCAGGCCTGGGAACTGCTCGCCTCGGTCGCCCGCGAACGCGACCCCGCCGAGGCCCACGCCATGCTGGAACGGGCCCTGACCACCGCCGAACGCCACCGGCTGCCGCTCCAGCGGATGTACGCGCTCACCCGGATCGGCGGCAACGGCTGGCTCGCCGACGGCGACGCCACCGGACTGGCCACGGCCCGCGACGAGGCCCTGCGGCTCGGCTCGGCCACCATCGTCTACACCATCGACGGCATCCTGATCCTCGACTCCGTCCTGCGCGGCGAGTTCGCCGCCGCCCGGGCCGCCGCCGAGGAGTGCCTGACCGTCGTCCGGCGCCTGCGGCTCGCCCCCGCCGTCCGCTACGTCCTGATGGCGCGGGCGACCCTCGCCGCCCACCTCGGCGACCGGGCCGGGATGGACGAGGCGCTCGCCGCGTTCGCCGCCTGGGACGGCGCCGGCTCCCAGGAGGAACCGCTGACCCTCGGCCTCGCCCGGACGTTCTGCGCGCTCATGGAGGAGGACCGCGAGACCGCCCGGCGCGAACTGCACGCCGTCGGCGAACTCGAACGGGACAACCCCTCCACCTACTACCTCAGCGGCCGGCACGGGATCGGCCTGCTGCTCGACGTCCTGGACGGCCTGGACGGCCGGGCCGGCCGCGCCCGGCACGACGAGGCCGCCGCCACCGCGCCCGGCCGGATGCGCTGGAACCGCCAGTTCGTGCTGTTCGCCGACGCCGTCCTGCTCGGCCGCGAGGGCCGCCCCCAGGAGGCGGCGGCCGCCGTCGCCGAGGCCCTGCGCGCCGCCGAGCCCTACCCCACCACCCTCCACCTCGGCCTGCGGCTGGTCGCCGACGCCGCCCACGCCGACGGCTGGGGCGAGCCGGTGGCCTGGCTGCGCCGGGCCGAGCACCATTTCCACCAGCACGACGTCGCCGCCGTCGCCAACGCCTGCCGCGCCGCCCTGCGCCGCCTCGGCGCACCCGTCCACCAGCACCGCACCGGCACCAGCCGCATCCCCGAGGACCTGCGCGCCCTCGGCGTCACCGTCCGCGAGTACGAGGTCTTCGTCCTGCTCGCCGAGCGCCTGAGCAACAAGGACATCGCCGACCGCCTCTACATCTCCCCGCGCACCGTGGAGAAGCACATCGCCAGCCTGATCACCAAGACCGACGAGCCCAACCGCACCGCCCTCTGCGCCCGTTCGGCCGCCGCCGGGCCGGGATAGGTTCTGCGCTCATTGGTTCGCGTTCGTCGATCGCGTTCGTCACCGTTCTGGTGGCGGTTCATCAGATCGCGCGAACTCGTGGTTGTTCGCCGGTTGGGCCAGGTGGGCGTGGATACGCTCGGTCGCGTCGTCCGAATGGGGGCGGCAGCCCGTCGTCCCGGCCGTCGTGCGTTGGTGCGGAGTTCACGCCCGGGCAGTTCCCGTGGGAGTGGACATGAGTTCTGCAGGTCGTAAGACCATCGCGGTGATGACCGCGGCTCTGGCGTCGCTGGGCGCGGGGAGCGGTGTCACCGCGTCCGCGGCCACCCCGGCGGCCGCGCCGTGCAGCGGGGAGGAGTGCCCCAGCCTGAAGCCGACCAGGCTGACGGCCAGTCAGGCGAGCCTGAACATCACCCAGATGCAGCTGGAGAACATCTACGCGATGGCCAGCGACGCGGTGACCGGGCAGCCCATCCGCGGTGCGCGGATCGTGTTCGCCACCGTCGGCGGCCGGACGCTGGGCGCGGCCTACACCGACTACGACGGCGTGGCCGCGATCACCGCCCCGGAGAACCTGGGCCCCGGAACGCTCCAGGAGCTGCTGGGCGGTTACGAAGCCGCGATGGTCGGCGACGGCGTCCACGCCCCGGCCGGGGCCCACGGAGCCATCACCATCGGTACCGACCAGGGCCCCGGTGTCCCGGGCTCCCCGTGCGCCGTCTGCAGTGACCGCGGGCTCAAGCAGGACGTGGTCCCGGTCGACTGGAGCCGGTAGGGATGCGGCTCTTCCGCCGGCCGTCCCGGGCGGCCGACCACACCGTCCCGGCCCGTCGTCCGGCCGGGGCACAGGAGAACGGCGGGGTGGCCCCGGTCGGTGCGGTCAACGGCCACGCCGTCCTGGAGACCGTGGCCGCGCTGCCCGTCAGCACCTGGCGCTACCTCTGGGAGCCCGAAGACGTGCGCCACCTCGGGCCGATGGCCCAGGACTGGCACGCCGCCTTCGGCTTCAACCGGGACGACACCACCATCCCCGTCGTCGACGGCCTCGGCGTCGCCCTGGTGTGCGTCCAGGCACTGCACCGCCGCGTGGAAGAACTCACGGCCGAAGTGGACCGGCTGCGAGCAGCCGCGGGCGTGCACACGCCCGGGGCCGCGTGACGGCGGAGCCCAATCCCTGGGCGACTCGGGGGAGTCGGCCCCCGCGGAACCCTCGTCGCGATCCGGAAGGCAGGAAACCTTGGCACCACACGACACCGTGACGGGACCGTCCGAGGCGGTGGATCAGCGGTCGCCGGTGTGTACGGACGCGATCTGGCGGCTTCCGGTGACGGTCTGTCGCATCACCCAGTTCCTGGGCGAGCGGACGGCCGGCGCCCTCCTGGAGCGCGCCATCGCCTCCGCCGGCGACACGTTGAAGCCCTCCATGATCCGGGACCGGGAGGTGGTCCCCGACTTTCGCCGCTCCCGGTCGTGCCAGGACTTCGCCGCGCCCGAGTTGATGGCGGCCATCGACGAGGTCCTGGAGGCGGTCGAGCACACGCTGGGAGTCTCCTGCCGGAACACCGAACCCAGCTACAGCCTCAACGTGCACAACGACGGCGACTTCTACCGGCCGCACCAGGACACCAGCGCCGAGTTCTCCCCCCGGCGTCTGCTCACGTTCGTGTATTACCTGCATCGCACGCCCCGGCCTTTCGACGGGGGCGAGCTGCGGGTGTTCGACGCCGCCCTGCCGCTGTACACCGGGACGACCGGAAAGTGGGAGGAGCGCACCTGGCGGGACTGGGAGCCCGAGCACGACAGCATCGTGTTCTTCCGCCCCACCGCCTGGCACGAGGTCCGGCCGGTCGGCTGCCCGAGCAGGCAGCACGCGGACAGCCGCTTCGCCGTCAACGGCTGGCTGTGCAGCCCCGACCCCGCACGCGCGGAACGACGGCCGCAGCCACCGCGGCCACGGCCGGCAGGAGGTGGTGGGCCGGCCAGGTGAGCACGACGGACACCACGCCGGGATCGAAGTCGTCGTCCCGCTCGAAGTCCGGTCCAGCCTTGATGCCGTTGCCTGGCTCTCCGGGTTCCGCTGGAAGGTCGGCGCACCTGGCGGCGCACCCGCGGAACAGAGCCCGATCGCCGGCACGCCCCGCCAGGCGGCCTCAGAGTTGGACGGGCAGGTGGCGGGGGCCGCGGAGCATGGCGTTCTGCCGGTAGGGGGGCGGGTCCTGGACCAGGCGTGCTGTGCCGAGGCGGGAGATCAGCGCACCGAGCGCGGCCTCGGCTTCGATGCGGGCGAGTGGTGCGCCGTAGCACAGGTGAATACCGCTGCCGAAGCCGAGGTGCTGGTTGTCCGGGCGGGCGGGGTCGAACCGGTCGGGCTCGTGGAACCGCTTGGGGTCGCGGTTGCCCGAGGCCAGCGCGAGCACGACGGAGGTGCCTTCGGGGATGGTGGTGCCGGCGACGTCGATGTCGGCGAGGGGGACGCGTTCGCGCATGTGGACCGGGGGTTCGTAGCGCAGCAGTTCCTCCACCGCTCGCGGCAGCAGGTCCGGTTCGCGACGCAGCTGATCCAGATGCTCGGGCCGGCGCAGCAGGGTGAGCACCCCGTTGGTGATCAGGTTCACCGTGGTCTCGTGTCCCGCGATGAGCAGCAGCACGGCGGTTTCCGCGAGTTCTTCCCGGCTGAGCCGCAGGGCCGGGTCCGGCTCGTTGACGAAGGCGGAGAGCATGTCGTCGCCTGGACTGCCACGGCGCTTCTCGGCGAGGTCCACCAGGTACCGGCCCATCTCGCCCCGCGCCTGGTCGCCCGCCTTGTCCCGCCCGGTGGAGTCCTCTTCGGGCCTGACGTCGGCGGACGCGACGATCGCGTCGGACCACGCCCGGAAGAGCGGCTCGTCCTCACGTGGCACGCCGAGCAGGCGGCAGATCACCGTGACGGGCAGTGGGTAGGCGAAGTCGTCGACGATGTCGATCCGGTGGCCCGCCTGGAAGGGCTCCAGCAGTTCCTCGGTGAGCCGGGCGATCTCGTCGCGCATGGTATCGACCCGGTGCGGGCTGTGCGGGGGGCCGAACGGCCGCATGGCCAGGGTGCGCAGTCTGTGATGCTCCGGGTCGTCGAGCCGCAGGAACGGCGGCTTGTGCGTCGTCTCGCCACGGGTGCGGGGATCGACACTCATCCGTGGATCGTGGAGCAGGGCGGCGATCTCGTGGTAGGTGCCGATCAGGTAGCTGCCGTCCGCCTGCCGTACAACGGGACCGGCCTCGCGGAGTTCCGCGTACAGCGGGTAGGGGTTGGGGCGGTTCGCGTAGTCGGTGATCCGGGCCAGCAAGGTGTCGGAGTCCATGGTGGCTCCTCGTCGTTGGGCGGGACGTGGGTCAGCCGTTGGGCCGCACCACGGTCAGTCGGCGGTCGGGCAGATATCCGGTGAGCGCCACGGTGGGGCCGTGGGACAGCCTCTTCGGATCCGGCACGTCGGACGGGACCGGGATGTCCGCCGCGAGCGCGCGGTCCGCCGCGCCGGGCGGGGGCGGGAACGGAGCAGCCGTCTCGATCAGGTGCCGGTAGTAGTCGAGCGACTTGGCCATGTCGACGGTGACCGCCGCGGTGACCCGCCCCTGGTAGCCGTAGACCATCGCCAGACGGCGCGCCTCCAAAGAACCCTGGGCGATGACCACGTGGTCGGAGAAGGTGGGCACGCCCACCGACTTGATGTTGAGCCCGAACTGGGTCGACCAGAACGTCGGGAGGGCAAGGTGCGGGCGCCGCAGGGGCCCTGGGCTGACCATGTTGTGGGCCGCCACCCCGGCCTGCTCGACCGCGTTTCCCCAGTGTTCGAGGGAGAGCATCTGGTAACCGAACAGCGGGTGGGGGAAGCGGGAGACGTCGCCGGCGACGAAGAGGTCGTCAGTGACGATTCCGTACATGTTGAAGGCGCGGCACCCGGCGTCGCAGGCGATTCCGCGCGGGCCCGCCGCCAGTCCGGAGTCCGCCAGCCACTCGACGTTGCGGACCGCCCCCAACGCCACGACGCACACGTCCGCCTCGACGCGGCTGCCGTCGGACAGCTCCGCGCCGGTGAAGCGGCCGCTGTCGTCCCCGCGCAGGGCGGTGACCGTCACTCCGGTGCGCAGGTCCACACCGTGGTTGCGCTGCATGGCGGCCGCGAGTTTCGACAGGGTGCCGCCGAGCGCGCCCACCAGAGGTGCGGGACCGCGTTCGGCGACGGTGACGTCCAGTCCGCGTTCCCGGCAGGCCGAGGCGATCTCCGAGCCGGTGAAGCCGCCGCCGATCACCAGCACCCGCCGTGGCCCTGCGGCCAACCGCTCGGCCAAGCCGCCGGCGTCCTCGCGGGTACGCAGGGTGAACACCCCGTCCAGAGCGGCCTCCTGCGGGTTGGGCCAGGGCCGCGCCCTGGTCCCGGTGGCGATCAACAACCGGTCGTACGGCAGCGACTCGCCGTCGGCCAGCATCACCCGCTTCCCAAGGGGGTCCAGGCCGGTGGCGCGTACGCCCAGCCGCCACTCGGCGTCCGGATCCCGGCGCATCGGCAGCCCCGTGGTGTCCGCCGCCGCCAGGCCGAGCAGCACCTGCTTGGACAGCGGCGGCCGGTCGTAGGGCGGATGGGGCTCGTCGCCGACCACAGTCAGTGAGCCGGTGAAGCCCTCCTCCCGCAAGGCCTCCGCAGCCCGCAACCCGGCCAGCGACGCGCCGACGACGACGATCCGGCCCTCTTTCAGGTCACCGGTCATCGGCGCTCACCTCCTCACCGAGGAGGATGGCCTGGACCGGGCACGCCGCCGCGGCCTGGCGCACGCGCCCGACCTGGTCGTCGGGGACGGCCGGGGCGTACAGCAGTCCCTCCTCACCGTGCAGCTGGTACACCCCCGGCGCGAGGAAAACGCACTGTGCGTAGCCCTGGCAACGCGTGAGGTCCACAACGGTTCGCATCCCCATCCCCACCACTCCCTCTGCCGCCGCACCCCCCTCTCTCCCAGCATGGGACGAGAACCGGACGCTCGCACGGCGGCTGCCCGGGGACGCCGCCGCCGCCGCGGCGGCCGCCGAGCCGACCGCCCCGCCCACCAGTGCAGCGGTGGCCCGGCCCGCCGCGGTGCAGGCCGCCGCTCCCCGTGACGAGTGTGTGGAGCTCCTTCCCCGCCCGGGGCTTCCGGAGGGGAAGGCCGGCACCGACCCGGCGAACCTGTGCGGTCGGAGCAGCTAGCGCATCTCGCGGACGCGGCGGGAGGCGAGGACGGCGAGGCCGGTGAGGGTCAGGACGAGGGCGACGCCGGTGAACATCGCGCCGGTGCCGATCTGGGCCAGGGCGCCGCAGACGATCAGGGAGAGCGGCGCGGCCGCGTAGCCGAGGACCATGTCCACCGAGATCACCCGGCTGAGCACCTCCTGGGGGATGGTGCGCTGGATCCAGCTCAGGCCGAAGACGCCCTGGAAGCCGATGCCGAAGCCCATCGCCAGCACCGTGGCGACCGCGGCGGGCAGGCTGTCGAGCGCGCCGAGCAGGCCCATGCCGACGGCCAGCCAGCCGACCAGGGCGGCGATCAGCAGGCCCACCCGGGGGCGGCCGCCGACCGTGCCGCCGACCAGGGTGCCGAGCATCGCGCCGCCGGCCAGGGCGCCGTTGAGCAGGCCGAGGGTGGTCGAGCCGCCGTGCAGGGCCTCCTTGGCGAGGGTGGCGAAACCGACCGTGAACGGCCCGGCGTAGCAGAAGTTGACGGCGGTGTCGACGGCCAGCACGGTGCGCAGCCGCGGGTCCTCCCAGGTGTAGCGCAGGCCGACCCGGATCCGGGACCGGAGCGAGTCCTCGGCGGCCGGGGCGGCGGGCGCTTCGGGTACGTCGGCAGGGTCGCCAGGGTCGGCCGCCGGGCGGCGCGGGAGGGTGCGGACGCGGGAGACGCAGAGGCCGCAGAGGGCGAAGCAGACGCCGTCCACGACGAAGGCGACCGGCGCGTCCGAGACGGCGACCACCAGGCCGCCGACGGCCGGGCCGAGCACGGCGGAGACCCGGGTGCCCACGCCGAGCAGCGCGTTGGCCGGGGTGATCAGCTCCTTCTCCACCACCGACGGCAGGATGGAGAC
Organism: Kitasatospora sp. NPDC087315; assembly: GCF_044744345.1. Classification (NCBI taxonomy): domain Bacteria; kingdom Bacillati; phylum Actinomycetota; class Actinomycetes; order Kitasatosporales; family Streptomycetaceae; genus Kitasatospora; species Kitasatospora sp. NPDC087315. Next base: position 299,110 of record NZ_JBIUYD010000005.1, on the reverse strand, counting down.
CCGGGCGGGCTGGAAGAAGGCGTCGACCACGCCGAAGGCGGCGGCCGCGGCGCAGAGCATCCAGACCGTCAGGGTGCCGCTCAGCCCGGCCAGTCCGACCGCCGCCATCAGGGCGGCGCGGGCCCAGCTGGAGGACATCATCAGGGTGCGGGTGGACCACTTGTCGCTGAGCGAGCCGCCGACCAGGGTGAGCAGTGCCCGGGGGACGGCCTGGAAGGTGAGCACATAGCCGAGGGCGAGGGTGGAGTGGGTGAGGCTCAGGGTGATCCAGGAGAACGCGATGTAGCTGAAGCCGTCGCCGAGCAGGGAGAGGGACTGGCCCAGCCAGAGCAGCCGGAAGGAGGGCAGCCGGGCGGGTGCCCAGAGCCGTGGGCCGGCGCCTGCCAGTGTGGTCGTCGCCATGGTCGGACCTTTCGTCGGGCGCGTGGAGGGCGGGAGGAGGGCGGGAGGAGGAGCGGGAGAAGGAGAGGGAGGGAGGAAGGTGCGGCAGCGCCGGGGGGGGGGGGGGGGGGCCCCCCCCCCCGCGGGCCCCCCCCCGGGGAGGCCGGGGGGGCCCCGAAACGCCCGGCCCGGGGGTGAAGCGCCCGGTTTTGACATTA
>NZ_JBIUYD010000005.1:0-298502 GCF_044744345.1 Kitasatospora sp. NPDC087315 | reverse complement strand
GGGGGGGGGGGGGGGGGGGGGGGGGGGGGGGGGGGGTGTTTGGGGGGGGGGCGGGGGGGGGGCGCCGCGGGGGGGGGGGGGGGGGGCCCCCCCCCCCCACGGCGGGACCGGCAGCGGTCTGCCGGGGGCGCTCAGTACCGGACGGGCAGTGCGGTCAGGCTCCGGTTGAGCAGTGACAGCTGCCAGTTGAGCCGTTGCCCGTCCAGGGCCAGGCCCGGGTAGTCGCGCAGCAGGGTGGCGACCACCACGCCGGCCACCAGCCGGGCGAGCGCGGCTCCGATGCAGAAGTGCGCGCCGAAGCCGAAGCCCAGGTGGGTGGTGACCTCGCGGTGCAGGTCGAACCGGTCCGGGTCGGGGAACCGCCCGGGGTCGCGGTTGGCGGCGGCGGTGACCAGGAAGATCCGGTCCCCTGCGCGGATGGTCCGGCCGTCCAGCTCGAAGTCGCGGGCGGCGTTGCGGATCGACATCTTGGACGGGCCGTCCAGCCGCAGCGTCTCCTCCACGGCCGCCGCCACCAGCTCCGGTTCGGCGCGGACGGCGGCCAGCTGCTCCGGCTGCCCGAGCAGCGCGAGCAGGGTGTTGGCGATGAGGTTGCTGGTGGTCTCCCCGCCGGCGAAGGCCATCTGGGTGAGCATCCCGACGAACTCCTCCTCGCTGACCGAGTCGCCGATCCGGCCGCCCGCGAGAACGGAGCTGATCAGGTCGTCCTTCGGTTCGGCGCGGCGCTCGGTGACCAGCCCGCCCAGGTACTCCTCCAGGCTGACCAGGGACTGCAGCGAGGTGCGGTACTCGCGCTCCTCCTGGGCGGCGCCGAGCACGAGGTCGGCGACCCGGGCGTTCCAGTACCAGAACGACGGGCTGTGCGACTGCGGGACGCCCAGCCAGCGGGCGAAGACCAGGGCCGGCAGCGGCTTGGCGATGTCGGCGGCGAGGTCGCCGGTGCGGCCGGGGGCGGCCCGGCGGGTGAGCATGGCGCCGGTGGCCCGTTCGGTGAAGCCGCGGTAGCGGGCCACCGCGCGGGCGGCGAACTGCTCCTGGAACACCTGGCGCAGCCGGCGGTGGGTCGGCGGGTCGTTGAACACCATCCAGCGGGAGAGGATGCCGAACGCGCGCTCGGCGTCCTCGCGGGCGCCCTGCGGGACGGCGTCCATCAGCGGCCGGACCCGGTCGGCGGAGACCGCCGGGTCGCGCAGGCACTGCATCACCGGCTCGTAGCCGGTGACCAGCCAGGCCCGGTGCATGGCGCTCCAGTACACCGGCCGGTGGTCGCGGAGCGTGTTGAGGTACTCGTACGGGTCCGCGTTGACGGCGGGGTCGAGCAGGTACCGCTCGGTGAAGCGGACGGTGGTGAGGGTCATCGCCGGGCCTCCGCGCCGGTCGTGGCCGAGCCCGTGCCGCTCGCGCCGGTGGTGTCGCTGGTGCTGTTCATGCTGCTCGTGCCGTTCGTGCCGTTCGTGCCGATGGTGTCGAGCAGGGCCGCGAGGCCGCGGACCAGGGGCTCGGCGAGCATGGACATGTGGTCGCCCTCGCTGATGTGGACGGTGAGCCCGCCGAGCGCCAGTTCGCGCCAGTGGTCCACGTACGCCCGGTAGTCGACGTCGAGCCCGGGCATCGGCTCGCCGGCCGGCAGCCCGGCGGCCTGGGTGCCGACCACCAGGTGCACATGGCCGGGGTAGGGGCGGACCTCGTAGTCGGCGAGGGCGGTGAGCAGCGAGTGCCAGACCTCGATCGGGGCCTGCTCGACCAGGGCCGCCTCGCCGGGGCTCATGCCCGCGCCGAGCAGCAGGGCGGTGAGTTCGGCCGCCGCGGTGTCGCGCCCGGGGGTCGGCGGCAGGGTGCGCAGCCGGTCGCGCATCCGCAGCGCGTCCCGCATGTCGCGGCCGACGCCGGCGAGGCGGGCCCGGGCCGCCGGGTTGGGCAGATAGGGCTCGATCAGCACCAGCGGCTCGACGGTGTGGCCGGCCTCGTGCAGCTGGGTGGCCATCTCCAGGGCGATGTTGGCGCCCATCGACCAGCCGAGCAGGTCGTGCGGGCCGTGCCCGCCGTGGTCGGCGATCTCCCCGGCGTAGTTGGCCGCGATGCCCGCGATGGTGCTCGGGTCCACCCCGCCCAGCAGGCCGCGGGCCTGGAAGGCGTGCACCGGGCGGCCGGGCGGGAGCTCCCGGGCGAGCGGCACGAACCAGGCGGCGCTGCCACCGCTGGGGTGGACGCACCAGAGCGGGGCGCCCTCGCCTTCGCGCAGCCGGACCTCCGAGGTGACCGCCACGGGGGCGGCGTCCGGGGCGGTCGCCTCGGCGCGGGCGGCGAGCCGGGCGAGGGTGGGCCGTTCGATCAGATCCCGGACGGAGACGGTCAGTCCGCGCTCGGCCGCCATCGCGGCCACCCGGACGGTGGAGAGCGAACTCCCGCCGATCCGGAAGAAGTCGTCGTGCACCCCGATCAGGGAGAGGCCGAGCACCTCCCGCCAGATCTCGGCCAGCACCTTCTCGGTGGCGGTGGCGGGGGCGACGTACACCGTGTCGGTGCTGGCCCGTTCGGCCGGGGGCAGCGGCAGCGCCCGCTTGTCGATCTTCCCGCTGCGGTTGACCGGGAGCTCGTCCAGGAAGACGAACCGGCCCGGCACCATGTAGGCGGGCATGGTGGTGCGCAGCGCGCCGGTGAAGCGCTCGACCGTCGGCTTGGTGCCGCCCCGGGCGACCACGTAGGCGACCAGGGCCGGTTCGCCGGGCAGGTCGGTCCGGTGCAGCACCACCGCCTGGCGCACGTCGGGCAGTTGCCGCAGCGCGTGCTCGATCTCGCCCAGTTCGATCCGGAAGCCGCGGAGCTTGACCTGGGTGTCCCGGCGGCCGAACACCTCCACCGCGCCGTCGGGCCGGACGGTGCCGAGGTCGCCGGTGCGGCAGAGCCGCTCGCCGGGGGCGCCGTACGGGTCGGGCACGAAGGTGGCGGCGGTCAGCGCGGGCCGGTTCAGGTAGCACCGGGCGATGGCCTGGCCGCCCAGGTAGACCTCACCGGTCACCCCGACCGGGACGGGCCGCAGGTCCTCGTCGAGGACCAGCACCCGGGTGTTGCGGATCGGCGTGCCGATCGGCGGGCGCCCCTGGCCGGGGGAGAGTTCGGTGGCGACGGACCACACGGCCGTCTCGGTGAGGCCGTAGGCGTTGTGGAAGCGCCGGCCGCGCGACCAGGTGTCCGCGAGCTCCGCCGGGCAGCCCTCGCCCGCGACCTGGAGCACCTCGATCGCGGGGAAGCGGTCCTCGCCCAGCACGGTGAGCGCGCTCGGCGGGAACATGGCCCGGTTGACGCCGTGGGCGAGCAGGGTGCGGGCCAGGTCGGGGCCCGGCCGCAGGTCGTCCTTGGACGCGGTGACCAGCCGGCCGCCGTTGGCCAGGGCCCAGGTCAGCTCCATGACGGAGACGTCGAAGCCGAAGGAGGCGAACTGGAGCACCCGGTCGTCCGGGCCCGGCTGGACCAGGTCGCGCTGGCCCTCCAGCATGTTGGTCAGGCCGCGGTGCGGGACGGCGACGCCCTTGGGCGTGCCGGTGGAACCCGAGGTGTAGATGACGTACGCCATGGTGTCCGGGCCCGGGGCGAAGGCCGGCGGCGCCGGGGGGCGGCCGGTGGGCGCGGTCCAGGTGGCGGGGTCGTCCAGGAGCAGGACCGGGCCGTCGAAGGGCACGGTGTCGGCCAGCGAGGTCTGGGTGAGCAGCACCCGCATCCCGCTGTCCGAGGCCATGAACGCGAGCCGGTCGGCGGGGTGTTGCGGGTCCAGCGGCAGGAACGCGCCGCCCGCCTTCAGCACGCCGAGGGCGGCGCACACCTGGTCGGGCCCGCGGTCGGTGCAGATGCCGACCGGGGTCTCCGGGCCGACGCCGAGCGTGCGCAGCCGCTCCGCCAGCCGCCCGGCCGCCCCTTCCAGCTCGCGGTAGGTCACCTGCCGGTCGCCGTGCTCGACGGCCACCGCGTCCGGGGTGCGCGCGGCGTGTGCGGCGACGTGCTCGTGGAACATCAGCGGGCTGTTCTCCCGGGCCGGCCCGTTGCCCCGGGCCAGCGCCGTGCCGAGGGCGGCGCCGGTCAGTGCGGGCGGGGTGACCCTGCCGTGCGGGTCGGCGACCATCGTCGCGAGCAGGGTGTGGAGCACGTCCGCGAGCTGCTCCGCGGTGGCCGGGGAGACGTACTCCGGGTCCACGTCGATGGTGAAGGCGCCCACGCTCGCGTTGATCATCAGCGGGAACATGGTGCGGGCGATCTCCAGGGACTCGTCCCAGGTGTCGTGGGAGAGCCGGTGGAAGTTGACGTAGTTGAAGACGGCCTCGACCATGTTCGGCTCGCCGGGGCGCAGTTGGGCCATCCGCGCCAGCGGCATCCGGCGGTGCGGCAGCATCTCCTGTTCGGCCGCGAACACCGCGCGCAGGTACTCCAGCCAGCTGCCGCGCGGACGCGCCACGCCGAACGGCACGGTGTTGAGGAACAGCCCGCGCATCCGGTCCGCGCCCGGTACCTCGGGCCGGCCGTTGGTGACCAGGCCGATCGAGTGGCCGGCCGCGTCCTCGTCGCGTTCCGCGAACAGGCTCATCACGTGGTGGAAGGCGGTGGCCAGCACGGTGCGCCGGGGCACCCCGGCCGACTGGGCGAGGCGCCCGATCGGCTCGGCGAGCGCGTCGTAGGAGCGCCGCACCTCGTGGACGGGCGCGTCGTCGGGGGCGGGGGCGCCGCGCCGGGCGAAGCGGACCGGGCGCAGCTCGGCCAGGGAGGAGCGCCAGAACTCCAGCGCCTCCTCGCTGTGCAGGGTGGCCCGTTCGAGGGCGACGTACTCGGCGAAGGCGGGGGCCGCGGGCGGCGCCGGGGGCCGGCCGTGCGCGACCGCCCGCCGGTGCAGGTCGAGCAGGTCGGCGATGAGCGAGGTCAGGCTCCAGCCGTCCAGCACGACATGGCAGTCGGTGAGCACCAGCCGCAGCTCGTGGTCGGTCAGGTGGTGCAGGTGGATGCGGACCAGCGGCGGGGCCGCCAGGTCGAAGCGGCGGGCGAACTCCTCGTCGACGAAGCGCCGCAGGGCGGCCCGCTGCTCCTCCCTCGGCAGCTCCCGCAGATCGGTGTAGCCGACCGGCAGCGCGGCCTCGGTGTGCACCAGTTGGAGCGGCTCGCGGTAGGAGACCAGGTCGATCGAGGAGCGCAGGATGCTGTGGCCGCGGACCACCGCGTCCACCGCGGCCTGGAAGGCGGCCAGGTCGAAGCCCTCCGGGGTGGTGATCTTGAGGTCGGTGACGTTGTGGTACGCGCCGCGCCGGGGGTCGGCGAGCATCTCGTGCAGCATGCCGGCCTGGAGCATGGTCAGCGGGTAGGCGTCGTCGAGGCCGTCCGGCAGCCGGGCCGCGTCGGCCGGGTCCAGCTGGGAGAACGGCGCGACCGGGTCGGGGGCCTCGACGGCCTCGGTGGTCAGCCGGGCGAGGTCGGCCAGGGTGCGGGCCCGGAACAGGTCGGCCACGGTCAGCCCGAGGCCGGCCGGGCGGGCCAGGCCGATCACCCGCAGCGCCAGGATGGAGTCGCCGCCGAGGTCGAAGAAGTTCGCCGTCCGGCTGACCCGTTCGGTGCCCAGCACCTCGGCCCAGATCCGGGCCAGCGCGATCTCGGTCGCCCCGGCCGGCGGGACGTGGCCGCCGGCCGCGGCGGTGCCGTCGCCGGCCACCGCCGTCAGCGCCCTGCGGTCCACCTTGCCGTTGGCGGTGATCGGCAGCCGCGGGTGGCGGACGAACAGCGCCGGCACCATGTACTCGGGCAGGGTGAGCCGCAGCCGCTCGCGCAGCGCCGCCGCGTCCAGCGGCCGGCCCTCGGTCATCACCACATGGGCGACCAGCCGGGCGCCGCCGTGCGGTTCGGAGCGGGCCACCACGGCGGCGTCGGCCACCCCGGGCTGGCCGCGCAGCGCGGTCTCGATCTCGCCGGGCTCGATCCGGTAGCCGCGGATCTTCACCTGGTGGTCGGCCCGGCCGACGTACGCCAACTGGCCGTCGGGCAGCACCCGGACGAGGTCCCCGGTGCGGTACATCCGGGCGCCGGGCGGGCCGAACGGGTCGCTGGGGAAGCGCTCCGCGGAGAGCTCCGGCCGGTTGCGGTAGCCGCGGGCGACGCCGCCGCCGGTGACGTACAGCTCGCCGGCCGTGCCCTGCGGGACCAGCCGGCCGGCGGCGTCGAGCACGTAGCCGTGCTGGCCGGCGAGCGGCCGGCCGATCGGGGAGCGGACCTCGCCCGCCACGTCCTCGGCGGTGATCAGGCGGTACGTCACATGCACGGTGGTCTCGGTGATCCCGTACATGTTGACCAGCGCGGGCCGCCGCCGCTCGGGGGCGGCGAACCAGTCGCGGTAGTCGCGGACGTCGAAGGCGTCGCCGCCGAAGACCACCGTGCGCAGCGCCAGGTCGGCGAAGTCGGCGCCCTGCTGGGCGAGATGGGCGCGCAGGCCCTTGAACGCGGCGGGCGTCTGGTTGAGCACGGTGACCCGCTGCTCGCGCAGGACGGCGTGCACGGCGGCCGGGTCGCGGACCTCGTCCTCGGTGAGCACCACGACCCGCCCGCCGCTGCTCAGCGGCCCCCACAGCTCCCAGACGGAGAAGTCGAAGGCGGGGGAGTGCACCAGCGTCCAGACGTCCGCGGGGCCGAACGCGAAGTGCTGGTCGGCGGCGCCGAGCAGCCAGGCCAGGTTGGCGTGGGTGATCTCGACGCCCTTCGGCCTGCCGGTGGAGCCGGAGGTGTAGATGACATAGGCGAGGTCGCGCGGCGCGGGCCGCGCGTCCCCGGTGTCCGGGCCCTCTTTGGTGTCCGGGCCCTCGGCCGCCGGTCCGGCGCCGTCCAGCGGGATCACCCCGACCGGCAGGCCCTCGACGGCGGCGCGGCCGGCCTCGTCGACGACCACCCAGGAGACCCCGGCGTCGGCGACGGTGAACTCCCGGCGGGCCCGGGGGTGGGCCGGGTCCAGCGGCAGATAGGCGGCGCCGGCCCGCCAGACGCCGAGCAGCGCCACGGCCAGGTCCACCGAGCGGCCCAGGCAGACCCCGACCAGCGACTCGCGGCCGATGCCGGCCGCGCGCAGCCGCCGGGCCAGCGCGGAGGCGGCGGCGTCCAGCTGGGCGTAGGTGAGCGTCCGGCCGCCGCCGCTGACGGCCACCGCGTGCGGGGTGCGGGCGATGTGCCCGGCCAGCCGCTCGGGTGCGGTGCGCGGGGCGGGCCCCGCGCCGGTGTCCGGGTTGGCCGGGCCAGCGGGGCCCAGCAGCCGGGCCCGCTCCTCGGCGGTCAGCGGGTCGACCGTGCCGAGCGGGGCGTCCGGCGCCTCGGTGAAGGCGCGCAGCAGCGCCACGGTGTGCGCGGCCAGGGCGGCCACCGAGGAGGCCTCGAACAGGTCGGGCCGGTGGACGAAGACCAGCTCCAGGGCGCCGCCGCTCTCGCGCAGCTCCAGCGCGAGGTCGAACTTGGCGGTGGTGAGGTCGATCGGGAACGCCCGGCCGGTGGCCCCGCCGAGGACGAGGGAGCCGCGCTCCACCGCGGCGTGCGTGAACAGCACCTGGAACAGCGGGTTGCGGGTGAGGTCGCGCTCCGGGCTCAGCTCGTCCACCACCCGCTCGAACGGCAGGGTCTGGTGCGAGAGCGCCCCCAGGACGCTCTCCCGGGTGCGGGCCAGCAGGGCCGCCGGGGTCGGGTCGTCGGACAGGTCGGCGCGCAGCACCAGCGTGTTGACGAAGAACCCGGCCAGCTGCTCGGTCTCGGGCCGGTCCCGGTTGGCGACCACGGTGCCGATGGCGATGTCGCTCTGCCCGCTGTGGAAGGCCAGCGCGGCCTGGAACGCCGCCATCACCGTCATGTACGGGGTGGTGTCGGTCCGCCGGCCGAGGGCGGCGAGCGCCTCCGACAGCTCCGTCGGCAGGACGGTGGTGTGCACCGCGCCGGTGTGGCAGGGGGTGGCCGGGCGGGGGTGGTCGGTGGGCAGGTCGAGCGGGGTCAGCCCGGCCAGCCGGGTGCGCCAGTAGGCGAGGTCGGCGCTCTCGTCGGCGCCGCGCAGCCAGACCGCGTAGTCGGTGTACTCGATCGGCAGCTCGGGCAGCCGGGGGGCGTCGCCCGCCGTCCTGGCCCGGTAGAGCTCGCGCAGGTCGCGCACCAGCAGGTCCAGCGACCAGCCGTCCGAGACGATGTGGTGCATGGCCAGCACCAGGACGTGGTCCTCCTCGGCGGCCTTCAGCAGGGTGGCCCGGAAGGCGGGCTCGGCGGCGAGGTCGAAGGGGCGGACGGCGGCCGCCCGCACGGCCTCGGCGAGGTCGTGCTCCGCGGCGCCGGTCAGGTCCACCAGGTCCAGGCCGGCCCCGTCGGCCGGGTGCACCCGCTGGGCGGGCACGCCGTCCTGGGCCGGGAAGGTCGTCCGCAGCTGCTCGTGCCGGGCGACCAGGTCGCCGACCGCCGCGTCCAGCGCCGCCAGGTCGAGCGGGCCGCTGAACCGCCAGGCGGCGGGCAGCAGATAGGTGGTGGCGCCGGGGTCGAGCTGGTCGAGGAAGTAGAGGCGCTGCTGCGCGGCGGACAGCGGGGCGTACTCGGGGCGGGGGTCGAGCCGGGGGATCCCGGCCGGCGCGGCGGCGGTCAGTCCGCGCAGCCGCTGCTCCAGCAGCCGCCGGGCGGCCGGGGACAGTCCCGCGCGAGCGGTCTCGGGCTGCATCTCCGAAGTGGTCATGGCGCGTTCCGTCCAATCTCAGTCTTGGTAGTCCACCGTCAGGGAGAGGTCGATCTCGTCCTCGCTCATCGCGGAGATCAGTTCGACGAGCTGCCGCTCCACCTCGGCGGCGAGCAGCTCGACGGTGGGGTGCTCGAACAGGTCGCGCACCTGGATGGGGCAGTCGAAGGCGGCCCGCAGGCGGGACGCGGCGGCCACGGCGCGCAGCGAGTGCCCGCCGAGGGCGAAGAAGTCGTCGTGGACGCCGACCCGGGCGATGCCGAGGACCTCGGCCCAGATCTGCGCCGTCACCGTCTCGGTGGGCGTCCGCGGCGGTACGAAGACCGCGGGGGCGGGGAGTTCGGGCTCGGGCAGGGCGGCGGTGTCGAGTTTGCCCTGGACGGTCAGCGGCAGCGCGTCGAGCAGGACGAACGCGCTCGGCACCAGGTAGCCGGGGAGTTCGGAGCGGCAGTGCGCGGCCAGTGCGTCGGCGGCCAGCCCGCTGCCCGCGACATAGCCCACCAGGGCGTGCTCGCCGCGCAGTTCGCGGACCAGCACGGCAGCGGAGTGGACGCCAGGGTGGCGGCGCAGCACCGCCTCGGCCTCGCCCGGTTCGACCCGGAAGCCGCGGATCTTCACCTGGTTGTCGCTGCGGCCGACGAACTCCAGGTCGCCCGAGGCGAGTCGGCGCACCACGTCGCCGGTGCGGTAGAGCCGGTCGCCCTCCTCGCCGAACGGGTCGGGGACGAACCGCTCGGCGGTCAGGCCCGGCCTGCCCAGGTATCCGCGCGCCAACTCCGGCCCGCCGACGAGCAGTTCGCCGGGGACGCCGATCGGCACCAGGGCGCCGTGCGGGTCCGCCACGTACGCGCGGCGCGAGCCCAGCGGGCGGCCGATCGGCACCCGGCCCTCGACCGGGTCGGTGAGCCGGTACGCGGTGGCCGAGATGACCGACTCGGTCGGGCCGTAGGTGTTGACCACCGGCACCCCGGGCAGATGGGCGAACCAGCGCTCCAGCGGCCCGGCGGGCAGCACCTCGCCGCCGGTGACCAGCAGCCGCAGGCTCGCGAGGTCGGCGGCGACCACGTCCAGCCGGGCCACCACCTCCTCCCAGTAGGAGGGCGTGAGTTCCATGACGGTGACGCCCTCGGCGCGCACCCGGGCGGCCAGTTCCTCCACCGACCAGATCTCGTCCGGGCGGATCACCACCCGGGCGCCGGTGCCCAGCGCGGGCAGGATCTGCTCCAGCGAGGCGTCGAAGGAGAGCGAGGCGAAGGTCAGCACCCGGTCCCCGGCGGTGATCCCGAACAGCTCGCGGGCGGCGGCGACATGGGCGGCCAGGGCGTGGTGCTCGACCCCGACGGCCTTGGGCCGGCCGGTGGAGCCGGAGGTGAAGATGGTGTAGGCGAGATCCCCCGGGTCGGGGGTGTGCCGGGGGCCGTCCGGGGCGGGCCGCACCTCCTCGACCGGGACCAGCGTCACCCCGAGCGGGGCCAGCGCGGGGGCGGTCGCGGCGTCCGCCACCACGTGGCCGACCCCGGCCTCGTCCAGCATGAACCGCAGCCGCTCGGCGGGCAGGCCGGCGTCCAGCGGGACGTAGACGCCGCCGGCCCGCCAGATCGCGGCCAGCGCGGCCACCGACCACGTCCCGCGCCGTACACAGACACCCACCGGGCTGCCCGGGCGCACCCCGGCGGCGGCCAGCCCGGCGGCCAGCCCGCCGGTCAGGCCGTCCAGTTCGCCGTAGCGCAGGGAGCGGCCCTCGCAGACCAGCGCCACCGCGTCCGGCTCGCCGGCCACCGTGAACGGCGGCACCGCGACGGCCGGTCCGTCCGTCGCCGGTCCGGCCAGTTCGGCGCGCTCGGCCGGGGAGAGCAGGTCCACCCGGTCCACCGGCGTGCCCGGGTCGGCCAGGACGGCCGCCAGCACCCGGCCCACGTGCCCGGCGAAGCGGCTCGCCGTCGAGGCGTCGAACAGGTCGGCCGCGTACTCGACGTTGAGCGCGAAGCGGTCCGGGTACAGCAGGAAGGTGGTGGTCAGGTCGAACTTGGCCGAGCCCCACGGCAGGGTGAAGTCGGCGGCCTCCAGGCCCTCGATCCCGGGCCCGCCGGTGGCGCTCTCCTGGACGTCCACCATCACCTGGAACAGCGGGTTGCGGGACAGGTCGCGCTCCGGCCGCAGCCGCTCCACCACCCGCTCGAACGGCACGTCCTGGTGGTCGAAGGCGCTCAGCACCGTCCCCCGGACGCGGTCCAGCAGCTCGGTGAAGGTCGGCCCGCCGGACAGGTCGCCGCGCAGCACCACGGTGTTGACGAAGAAGCCGATCAGCCGCTCCAGCTCCACCCGGCCGCGCCCCGCCACCGGGGTGCCCACCGGCACGTCCTGCTGCCCCGACCAGCGGGCCAGCACGATCTGCACCACCGCCAGCAGCACCATGAACCTGGTCGCCCCGTGCTCCCGGGCGAAGGCGTCCAGCCGGGCGGCGAGCCCGGGCGGCAGCGCCAGGTCCACCGCGCCGCCGCGCCCCGACCAGCCCGCCGGGCGCGGCCGGTCGGCCGGCAGCTCCAGCACCGGGACGCCGGCCAGGGCCGTCTCCCAGTAGTCCAGCTGCCGGTCCAGCCCGCCGCCCTCGGCCCGGTCGCGCTGCCAGACCGCGAAGTCGCCGTACTGCACCGGGACGGGCGGCAGCACGGCCGCCCGCCCGGTCAGCCGGGCCCGGTAGTAGGCCGTCAGCTCCTCGATGAAGACGTCCTTGGACCAGCCGTCGGTCGCCACGTGGTGGAAGACCAGGACGGCGACGTGGTCGTCCGGGGCCAGCTCCCAGACCCCGGCCCGCAGCATCGGCGGGCGGTCCAGGTCGAAGCGGCGGGTGGCCAGCGCCGAGGCCCGCTCCCGGACCGCGGCCAGCCGGGCCGCCTCGCTCGCGCCCTCCGGGGCACGGTGCCACTCCAGCGGCACGCCCATCGGGTCGCAGACCTGCTGCGCGGGGCGGCCGTCCACCTCGACCAGGGCCGTGCGCAGCACCTCGTGCCGGGCCGTCATGTCGTCGAGCGCGCCCTGCCAGGCCGCGCGGTCCAGGCCGCCGCGCAGCCGCCAGGAGAACCAGAGCACGTACTCGTCGCCGACGTCCGAGGTGCGGTCCAGGAACCAGAGGCGCTCCTGGGCGAAGGAGAGCGGCAGCGGGCCGGAGCGGTCCACCGGGACGACCGCGCCGCCGGCGGCCTGCCGGGCGGCGGCCACCCGGGGGCCGAACGCGCGGACGGTGGGGTTCTCGAACAGGGTGCGCAGCTCGATGTCGCGGCCGAGCCGTTCGGCGACCCGGGAGACCGCCATGGTGGCGAGCAGTGAGTGGCCGCCCAGGTCGAAGAAGCCGTCGTCGAGGCCGACCCGGTCCACGCCGAGCACATCGGCCCAGATCGCGGCGATGATCCGCTCGTCGTCGGTGCGCGGCGCGGTGTAGGCGGCGCCGCTCGCGGACCGGTCCGGGCGGGTGTCCGGCAGGGCGGCCCGGTCCAGCTTCCCGGAGGCGCCGACCGGCAGCGCGTCCAGCGTCAGGAAGTCCGAGGGCACGGCGTACCGCGGCAGCCGCTCGGCGCACCAGGCCCGCAGCGCGGACGGTTCGAACGGTCCGCCGACGACGTAGCCCGACAGGCTCTGCCCGGTGGCGGCGTCCGGCCGGACGGCCGCGGCGACCACCCCGGGGTACTCGCGCAGCACCGCCTCGACCTCGCCGAGCTCGATCCGGAAGCCGCGGATCTTGACCTGGTCGTCCCGGCGGCCGACGAACTCCAGCTCGCCGGAGGGCAGCCACTGGACGAGGTCGCCGGTGCGGTAGAGCCGGCCGCCGTCACCGCCGAACGGGTCGGGGACGAACCGCTCGGCGGTCAGCGCGGGCCGTCCGAGATAGCCGCGGGCCACCTCGGGGCCGCCGATCAGCAGCTCGCCGGGGACGCCGACGGGGACGGGTTCGTCGTCCTCGTCCACCACGTACACCCGGCGTCCGCCGAGCGGGCGGCCGATCGGCACCCGGCCCTCGACCGGGCCGTGGGCCTCGTAGGTGGCCGAGGTGACGGTGGTCTCGGTCGGGCCGTAGGCGTTGACCACCCGGACCTCGGGCACCGCGGCCCGCCAGGCGGCCAGCGCGCCCACCGGGACGGACTCCCCGCCCAGGATCAGCAGCCGCAGCGGGGCGAGCGCGGCGGCGGCGCGGCGGTCCAGCGCGAACGCCAGCTCGGTCCAGTAGGTCGGCGGGACGTTCACCACGGTGAGGCCGTACCGTTCGACCACCTCGGGGACCTGGGTGGGCAGCCACGGCTCGTCCGGGCGGATCACCACCCGGGCGCCGCAGGTCAGCGCGGGGAGCAGCTGGTCGAGCGAGGCGTCGAAGGAGAACGAGGCGAAGGCGAGCACCCGGTCCCCGGCGGTGATGCCGAACCGGGCCCGGGCGGCGGCGACATGGCTCGCCAGCGAGCGGTGCTCGACCCCGACGGCCTTGGGCCGGCCGGTCGAGCCCGAGGTGAAGATGACGTGCGCCAGCTCGCGCGGGTCGGGGGTGTGCCGGGGGCCGTCCGGATCCGGCCGTACGGCGTCCACCCGGACGACGGCGGGCCCGAGCGAGGCGGCCAGCGCGGCCGTCGCCGGGTCGGCCACCAGGCAGGCCAGATTGGCCTCCTCGACCATGAACTCCAGCCGCTGGGCGGGCAGATCGGGGTCGAGCGGGACGTACACGCCGCCCGCCCGCCAGACCGCGGCCAGCGCGGCCACCGACCAGACCCCGCGCCGCAGCAGCACCCCGACCGGGCGCCCGGGGCGGACCCCGGCGGCGGCCAGCGCGGCCGCCAGCCCGCCGGTCAGACCGTCCAGTTCGGCGTAGGTCACCTCCTGGTCCGCGCAGACCAGTGCGACGTCCCCGGGCCGGCCGGCCACCGTGACCGGCGGCGCCCCGCCCAGCGGACGGTCGGCGGCGGCCGACCACTCCTCGGCGGGAAGGGCGTGCGCCGCGCCGGGCATCGGGTCCAGCCGCCCGGCGAGCTCCCGCACCGGGGCCTGCGGCTCGGCCAGCACCGCGCGCAGCAGCTCGACGTAGGCGGCGCTGAACGCCCGCATGGTCTCCGGGTCGAACAGGGCGGTGGCGTACTGGAGCCGGGCCGCGATGCTGCCGTCCGGCAGGAGGTTGAGGTCCAGGAAGACGTCCAGCGCGGTGCCGGTCAGCGGCGGCGGCACCAGCTCCACGTCCAGGCCGGGCAGCCGGACCGGCTGGTGGGCGGCGTTGAGCAGGGTGAACGAGGCCTGGGCGAGCGGGTGTCGGGACAGGTCGCGCTCACCGCCCACCGCGCCGACCACCCGGTCGAACGGCGCGTCGGCGTGCGAGAGGTCCTTCAGCACATCGGTGCGGACCCGGTCCAGCAGCGCGCCGAACGACGGCCCGCCGGAGAGGTCGGTGCGCAGCACCACGGTGTTGACGAACGGGCCGATCAGATCCGCCACCTCGCCGTGGCCGCGGTCGGCGAGCGTGGTGCAGACGGCGATGTCGGTGCGGCCGCTGCACCGGCTCAGCAGCGCCTGGTAGACGGAGAGCAGCAGCATGTAGCGGGTGGCCCGGTGCTCGCGGGCGACCCGGTCCACCCCGGCCACCAGCCCGGCCGGCAGGCTGAACCGGACGACGTCGCCGGAGCCGTCCCAGAACCGGGGCCGGGGACGGTCGGAGGGCAGGGTGAGCGGGGCGGCCCCGGTCAGCCGGTCGCGCCAGTAGCCGAGCAGCCGCTCCATCCGGGGGCCGCTCAGCCGCTCGGCCTGGGCCCGGGCGAAGTCCGCGTACTGCAGCGGCGGCGGCGCCACCGTCTCGCCCCGGTAGCCGGCGGCCAGTTCGCGCAGCAGCACGTCCCAGGACCAGCCGTCGACGGCGATGTGGTGGACCACGACCAGCAGCAGGTGCTCGTCCGCGGAGATCCGGGCCAGTGTCATCCGCAGCGGGTGCTGGGTGGCCAGATCCAGCGGGCGGGCCAGCTCCCGGGCGAACAGCTCCTCGACGCTGCCGGCCTCGGTCCGCTCCAGCACGGCGCCGCCCGGCCCGTCCACCACCGGCACCGGCTCGCCGCCGACCGCAGTGAAGCGGGTGCGCAGCACCTCGTGCCGGTCCACGATCCCGGTCAGCGCCCGTTCCAGCGCCGGCTCGTCGAGCGGGCCCCGGATCCGCAGCGCCAGCGGGAGCAGCGAGCCGGAGGAGTCCTGGGCGAGCTGGTCCGTGAACCACAGCCGCCGCTGGGCGAAAGATGCCTTACGCGTGTCGTCACCGTGCTTCGCCCCGTCGGGGGCGGCTGCGCCTGCAGTCACTGTGGGCCTCCATGCCGTGTTTTCCAGCAGACTGCCGTCCGGGGGAGGCCGGTCACCAGGGAAGAAGACGCAGCCCCGAACGCAGCCCGCCCTGCGCGTCCGTCCCGGCCGGGGGACACGCCGGCGCGGCGGGCCGACCGGGGCCTCCGGTCCGCCCGCCGCGCCGGCGGTGCTGTCGTCCCTGTCAGCTCTGCTCTCCAGGCTCCCCCTGCCGGCCCTCGTCGACCGCGACGAAGCGCAGTTCGGAGGTGTAGGAACGGCCCTGGTCGTCGGTCAGCCAGGTCTGCTCGGGGGTGGGCAGCATCTCGGTGAGGACGACCCGGCCGTCCGGGTCCTTGCGGGCCAGCCGGCGCATCGCCTTGGCGAAGACGGTGACGTAGACCGGGCTGTCGAAGTCCACGTAGAACGGGCGGGACTCGGTGGGCGAGACCACGAAGACGAACCGTGGCAGGCCGTGCTCCTCGCGCCAGCGGCGGGCCCGGACGAACCGGCGTCCCTCGTCCTTCTCGGCGGCGAAGTCCAGCCCGGCGGCCGGCAGCCGCCAGGTCTCCCGGGCCACCACCAGCCGGTCCACGGTGACCCGGGGGGAGTGCTCGCTCTCCGGCAGCACCTGGAAGAGGTCCATCGCGAGGGTGGTCAGGACGTGCGAGAACACGTCCACGGCCGGGAATTCGGCGCCGTCGGGCAGCACGACCAGCAGCTCGCCGTCCCGCTCGGTGACCGTCACGTCCGCGCTGGGCACGGTGCGCGGGCGGTTCGGGTCGGCGGTGAAGTCCACCAGGGCCACCTGGTAGTCCTCCGGCCGGACCAGGGCGTGCCGGACCCGCGCGGAGAGCCGGGAGCGGTGCTCCTTGGGCAGCAGCGGCATCAGCCGGGGGCCGGGGTGGTCGCGGTCGGTGAGGGCGGTGAGCTCGCGCCGGTCGGGGTGCTGGTGGACGAAGAGCGAGGCGCCCAGCGTGTTGGAGGCCAGGTGCAGTTCGCCGAGGACGAGTTCGAAGTCGCCGCGGGCCACCGCCGCCGCCCCGTCGGCGGCGATCATCACGTCCGGGCTGAGGTAGCGGGCCGCCGTCCAGCCGCCGCCCGGGCCGCCGAACCGCTCCCGGACCGGGCCGGCGATGTCCGCCAGGGTGAGACGGACCCGCCGGGCGCCCGGCGGGGGTGCCAGGATCTCCGCCCAGTGGTCGCGGAACGCCTGCTGGAGCCCGGCCGTCGCGGTGCGCGCGTCGCCGTGCAGGACGGGCATACAGGCGAACCAGAAGCTGGCGAGGTCCACCGGGCCCCGGGCGGCGTGCTCGGCGTACACCTCCCGGGCCCGGGCCATGACCGCCTCGGCCAGCCGCGCGGTGAGCCAGCCCGCGCTGGTCAGCAGCGGCTCCAGCGGCGCCAGCGCGCCCCGGACGGCCGGGCCGAGCCTGGCCGTGGCGGCACGCCGGCAGTCGGAGTAGACCAGGGACCGGCAGGGGGCCGTCCCGGCCGACTTCTCGCGCACCGCGGCGGTCTCCGTCAGGGTGGCGAACTCCTGCTCCAGCGCGGCCAGTTCGGTGACCAGCTGGTCCGCTCCGGCGGCAGCGCCGACCCGGGCACGGCCACGCTCCAGGGCGTCCAGCACGGCCAGGCCGCGCTGCCGCGCCGCCCGGTCGCCGACCGTGTCCAGCCAGGCCCGCAGGTCGCGTTCGGGGTGGGTGCCGGCCGGTACGTCCAGGCGCCAGTGCGCCCAGCGGCGGGCCACCAGGTCGGCCAGCACGGCGGGCACGTCCGTCCCGGGCAGCGCGGCGGCGATCTCCCGGGCCGGGTGGACCCCGTCGCAGAGCGCGAGCACGGCGCCGGTCCGTGCCGGTACGGTCTGCGGCGGGCGGCCCGGGACGGTCACCCGGGTGCCGTCGCCGTCCAGCCGGACGAACGGCACCCGCCGGGGCGCCACCCACTCCCGCAGGGCCGGGTCCGCGCCGACCGTCGCGGCCAGCGCGTCGATCGCCCAACTGGCCCAGTACACCGTGGACTCGGCGGTCAGTCCGGTCCCGGCGTCCACCGCGACCCCGGCCGTGCCGGCGTCCCAGCGGCCCCAGCCGACCGGGCCGAAGAAGCCGATGGTGTCGTTCTTGACGCAGAACCGCTGCCAGTAGTGGGCGACGAGCTCCTCGCGCTGGCGGGGCATGCTGGTGCGGCCCGCGGCGGTGGGCGTCCAGTTCAGGAACGGCGCGATGCCCGAGTCGAGCACCGGCCGGTTCTGCCAGGCCACGGCCTCCCGGAAGGCGGGGGTCCGGGCGATCTCCTGGAGGGTGTGCGCCGTCTCCACGGCGGCCTCGGCGAACAGGGCGGCGAACGCGTCCCAGTCGCCGCCGGAAAGCCCGTCCCGCGGGCCGAACTTGTCGGCGGCCTCGGCGACGCCGGGCGGGGCCAGCCGCAGCACCCCGTCGGCCGGGAACCCCGGCCCGCGCAGCGCGAACTGCTCCCAGAGCCGCCAGCGGCCGCCCGGCAGAAAGGTGTCGGTCACGGCGGGCTCCTCAGGACTGGGCGAAGTCGGCGTCGACGACGGCGGCGAGGTCGGCGGGCGAGGGGTAGGCGAAGACCAGGGCGACCGGGACCTCCACGCCCAGCGCCTCGCGCAGCCGGCCGGTGATCTGGAAGGCGCTCAGCGAGTCGCCGCCGGCCTCGTAGAAGTCGCTGTCCCGGTCGAGGCGGGCCGCGTCCAGGGTCTCCCGGTAGACGGTGACCAGCAGGTCCTCGGTGCTGACGGCGGTGCCGGCCGGGGTGGTGGCGGTGCTCATGAGATCTCCTTCAGGCGGGAATCGAGGGGGGTGACGTGGTGGGAATCCGGGTGGGAACCGGTAGGCGGATCGCGGTGCGCGCCGGGGTGGGAGCGGGCCGCCGCGGCGCTCAGGGCCGCGGTGGTGTTGCCGCCGGAGACGATGGCGACGGCGCGGCCCCGGTGGCCCGCGACCAGCACCCCGGCCAGCGCGACGGCGCCGCTGGGCTCGGCCTCGATCCCGTACCGGCCCAGCAGGGCGGCCGCGGCGAGGATGTCGGTGTCGTCCACCGCGACCAGGTCGTCGACCCGGTCCCGGATGATCGGGTAGGTCACCGCGCCGGGCTGCTGCCCGCGCAGCCCGTCGGCGACGGTGCTGCTCGGCGGCAGCCGCACCGGGCGGCCCGCGGCCAGCGAACGGGCGTAGCGCGCGGCGGCGGCGGGCTCGACGCCCACCACCCGCACCGGGTGGCCCTGGGCGGCCAGGCAGACGCCGGCCAGCAGCCCGCCGCCGCCGGTGGGGACGTAGACGGTGTCCAGGTCGGGCGCCTGCGTCAGGATCTCGCCGCCCACCGTGCCCTGGCCGGCCACCACCAGCGCGTCGTCGGAGGAGGGCACGAACACCGCGCCGGTCTCCCGGGCCAGCGACCGGGCCCGCTCCTCCCGCTCGGCCACACCGCCGGCCACCGCGAGGGTGTGTGCGCCGAGGGCCTGGATCAGGGCCGCCTTGGCCGGGTTGGCACCGGCCGCCATGACGACGGTCAGCCGGATTCCGAGCCCGGCGGCGAGCCCGGCCAGCGCGATGCCGTGGTTGCCGGAGGAGCCGGTGACGATGCGCCGGGCCCCCAGCGCGAGGACGGCGTTGGCCGCGCCGCGCAGCTTGAACGAGCCGCCGTACTGCAGGTGTTCGGCCTTGAGTAGCAGCCCGGGCAGCACCGGCGGCGCCGGCAGCAGCGGGGTGCGCAGGACGTGCCCGGCGATCCGTTCGGCGGCGGCCCCGACGTCGGCCGGGCCGAGACCGGTGGCGGTGGTCATGCGGTGCCTCCCACGGGGGTGAGGGCGCGGCGGTCGGCCTTGCCGCCGCGGGTGGTGGGCAGTTCGGCCAGCCGGACGAAGCGGCGCGGCATCAGATGCGGCGGCAGGGTGCGGCCCAGGTGGGCGCGGAGCGCGGCGTCGGTGGTCTCCGCCAGTTCGCCGGTGACATGGGCGACCAGGTACACCCGGCCCTGCTCGTCGCTGGGCGCGGTGACCACCGCCCCCGCCACCCCGGGGTGGGTCAGCAGCGCGCCCTCGACCTCGGCCGGGTCCACCCGGTAGCCGCGGATCTTCACCTGGCGGTCGCCGCGGCCCAGGTAGCGCAGGCCGTCCGGCCCCGCCGTGGCGAGGTCCCCGGTGCGGTACAGCCGGCTGCCGGGCGGGCCCAGCGGGTCCGGGACGAAGCGCTCGGCCGTCCTGGCGGGCTGCCCCCGGTAGCCGCGCGCCACCCCCGTCCCGCCGATGCACACCTCGCCGACGGCCCCCTCGGGCACCGGCGCCAGGGCGTCGTCGAGCAGCCGTACCACCACCCCGTCGATGGGCGTGCCCACCAGGTCGGCGGTGGTGTCCGGCTCCGGCGGCACGGCGTAGCGGGTGGACGTCATGGTGCACTCGGTCGGGCCGTACTGGTTGACCAGGGCGCCGTCGACCAGCGACCGGCCGCCGGCGGTCAGGAAGGGCCGCAGCGACTCGCCGCTGGAGACCACCAGGCGGACCCCGGCGAGCAGCCGCCGCGGCTCCGGCTGCCCGGCCAGGAAGGCGAGGAAGGAGGGCGTGACGCTCAGCAGCGTGTTCACGCCGTGGGCGCGGACGGCCTCGCCGAACGGCTCGGGCCGCAGCAGCCGCGCCCTGGGGACGATCACCAGCCGGCCGCCGGCCAGCAGCGGGGCGAAGGTGTCCCGGACGGACGCGTCGTAGCCGAGCGGCGCGACCTGGAGGGCGGTGGTGTCCGGGCCGAGGCCGTAGTCGCGGGCGACGAAGCGCAGATAGGAGTCCAGGCCGCGGTGCTCGATCAGGACGGCACTGGGCTCGCCGGTGCTCCCGGAGGTGTGGCTGACGTAGGCCAGGGTGTCGGGCCCGGGCGCGGGGAACCCGCCGGGGGCGGCTGCCCCGGGGGAGAGCCGGTCCAGCCGGTCCAGCAGCAACGGCCGCCCGGGGACGGGCAGTTCGAGGCGTTCGGCCAGGCCGGAGGTGGTCAGCAGCAGATCGGCCTGCCCGCTGCGGACCAGCGCGGCCAGCCGGGCCGGCGGCTGCTCGACGTCCAGGGCGAGGAACGCCGCCCCCGCCCGCACCACGGCGGCGACGGCCGCCACGGCGTCGGCGCCGCGCTCGACCGCGACCGCGCAGACCACCTCGGGGCCGGCCCCGCGGGCGCGCAGGGCGGCTGCCAGGGTGTCGATCCGGGAGACGAGTCCGGCGTAGCTGAGGTCGCCCTCGGGGGTGCTGAGCGCCACCCGCCCCGGGTGCCGGGCGGCGTGCGCGGCGAGGTCGTCGACGAAGGTGCGCATCACGCCCCCTCGGGGGTGGCGGCGTCGGTGCCGGTGCCGGTGCCGGTGGCCTCGGTGACGCTCCGGTCCACGGCGACGAACCGCAGCTCGGAGGTGTAGCCGTCGCCCTCGTCGTCGGTCAGCCAGGCCTGCTCCGGCGTCGGCAGCATCTCGCTGATCTTCAGCCGGGCCGACGGGTCCTTGCGGGCCAGCCGGCGGGCGGCCTTGGCGAGGATGGTCAGATAGACCGGGCTGTCGAAGTCGACGTAGAACGGCCGGGGTTCGGCCGGCGAGACGACGAACACGAACCGGGGCAGGTCGTGCTCCCGCTGCCAGTGCCGGGCCCGGACGAAGCGCCCGGCCTCGGTCTTCTCCTCGGCGAAGGCGAGGCCGGCCACCGGGAACGTCCAGGTCTCCCGTGCCACGACCATCTTGTCGATGGTGATCCGGGGCGCGTGGTCGCCCTCGGGCCGCAGGGTGAAGCGGTCCATCACCCGCTGGGTGAGCGTGTTGGCGTAGGCGTCCAGCAGCGGGAACTCCGCGCCGTCCGGCAGCACCGCGACCAGCCGCCCGTCCCGCTCCTCGACCAGGACGTCGCCGCTCAGCACGGTACGCGGCCGGTGCGGGTTGCCGGTCTGGTCGACCAGTGCGACGTAGTAGTCCTGCGGCCGGTCCAGCGAGGGCCGGCTGCGCGCCGACCACTTCAGCGGCAGCTCCTTGGCCAGCATCGGCAGCAGCCGCGGCCCGGGGAAGTCCCGGGTGGTCTCGGCGACCAGCTCGGCCCGGTCGGGGTGCTGGTGGACGAAGAGCGAGGCGCCCATGGTGTTCAGCGCGCAGTGCATCTCGCCCAGCACCAGCTCGAACTCGCCGCGCGCCACCGCCTCCTGGTCCTCGGCCAGCACCAGCACGTCCGGGCTGAAGTAGCGGGCCAGCGACCAGCCGGCGCCGGGCTCGCCGAACTCCGCCGCCACCCGGTCGGCGAGGTCCGCCGCGGCGAACCGGACCGTGCGCGCGCCCTCGGGCACCGCCAGGATCCGGGCCCACTTGGCGCGCAGCTCGGCCTGGACGGCGGCGATGTCCGCCGCCGCCTCCGGGTGCGGGGAGGGCAGGCACTCCAGCCACATCGAGCCGAGGTCCACCGGCCCGCCGGCCGCGCGCAGCCGCTCGTACACCGCGCGGATCCGGGCGCCGACGGCCTCGGCGAACCGGTTGGTCATCCAGCGCGCCGCGGTCAGGCAGAGCTCCAGCGGCGCCAGTTCCCCGAGGACGGCGGTGCCGACGGTGGCCGTCGCCGCGCGTCGGGCGTCGGAGTAGACCAGCCCGCGGCACGGCGCCGTCCGCTCGCCCTTGGCCCGCTGGGCGTCGGTCGCGGTCAGCGCGGCGAAGTCCGCCTCCAGTGCGGCGATCGCCCCGGTGAGGGCGTCCGCGTCCGTCCCGGCGGTCTGCACCGCGTCGCGCCCGCGCTCCAGCACGGCCAGCTTCGCCAGCGCGCGCTCGCGCGGCTCCCGGTCGCCGACGCGCTCCAGGACGGCCCGCAGCGCGCGCTCCGGGAAGGTGTCGGCCGGTACGTCGAGGCGCCAGTGCACCCACCGCTTCCCGGCCAGCCACCGGACGGTCTCGGTGGCCTCCGCCACCCCGGTCCCGACCGCCCCGGCGATCGCGGCCACCGTCCGGGTGCCGTCGCACAGTTCCAGCACGGCCCGGGCCGCCTCGGTGATCTCCTGCGGCGGCCGGCCCGGCAGCCGGACGGCGCCGTCCACCACCCGGACGAACGACACCCGGTAGGGCGGGATCCAGGTCAGCAGCGCCTCGTCCTCGGCGAGCGCCTTGGCCAGCGCGTCGATCGCCCAACTCGCGAAGTACACCCGGGAGTCGGCGAGGAAGCCGGTGCCGGGATCGACGGTGACGCCGCGGCTCGCGAGGTCCCAGCGGCCCCAGCCGACCGGGCCGAAGAAGCCGATGGTGTCGTTCTTGACGCAGAACCGCTGCCAGTAGTGGGCGACGAGTTCCTCGCGCTGGCGGGGCATGCTGGTGCGGCCCGCGGCGGTGGGCGTCCAGTTCAGGAACGGCGCGATGCCGGTACGGAGCACGGCCGGGTTCTGCCAGGCCACCGCCGCCCGGAAGCGCGGCAGGGCGGCGATCTCCTGGAGCAGCTCGGCGGTGTGCACGGCGGCGGTGTCGAAGGCCGCGCCGAAGGCCTGCCACTCCGGGCCCGCCAGGGCGTCCTGCGGGCCGAACTTGTCGGCGGCCAGGCCGAGTCCGGCCGGCGCCAGGCGCAGCACCCCCTCGGCGGGGAAGCCGGGGCCGCGCAGCGCGAAGTGCTCCCACAGCCGCCACCCCCCGGCGGGCAACTGCACGTTCACCGGGACGTGCTCCTTCTCCGGGACGTCCGACATGGCGGAACTCCTTCCAGGGGGTTCGGCGGGTTTGGGCGCCTGCTACGGATCGGCCCGGGCCCGTCCGATCCGTGGGACGCGCCCTCTGGCAGCACACTGCCGGGCCGGGCACCGCACCCACCAGAGAAGAACCGGCAGCGACGCGCGCCGCTCCCGCCGCGTGTTTGCCCCTGGGCCCGCCCGGCCGGCCCAGGGCACGCTGGGCTCGCAGACGAGCGAGTACAGGAGGACACACAACGATGAGCGACACCGACACCGACGGGACCGGCTACCTGGTCGTGCGCAACGACGAGGACCAGTTCTCCATCTGGAAGACGGACCGCGAACTGCCCAGCGGCTGGCACCCGGAGGGCACCACCGGCACCCGGGAGGAGTGCCTCGACCACATCGGCCGGATCTGGACGGACATGCGTCCGCTCAGCCTGCGCCGGCGGATGGCGGAGGCCGGCGCCTGAGCGGAGGCCACGTCCGGGCGGAGGCGGTCTCGCGGGGCCGGGTCCTTCGGGGCCCGGCCCCGCGCCGTCGTGCGGCCGTCGCGGTGGCTTTCCACGGCGTGCCCCGGCTCCGACGCGGGCCCCGGCTCCGCATGGTGTGGGCCGGCGTCGGGCAGGCTGGGCGCATGGTCGAAATCTCGAAGGACGTGCGCGCACGGCTCGAAGCGGGCCACATCTGGTACGTCGCCACGGTCAACGCCGACGGCTCACCGCACGTGAGCCCGATGTGGGTGGGGACCGAAGGGGACCTGGTGCTGTTCAACACCTCGGTGGGCCGTGTCAAGGAGCGCAACCTGCGCCGCGATCCGCGGGTCTGTCTCTCCCACGCGGACGCGGCCGACCCCTACGACCGGGTGCAGATCCGGGGCCGGGTGGTCCGCTTCGTCGAAGGGCCGGAGGCGGACCGGAACATGGACCACCTCGCCGGGGTCTACCTCGGGGCCGACCACTACGAGTGGATCGTGCCCGGCGAGCGGCGGGTCGTCGTCCTGGTCGAGCCGTCGCGGATCCGCCGGGTGGTGGGCGTCGAGCCGTTCCCGCCGGGCGCCGTGCCGTCCTGAGCCGGGCGGCGGGGCGGTCCCGGGCGCGGCGTGGTGGGGCGGTTCGGGTGATGCCGGGCGGTGTCCGCGCAGCGCGGCCTTTCGTGGTGGCGGGCGGTGTGTATACGTGGCAGGCGAGCCGAACGCCGCTCGCCCGTCACCACGGAAGGAACAGGTATGACCCACTCGCAGATCCGGGCCGCGCGGAGCGTCGAGGAGGTCATCGAGCGGATGCGGGCGATCGAGGCCCGGCTGGACCCGCGGGACGGCGTGGCCTGCTTCAACCGTATGTACCTGCGGGTGACCGAACTCGTCGGCCGGAACCTGCGGGCGGGCACCTTCCAGGACCGGACGTTCGTCGAGCGCCTGGACGTGATCTTCGCCAACCTCTACTTCGGCACCGTGGACGCCGCCGAGGCCGGCCGGCAGCCGAACGAGGCCTGGCAGCCGCTGTACGACGCCCGCGCCGACCGGACCGTCTGGCCGATCCAGTTCGCCTTCGCCGGGATGAACGCCCACATCAGCCACGACCTCCCGCTGGCGCTCGTCACCACCTGCATCGAATGCCGCACCACGCCCGAGACCCCGCCCGTCCACGCCGACTATCTGACGGTCAACGACCTGCTCGCCCAGGTCGAGGCCGAGGTCCGGTCCTCCTTCGAGGCCGAGATCGGGAAGGTCGCCACCCGGGCCGCCGAACCGCTGAAGCACATCGTCGGCAGCTTCGGCATCGTCCGGGCCAATGACGCCGCCTGGGCCACCGCACAGGCCCTGTGGCACGAGCGCAACCTGCGCCCGTTCTACGACGCCACCCTGACGGCCGGCACCGCCGGCGCGGCCCTGGCCGGGCGGATGCTCGTCACCCCTGTCGTGGCGCCGGTCGGGCAGTCCGGCGGGAGCGACTGACCGAGCCCGAGCCCGAGCCGGAGTTCGAGTCCGAGCCCGAGTCCGAGTCCACGACCGATGGCCCCGGCCCCGTGCAGCGGGCGCTGTCGGTGAATACGGAGTCCTGATCACGTCGCCCCGCCGGGCAGCTGTTCGGCGGGGCGACGTCGTGCGAAGCGGGCCGGGAGCAGAGCCGGAAATGGTTCAGACCATTGACGGCCCGGGTGGCGGATTCTACGGTGTGGGCACCGACCTGGCGCAGGCATGCCAACGATCTCCGGAGGCCGCCGCACCCCCACGCGCGCGCGTCTGTGTCCGGCGCACTCTCCATCCACCCCCACGGAGGAGCATCATGCGCAAACGTCATCTCGCCGGCGCGGCCGTCGCCGCGATCGCGATACCGCTCACGCTGGCCCTGCCGGCGCAGTCGCACGGCTTCATCAACCTGCCGCCCAGCCGGTCCGCGCTCTGGGGCGCGGGCGTCGTCACCAACTGCGGCGACATCCAGTGGGAGCCGCAGAGCGTCGAGGGGCCGAAGGGCTTCCCCGGCCGGGGCCCGGCCGACGGCACCATCTGCGCCGGCGGAGACGCGCGATGGGCCCCGCTGGACGCCCCGCGCAACGGCAACTGGCCGACCACCCAGGTGACGGCGGGTCAGCAGCTCACCTTCACCTGGAACATCGAGGCCAGGCACGCCACCACCACGTTCAAGTACTACCTCACCAAGCCCGGCTACGACGCCACCCAGAAGATCACGCGGGCCGGTCTGGACCTGACCCCGTTCCTGACCGTCGCCTACAACGGCCGACAGCCCGCCGCCACGACCACCCACACCGCGACCGTTCCCAGCGGCCGCACCGGACACCAGGTGGTGGTGGCGGTCTGGGAGATAGCCGACACGGACAACTCCTTCTACTCCTGCACCGACGTCCGGTTCTGACCGGAGCGCGGGGCTGACGTCGTCGTCGGCCCCGTCGTCCCGCCGCCCTGTCGCCCCCTGCTGGCCGGGGGCGGCAGGGGGCGCGGGCGGTGGGGTGACACGCCCCGGCCCGGTGCGGAAGGATTCGTCGGGTGAGTACCCCGTTCATGGAGCACGGCCAGCACCCCGCCACCTGGGTGGGCGCGGCGATTCCGAGACCGCTGATGGTCGCGCTGGAGAAGCGCGGCGGTATCCCGCACACCGTGCGAGGGGAGATCGGCCGTCAGATCGAGGGCGGTGTCGCGCCGCAGCGGCTGCGTGACCGTGTCGAGCGGCGCTGGTTCCTGCGCTACTCGCACCTGACCGGCGAGGCCCTGCTGTCGCGGGCCGACGACATCGCCCTGGAGCTGGTTCTGCCGCCGCAGTGCCCGCGCGGGGCGTGCGAGGACGGCTGGCTGCTCGACGACTCGGGGAGCTGCCCGGAGTGCCTGCCCAGCGCGACGGTGGTCGACGTGGCGGACAACCTCTCCCACGGCCGGCAGGCGGGACCGGAGACGTACCGGCGTGCCGCCGCGTCCGTGCGGGCGCAGCTGCGCAGCGGGCACCGGTCGCTGCACGCGGCGGAGGAGCGGGCCCGGGCGGAGCGGGACGAGCACGGGCGCCGTGTCCCGGTGACGATGCGGTGCGCCGGCTGCCAGGAGACCGTCGTGCCGGCGCTGCGCTGGCAGGGGCGACCGTACTGCCGTCCGTGCCTGGGTTCGTGCCGGGGCTGCTCGGCGATCCAGCCGGTGGTGATGCTGAGCGAGGAGCACCTCTGCGCCGACTGCGGCGCCTGAACCCGACCGGCCCGGATCGGGGCTGAGCTCCGGGGGTGTTCTCGCCGGGGAGGGGTTCCCGTCCGCCGGCCGGGGTGGGCTGGCTATCTTGATGGTCCACTGACACGAGAGGGAGCGGGCGATGGGGACGATCAGTCGGAGGGTGGCCGCGGTGGCGGCGGCGGGGGTTCTGCTGGGTGTCCTGACCGCCTGCGGGTCCGGAGGGTCCGGTTCGTCCCAGGACACGGCGAAGGCGGCGGCGGGCGGTGCGTCCGCCACGAGCGCGTCCGCCGGTACGAACGGCGGGGCCGGGGCGGCGGCTTCGCCCTCGGCCGCTGCGGGCGGGACCACCGCCGGAGCGGCCGACGGCGGGACGCCCGCGCCCGGGGCGAGCGCGCCGGCCGCCGGAACGGGTGGCGCCGGAACGGGTGGCGCCGGTAAGGGCGGTGGTGCCCAGCCGGCCGCCGGGGCCGACCTGGACACGCCGCTGCTCGACGACAAGCTCGTCCTGCAACTGCTGCCCGATCAGAAGGCGATGACCGGCTGGGAGGAGGAGAAGCGCCGGGTGGACACCGCGGACCACACCCTGACCTGCACCGGCGCCGAACCGTGCGGCGGCAAGCCGCTCAGCGGGACGGCCCGGTTCTCCTCCGGCGACGTGACGGTGCGCTTCGCCGTCGACACCCTGCCGAGCAAGGCCGCCGCCAAGGACAAGCTCAAGGAGGCGTACGCGGGCTTCGGCGGCGAGCAGTACAAGCCGATCGACCTGGCCGCCCTCGGCAGCGAAAGCCGTTCGTTCCGGGGTCAGTTGGCCGGTCGCGAGGGCGTCGGCATCGTGCTGCGGGCCGGTACGGTGGTCGCCACCGTGACGACCGAGGGCGAGCCCGTCGATCCCCAGGTGACGCAGCGCCTCGCCGTGCTGTTCGTCCAGCGCATCGAGCAGGCCCAGGCGGGCCGGACCCCGGACGCCGCCCTCGGCGCGGCCTGAGCCGGCCTTCCCCGGCGTGTGCCGGACGCCGAACGCCCCTGCCGACGGCCTCGCCGTCCCTCGCGCCTGAACCGGTGCGAGCAGTGGTGCGGCAGCCGTATCGGCATGAGGCCGACGGTCCATCAGGCATGGGCATTGGACGGGCCGGTGGGGATTGACACTGGCGGGTAACAAAGCGCATGGTGATCGGGCCCACCGGTGTGCGCCCGTCCGCCCGTCCGCCGAGGGAAGGACGCATGCATGGCCGACCTGCCCGTCGGCTCCGACAAGAGCCTTGACATCGTGGCGAGTTCACCCGGAAGGCCGCCCGTCGGACTGGTGCTGCTCTGCTGCCTGGGGGCGTTCGTGGCCTTTCTGGACAGCACCATCGTGAACGTGGCGTTCCCGAACATCGCCAAGACCTTCTCCGGCTCCGACCTGCCCACCCTCTCCTGGGTGCTCAACGGCTACAACGTGGTGATCGCGGCCTTCCTGATGCCCGCCGGCCGGGCGGCCGACCGGCTGGGCTGCCGGCGGGCCTTCGCCGTCGGCCTGACCGCCTTCACCCTCGCCTCGGTGGTCTGCGGGGCCGCGGGCTCGGCGGCGGTGCTGATCGCGGCCCGGCTGGTGCAGGCGGTGGGTGCCGCGATCCTGGTGCCGACCTCACTCGCCCTGCTGATGCCGATGTTCCCGATGGCGCGGCGGCTGATCGCGATCACCATCTGGGGCGCGGCGGCGGCGCTGGCCGCCGGGATCGGCCCCGGCCTCGGCGGACTGCTCGCCGAACACTGGTCCTGGCAGGCGGTCTTCCTGGTGAACCTCCCGATCGGGACCGTCGCCGTGTGGGCCTCCCGGCGCCTCACCGAGCAGCGTGAACCCCGTGGCCCGACCCCGGACGTGCTGGGCGCGGCCCTGCTCGGCGCCGCGCTCGGCCTGCTCGCCCTGGGGCTGGTCAAGGGCCCGGACTGGGGGTGGAGGAGTGCGGGCACCCTCGGCTCGCTGGCCGTGGGCGCGCTGTTGGCGGTCGCGGCGGTGGCCCGCAGCGCCCGCCACCCGGCGCCGGTGATCTCGCTCGACCTGCTCCGCTCGCGCAGCGCCGTCGGCGGCAACATCGGCTCGATGCTCTTCTCGGTCACCTTCTACGCCGTCATCCTGAACAACATCCTCTTCCTGACCGGGCATTGGCACTGGTCGCTGATCGCGGCGGGCCTGGCCACCACGCCGCCGCCGATCGCCACGGCGCTGATCGCCCGGCCGGCGACCCGGTTCGCGGACCGGTTCGGGGACCGCCCGGTGGTCGTCGCCGGCTGCCTGATCTACATCGCCGGCACCCTGCTGCTGCTCTGGGGCGGCGGACGGAGCCCCGACTTCCTCACCCACTGGCTGCCCGGGGCGGCGGTGATGGGCCTCGGGGCCGGCCTGGTCTGGCCGGTGCTCGGCGCGGTGGCCCTGGCCGGGGTCGAGCCCGCCCGGCTGGCCACCGCGAGCGCGGCCAACGCGGCCTTCCGGCAGCTCGGCGCGGTGCTCGGGACGGCCCTCGCGGTGTCCATCGTGACCTCCTCCGCGGCCGACGTGCTGGGCGGGGCCCGCACCACCTGGTATCTGGCGATCGGCTTCGCGCTCGCCGTCGCGGTGCTCACCGCCCTGACCGTCCGCCGCGGTGCCCGGCCGGCACCCGCCTAGCGGCCGGGAGGAGGGCAGTCACCAACCCCGGTGCAGGAGAAAGGGGTTGATCCGGCATGCCTGGATATTTTGACTGATGAACCGTCAGTTATTATGTAACTTGGATCACTTGGCTGTTGCGGTTACCAGCCAGTATGGTTCTGAGCCATGGTGACGCCCGAAGTTGAGTCCTACATCCGGCAGAAATTCGGCGAGCACGCCGGCCTCGCGGACGACGAGGTTTTCGCCGACGACGTGACGCTGGCCGCGGTGATCGGCCGCAGCCCGAAGATGACCAACAGCATCGACCTCATGGAGGCGTTCGCCCGGACGGCCAACGGCCTCCGCAAGGACTACGGCGTGCGGGTGCGGCTGCCTTCCCTGCCCCTCGACACCCCGACCACCACGGTGCTGCAGGTCTTCCTGGCGGAGTTCGAGAAGCAGAAGGCCGAGGAGGAGGCCGCGTGAGCATCAGCGAGGCGGACACCGCCGTTCCGGTCATCCGAAAGCCGATCGTCTCCAGCGCGCCGCCGGCCATCATCACCGACCTCTGGGACGCGCTGACCGTCCGCAGGATGTCCCTGGTCGACGTGGTCTGGGAGCAGCAGCGGCTGCACGAGTCCCGCCGGTGGAGCGTCGTCGAGCTGCTGTCCGCCGTCGACCTGGACAGCCTCACCCCGCTCGACCGCAACCTGGTCTGGAACGCCGGCCGGGCCGAACTCACCACCAAGCCCGGCGCGGACCGGCTGGAGCGCCAGGCCGAGGCCGAGGTGCGCCGCTGGGAGAGGACCAACCCGGCGCTCGCGGCGGTCATGGAGGCCTGCGGCACCTGGAGCCGGTACTGGAACGAGGAGGAGGCCCACCACGAGACGGTCTTCAACCGGCTGGCCGACGTCAGCGGGATGGAACCGATCGACGACGAGACCTTCCTGGCGTTCCGCAAGGTGTTCCCGGACGACGACATGCTGCGCACCCTGGTGCTGCTCGCGATCTCCGAGATCACCGCCGCGGTCAACTACGGCCAGTGCCAGCACGTGATCCAGGACGAGGGCCTGCGCCGCATCTTCAAGCAGGTCGCCGCCGACGAGATCCAGCACCGCAACTACTTCGTGTCGTTCGCGAAGGCGTTGGTGGACAGCGGCGAGTACCCCGCCAAGGACGCCTTCGCGGTGGCCCACCTCTTCCTCCGCGAGGACGGCGAACTCCAGGGCAGCGCCCGGGACCAGAAGGAGGACCGGGGCACCCACGTCAACTGGTGGGACCACCTCGACACGGCCGACACCGGCTACCGGCCCGAGGCGCTGGAGAAGAAGGAGCAGCTGGTCTGCGGCGCCCTGAAGAAGATCACCGGAATCGAGGTCCACTCCCGCGAGGAGGTCGAGGACACCTGGATGGACCTCCTCGACAACTGACGCGGCCGCGGCCTCGGTTGTCGCGGCCTCGGTTGTCGCGGCCCCGCCCGCGGGGCGCCGGCGGGGTATCCGGCCGGCCAGGATTCTTTCGGCACGAGCAAAACGGACGGTCCGACGTGTTCTTCGGCGAAACACGCCTCATGCTCCCGGTGCGCCCCAACGACCTCGACGCGCTGGGGCACGTCAACAACGCGGTCGCCCTCGAGTACCTGGAGGCCGGGCGGTGGGACTGGCTCGGCGGACAGGGTCTCGTCCACGGCGACCGAGTGATCGCGGTGGTCGCCCGTACCGAGATCGACTACCGGGCGGAGATCCCGCGCGGCCGGGTCGAGGTCCGGACCGCCCTGAAGTCGCCCTCGGCGGAGGAATGGGACGAGGACGGCCTCACCTTCCGCGCCCGGTTCCGCCAGCGGATCCACCTGCCCGAGGCCGGCGGCTCCGGCGACCCGGCGGTGGACGCGCTGGTGACGGTGGCCTTCCTGGACGCCGGGAAGCGGTGCCTGGTGTCCCTGCAGGACTTCATCGCCGCTTCCGCCAAATCCTGATTGATCATCAACAGCTGTGCGGTGCAGGCGCGATGTGCGCACTGACGGAGGAGTGGGAGGGGTCAGGTGCTCGAGTACATCCAGCGCAACCAGGAGTGCCCGCCCGAGCGGGGGCTCTATCTGTACGACAAGTTCGACGACCCGCCGGAGTTCACGGCCTACCGGGACTTCCCCGAACAGGTCGCCGCCTACGCGGACTTCTTCCGTGAGCAGGGGATCAAGCCCGGCACCCGGGTGGTCTTCCCGTACGAGACCTCCCTACCGGTGATCCTCGCGTTCCTGGGGCTGATGGAGCTCGGTGCCGTCCCGCTCTCGGTCAAGCCGTTCGTGCTGAACACGCCCAGGGACGGCTACCAGGAGTTCCTGGCCCGGATCGCGGCGGACTTCGGCGCGGCCCGGATCCTGGCCGTGCCGACCCTGGCCGCCGTCGACCCGCCGGCGGACGTGCTGCCGCTGCCGCTGCCACCGGCCGGGATCCGCAAGGCCGGTGCCCGACTGCGGACGCCGGGGGCGGACGAGCCGGCGTTCGTGCAGTTCTCCTCCGGGTCGACGTCCTTCCCCAAGGGCGTCCCGGTCACCCAGGGGCGGCTGCGCGCCAACCTCGCCATGATCACCCGTACCGACGGGCGCCGGCCCGAGGAGCGGGTCAGCAGCTGGTTGCCGCTCTACCACGACATGGGTCTGGTCGGCGGCATGCTGTCCTGCTTCGCGGCCGGCTGCGACCTGCTGCTCGCCGAGCCGGTGACCTTCCTGTTCGACGCCCGCGGCTGGTGGGAGCACCTGGGGCGGGAGCGGGCCATCGGCACGGTGATCCCGAACTTCGCCGTGGACTACTCGCTGAAGCTGATGGAGGGCCTGGACGAGGAGGAGATCGCCGCGATCGACGTCTCCGGGATCCGGTCGGTCTACCTGGGCAGCGAGCCCATCAACCTGCCGAACCTGGAGGCCTTCCTGGACCTGATGGCACCGGCGGGCCTGCGGCGGGACGTCTTCATGCCCTGCTACGGCATGGCCGAGGCGGTGCTGCTGGTGGCGAGCAGGCCGGTGGGCGGCGAGATCCGGGTGGTGGACTCGCCGTCCGGTGTGCCGGCGATCTCGGTGGGCCCGCCGATGGCGGAGTTCGCCGTCCGGCTGCGGGGCGAGGACGGGCGGCTCTGCGGGGAGCGCGAGCTCGGCGAGATCGAACTGGCCGGTGGCAGCCTGGCCGAGGCCTACTTCGACCGGTCGCACCCGATCCGGGGCGCGGACGGCTACTACGCCACCGGTGACATCGGCTTCCTCGACGGCGGGGAGCTGTTCATCACCGGCCGGATCAGCGACCGGATCAAAGTCGGCGGCCGCAGCCTGTTCGCCGCCGACTTCGAACAGGCCCTGGAGCGGCTGCCGTTCGTCCGCGAGGGCCGGACGGCCGTCGCCCAGATCGGCACCGGCATCGTCGTCCTGGCCGAGGTGGACCGCGAGGCCCGCGAGGACATACCGGGCAGCCGGGCGCGGATCGTCGAGTATCTGGCGGGCGCGATCGGCGTCACCGTGCGGGCCGAGGACGTGCACTACCTCAAGCCCGGACAGCTGCCGCGCACCAGCAGCGGCAAGCTCCAGCGGCGCGCCATCGTGGCCGCGTACGAGCAGGGGCGGCTGGAGGGGCTGACCCTGACCGGGTCGGCGGGCTGACACCGGGGTTCGGGGCTGCGGGGTGCTGGGCGGGCAATGGCCGACGGATGGCAAGTGACAGGTTTCAGATAACAGATTTCGAAATCTGTTATCTGTTATCTGTTATCTGAAACCTGTCATCTGTTGCCGCCGCCCGTCGTCCACCCCCCGCCGTCCCCGGCGCTTCACCGTCCGTGCCGTGGGGCGCGGACGCCACCATCACGCGACAGGAGTGACGCATGCCGAAGCTGGAGCGGGACGGCGAGGTCTTCGTCCTGCATCTCGACGCCGACGACGAGAACCGGTTCCACCCCGACCGGCTCACGGTGCTGGAGGCCGCGTTCGACGAGGTGGAGGCCGCGTCGGGCCCGAGGGCGCTGGTCACGGCGGGCAGCGGCAAGTTCTGGTCGAACGGACTGGACCTCGACTGGCTGCTGAACAACGGCGACCGGTTCGCCGCCTACCTCGACCGGGTGCACGCGCTGCTCGCCCGCACGCTGGCCTCGCCGGTCGTCACCGTCGCCGCTCTGAACGGGCACACCTTCGCCGCCGGGGCGATGTGGGCGCTGGCCCACGACAGCCGGGTGATGCGGGTGGACCGCGGCTACTTCTGTCTGCCCGAGGTGGATCTCGACCTGTCCTTCCAGCGGGGCATGTCGGACCTGATCCGGGCGCGGCTCGCTCCGCAGGTCGCGCACGAGGCGATGACCACCGGCCGCCGCTACGGCGGCGCCGAGGCGCTCGCGGCCGGGATCGTCGAGGAGGTCGCCGACGAGGCCGGGCTGCTGGCCGCCGCCGTCGAGCGGGCCCGGGCGCTGGCCGGCAAGACCCGTCCGGCGCGCGGCCAGATCAAGGAGATGCTGTACTCCGAGACCCTCGCGTCGCTGCGCACCCCGACCGTGGTGTGACGACGCTTCGGGCAGAGCGCGTCGAGCCCCGGGCCACCGTACGAGCGCCAGTGGTCCGGGGCTTCGGCTCGCTCGGCTCGCCGTCGGCGGGTGTCCGTGTCGGCATCCGGAGCCGGCGCCGGAGTACCGTGACGCCCTGAGGCCAGCCCGGCCGCACCCCGGCCGCGCCCGGTACGCCCGTCGGTCGGAGCCCTCGCCGCGCCCGCCGCAACTGCGTTCACCTGCTGGGAGGTTGGGGTTTCGGCCTCAGCGGCAGGTGGGCAACTCGGGCAGGCCCAGCGCCAACCAGGAGTCGGCCTCGCAGTGTCGAAGCCGCCATCCCTCCAACGTCCCACCCACCTCGGCCAGTTCGAGGCAGGAGGCGCGCAGTGCGGCCTCGGCCTCCAGCAGGCAGCCGGCCGTCACGAACACCACCGCGTCCACCGCGTCCGCCGTCACCCGGATCCGGGCGTGGTCGAGTCGGGCCGGCCCCCGGAGCCCGCGCTCCAGCCCGTCCCGCACGGCCGGCGCCGCCACCGGACCGCCGGGCCGCGGCCGCCCATCCGGAGTGTCCAGATGGATGCGAATCGCGTACATGCTCCACAGAGTGACGGATCGCCGGCCCGGCCGGTCGCGCCCGCCGCCGTCACAAATCTGCCTGGCAGCAACATGTCACCGTAACGCGTGGGCGGGTGGCCTTCACTACCGTGGTCACGCGGCCGACCGGCTTGCCTCCCCGCACGGTTCGCGCACCGGGCCACCTGCGTCCCCCCGGGCCACCCGCTTTCCCCCGTCACGCCCCGGCCTCCTCCCCGCCACACCCCAGCCCCTTCCGCGATACCACCCGGCGGTATGCCCATCGGCGGTGACCTGGGCCGGAGCACCGGTCGGGAGGGCCGGGGCTGCCGGGCGGCGGGTCGGCGGCGCGTGATATGTACTGCGTCTGGGGTGGCCGGCGTGCGGCCATGCGAAAGATGCCAATGATGTTCGAGGGGGCCACACCATGCCGCTTTTCCGACGCCGCTCCGACGAGGACGCTCCGGAGGGTCGGTCCGGCCGGTGGGGGCTCGGATTCGGCAGACGGACCGCCTCCGGTACCACCGCCCGCGGCACCGTCGAGCCGGTGCTGGACCAGGCCCTCGGTGACGAGGAGCTGCGGCTGATGCTGGCCCAGGCAGCCGCGGGGGACTGGGTCGCGCTGGGCCCGGCGCTGGCCGCCGTCGAGGACGCCACCGAGCTGACCCGGATCCTGATCGCGCTGTCCGAGGTCGGCGGCGTCGAGGCGTGGACGGACAGGGCCGTCGCCGCCGAGCCCGGCGACGCGCTGCCGCTGCTGCTCTCCGGAGCCCGGCACGTCTCCTGGGCGTGGGAGGCCCGCACCCGGGCCCGGGCCGCCCATGTGACGGAGGAGCAGTGGAAGCTGTTCCACCAGCGGCTGGAGACCGCCGAGGAGCAGCTGTTCGAGGTGGCCGAGCGCGAGCCGAGCTGGCTCGCCCCCTGGTACTTCCTGCAGATCAGCGCCCGCGGCGCCTCGCTCGGCCGGGACGTCGCCCGGTACCGGTTCGAGGCCGCGCTGCGCCGCCACCCCGAGCACCTGGCCTCGCACAAGCAGCGGCTCCAGCAGCTGTGCGCCAAGTGGGGCGGCTCGCACGACCAGATGCACGAGTTCGCCCGCGCCTCGATGCTCGCCGCACCCGAGGGCAGCCCGCTCGGCGAGCTGGTCGCCCTCGCGCACCTGGAGCGCTGGCTGGACCTCGCGGACGGCGAGGACCACGCCTACCTCACCAGCCCGGCCGTCCGGGCCGAACTGCACGAGGCGGCCCGGCGGTCCGTCCTGCACCCGGCGTACCCGCGTCCGCGCGGCTGGCAGAGCGCCTACAACACCTTCGCGATGGCCTTCTCGCTCGCCGACGAGCGGGAGACGGCGCACACCCTGTTCGAAGCGCTCGACGGGGCCGTCACCGACTCGCCCTGGGACTACCTGGCCGGCGACCCCGTGGCCAACTTCCGCGCCCACCGCGACCGGTGCGCCCGCTAGGACCGCCACCCGAGCTGCCCGACCTGGTACCGCCCGCCCGAGGCCGCACCCCGGCCCCGTCCCGAACGCCTGCACACCCCCGAACACCTCCACACCCACGCGAGCGAAAGAGCCTCCGGTGTCCCCATCCGAGAACCCGACGAGTGCGCACACCTTCCAGGTGGACCTGCGCGGCCTGGTGGACCTGCTCTCCCACCACCTCTACTCCAGCCCCCGGGTCTACCTGCGTGAACTCCTGCAGAACGCGGTGGACGCGATCTCCGCCCGGCAGGCGCTCGACCCGGCCGCGCCCGCCCGGATCACCGTCGTGGCCGGCGACGACCTGACCGTCACCGACACCGGCATCGGCCTCACCGAGGCCGACGTCCACACCTTCCTCGCCACCATCGGCCGCAGCTCCAAGCGCGACGCCGAGGGCCGCCTCGACGGCGCGGGGCTGGCCCGGGCCCGGGGCGACTTCATCGGCCAGTTCGGTATCGGCCTGCTGGCCTGCTTCGTGGTGGCCGACGAGATCACCGTCGTCACCCGCTCCGCCGCCACCCCGGACGCCCCCGTCATCGAGTGGCGCGGCGGCTCCGACGGCCGCTACACCATCCGCACCCTGCCGCCGGAGGCCAAGCCCGAGCCCGGCACCACCGTCCGGCTGGCGCCGCGCGCCGACGCCGCCGAGTGGACCCGCTCCGACCGGGTCCTCGCGCTCGCCCGGGACTTCGGCAGCCTGCTGCGCCACGAGGTGACCGTGGTGGACGCCCGCGGCACCGCCACGCCCGTCAACCGGACGCCGCCGTGGGCCGACCGACACGGCTCCCCGCTGGCCCGCCGCGACGCGCTGGCCGAGTACTGCCGTGCCACCTTCGACTTCACCCCGCTGGACACCATCGAGCTGGACCTCCCGCTGGTCGGCCTGCGCGGCGTCGCCTACGTCCTGCCGGACGCCGCCCCGCCGTCCCGCCGCTCCGGCCACCGGGTCCACCTCAAGGGCATGCTGCTCTCCGACCAGGCCGACGAACTCCTGCCCGAGTGGGCGTTCTTCGTCCGCTGCGTGGTCGACACCGACAGCCTGCGCCCCACCGCCTCCCGCGAGGGCCTCTACGCCGACGAGACGCTCGCCGCCGTCCGGGACGCGCTCGGCGTGCGTATCCGCGACTGGCTCACCGGCCTGTCCGCCAGCGACCCGGCGCTGCTGCACCGCTTCATCGGCGTGCACCACCTCGCCGTCAAGGAACTGGCCCGCTACGACGACGAACTGCTGCGGATGCTGCTGCCGTGGCTGCCGTTCGAGACCACCGACGGCAACGTCACGCTCGACGAGTTCGCCCGCGCCCACCCGGTCGTCCTGGTCACCCGCACCGTCGAGGAGTTCCGCCAGGTCGCCCCGATCGCCGGCGCGGCCGGCCTCGGCGTCGTCAACGGCGGCTACACCTACGACCGCGACCTCGTCCACCGGCTGCCCGAGATCCGGCCCGGCACCTCGGTGGCCGACCTCGACCCGGGGACGGTCACCGCGCACCTGGACACCGTCGACCCGGCCGCCGAACTCGCCGCCTCGGCCTTCCTCACCATCGCCCGCGAGGTGGTCGGCCGCTTCGACTGCGACGTCGCCCTGCGCAGCTTCCACCCCACCAGCGCCCCGGCGCTGCTGCTGGACAACCGCGAGGCCCGGCACGAGCGCACCCGCGCCCAGCTCGCCGAGGAGGCGGACGGGCTCTGGGCCGACATCCTGGGTTCGCTGCGCGCCGAGGTGCCCCGCGCCCAGCTGGTGCTCAACCACCTCAACCCGCTGGTGCGCCGGGCCGCGTCCATCACCAGCCGCGAACTCGCCGTCACCGCCGTCGAGGCCCTGTACGGCCAGGCGGTGCTGCTCACCCGCCGCCCGCTGCGGTCGAGCGAGAGCGCCCTGCTCAACCGGTCGTTCATCAGCCTGCTCGACCACGCCATGCTCGGCCACGAGTCGGCCGGCCCGCAGAAGGAGTCGTAATGCTGGACACCACCGACGCGGTGATGGCCGCCCTGCGGGAGAACGACGCCCGCCCGTACGGCCGCGTGCGGACCGTCACCGCCGAGGAGATCGTCGACGCCGCCGAGCAGTTCGACGACACCGGGGTGCGCTCGATGGCGCTGCTGGAGCTGATGGAGGCGTACGAGTACGACGGCGAGCGCAGCAAGGCCCCGGTGGTCTTCGCCCGGGTGCTGAAGCTCTGGGACACCGATCCGGACGGCTTCGGCGACTGGGCCCGCCACCAGGTGTTCTGGCGCTTCAAGTGGGTGGCCACCGCGCTGATCGGCACGCCCGACGTCCCGCTGGCGGCCGTCCGCCGCTGGCACACCGAGATGCGCGAGCGCTACCGCGCCGCCGGGTACGGCCTCCAGCCTTACTACGCCCAGCGCTTCCACCTCGCCGCGCACACCGGCGTGGACGCCGAGGACGCCTTCGAGCTGTGGGCCGCCCGCCCGCGTACCGAGCTGAGCGACTGCCACGCCTGCGAGATCCGCTCCCAGGCCGCCCACCACCTGCGCGCCGGGGACGACCGGCGGGCGCTGGAGGCCTGGCGGCCGGTCTTCGCCGGCGAGAGCACCTGCGCCGAGGAGCCGTACCTCAGCCACGCCTACGCGCTGCTGCCGCTGCTGCGTCAGGGCCGGCTGGACGAGGCGCGCTCCAGCCACCTGGTCGGCTACCGCTTCGCCCGGGGCAAGTCCGGCATGGCGCGGGCGGTCGGCCTGCACGTGGAGTTCTGCGCGCTGTCCGGCAACGAGCCGCGCGGGCTGGAGATCCTCTCCGAGAACCGCGACCTGTTCGACGTGACCGGCGACCCGATCGGCCGGCTCGACTTCCTCACCGGCGTCGAGGTGTTGATCGCCGGTCTGGCCCGGCGCGGCCACGGCGAGCTCACCGTCAGCGGCCCGCCCGGGGTCTCCTGGACGGTCGACTCGCTGCTGGCCCACCTGCGCACCGAGGCGGACGCGCTGGCGGCCCGCTTCGACGCCCGCAACGGCACCGACGCGGTGGGCGCGCGCCGCCGGGCCCGGCTGGAGCGGGAGCCGCTGCTCGCCGAGCCGCTCGCCCTCGGGGTGCGGGCCGCCGCCTCGCCCGAGCTGGCGGGGGCCCCGGCCGTCACGTCCGCGCCCGCACCGCGCCGCGAGACCGAGCCGGAGCCCGAGGACTTCGCCGCCCTGGTGGTAAGGGCCCGTGAGCTGGACGCCCTCGGCCACCCGGACGCGGACCGGCTCTGGCGGAGCGTCACCGCGCGCTTCACCGCCGAGGACTACGTCCACACGGACGGCACCGAGGCCGGCCCGGCCGGGCTGCTGCGCGCGGAGATCGCCGAGCAGCGGGCCCACACCGCGCTGGACCGGGACGACTTCGCCGCCGGCAAGGCCGGACTGCTGGAGGCCGCCGAGCTGTTCGAGCAGGAGGGGCTGCTCGGCCAGGCCCTGGTGGTGCGCACCCGCACCCTGGTGGTCGAGCTCGGCGACGTCGAGGGCGTGACGGTGGACTGGCCCGCCCTGGACGCGGCCCTGCACCGCGCCGAGGAGCTGCTGGCCGACG
The DNA here is from genome assembly GCF_044744345.1 of Kitasatospora sp. NPDC087315. NCBI lineage: Bacteria > Bacillati > Actinomycetota > Actinomycetes > Kitasatosporales > Streptomycetaceae > Kitasatospora > Kitasatospora sp. NPDC087315. The sequence continues at coordinate 259,456 of NZ_JBIUYD010000005.1, read as the reverse complement.
AGAACGGTCTGGCCGCGGACGACTATCTGATCGTCCTCCAGTGCCGGGCCTTCGCCGCCCACCACGACCTGGTGCGGTCGCTGCCGGAGCCACCGGCCGAGGCCGTCGAGCGCTTCGAGACGGCCGTCGCCGCGTACCGGCGGGAGAGCACCGAGCGCGGCTCGGCCCGGCGCGCCGCCACCGCCCACCAGTACAGCGCGGACGCGGCGGCCCGGCAGGGCCGGCTGGCCGAGGCCGCGGCCGAGCTGCGGCGGACCCTGGAGCAGCTGGACGCCGCCGAACTGCCCTGGCAGACACCGCGGGTGCTCGGTCTGCTGGGCCAGGTGCTGCTCCAGAGCGGCGAGTCCGCCGAGGCCGTGACGGTTCTCCACCGGGCCCTGGCCGAGGCCACCCGGTGGGCGGACGACTCCTACCCGTTCGCGCCGACGTACATGATGCTCGGCCACGCGAGCGCGCACCTCGGGGACACGGGCGCGGCCGTCCGGGCGCTGTCCGAGGCCGCCGCGCGGTACGACCGCAAGGGTGCGGCGGGCGCCGAGGAGGCGGCCCAGGTCCGGCTGCAACTCGCCGACCAGCTGCGGGAGAGCGGCCGGGCGGCCGACGCGGTCGCCGTCCTGGAGTCGGTGCTGCACGACGCCGGCGCGGCGGAGCTGGACGAGCGGATGCTGGCGCAGGTCCGGCTGGACCTCGCCCGGGGGCTGTTCGCGCTGGAGGAGTTCCGGGACTCGGCGGAGGAGTACCTGCGGCTCGCCGACCTCGTCGCGGGCTGGGAGGACCAGCAGACCCACACCGTGGTCGCCTGCGAGGCGACCGTCGCGCTGGCCGAGGCGGGCCGCTGGGAGGCCGCGCACGCCGCCCGCGAGCGCGCCCTCGCCGCCCACGCCAAGGCGCCGCGCGCCGACCAGATGGCCGCCACGCTCCGGGAGTTCGCCCGGCTCACCATGCACGCGGAGGGCCCCGACGGGCTGGACTCGGCGCTGGAGCGCCTCGTCGAGGCCGACGCCGTGCGGGCGCGGGCCGAGGAGGAGGGCCAGCCGTTCACCGCCTGGCACCAGAGCGGCGCCGCCCACTTCGAACGGGCCCGGGTCTACGCCGTCGCCGGCCGTCACGAGGAGGCGCTGGCCTCGGCTGACCTCGCGATCACCGCCTACGAGGCGGGCGGCGCCGAGGCGGAACTGCCGCGGGCCGAGGCGGTCCGGGTCGCCGCGCTGATCGAGGGCACCGACCTCGGCCGCGTCGACGCCGCCCGGGCCAGGCTCGGCACCGCCATCGAGCGCTGCCGCCGGGCCGACCTCGGGGAGGCGGCCGGCATCCTGGCCAACCTGCGCGACCGGCTCGCCGATTCGCCGTCCTGAGCCGGTTTCCCGTGGCCGTCCCTGCGACCGTTTCCGAGCCCGTGCCGCGTTTTCGCCACCCGGGAATGCGGCACGGCCGCGCGGGGGGTTCGCCCGGTCATGAGAATCGGAGAGATCGATGTGCTGCCCGTCCACGACGCCGTCGGGGCGGAGGCGGCCCGGGAGATCCCCCTCGCACGCGGTTCCGGCCACTCAGCAGGGGCCGTCGTCGGACCAGACGCCCCACTGGCCACTGGCGGACGGGTTCTCGTTCAGCGTCCACCACTTGGCGTGGTACTCGTGGCTGTTGTAGGAGACCTTGCTGCCGGTGGTGTAGGTGGTGGCGGCGCTCCACGCCGGGTCGGCGCAGGTGCCCGGGCTGGTCGGCGGCGGGCTGGTGGGCGGGGTGCTCGGGCTGGTGGGCGGGGTCGCGCCAGCGAACTTCACGGTGTACTTGGTGAAGTCCCAGTCGTTCTGCGCCACGCTGGAGCAGGAACCGGAAAGCCCGGGGTCGACCGGGCCGGGGCACTGGCGGTCGCGGTTGACGGACCAGTAGGTGTACCGGGCCAGCTTGTGCGCGGTGGCGAAGTCGAGCACGGTCTGGAAGTCCGCCTGCCGGAAGTACTCGGCGGCGTCGGTGCGGCCGTTCATCAGTGAAACGCCCTCGTGCGCGTAGGCGTTGGACTCCGTCCAGCCGAAGGTGGTCTGGAGGATCTGGTTGAACTTGACCAGCGCGTCGGTCTGCGCGGACGCGCCGTTGAAGCCGCCGTCGAACGGCATGATCGAGTAGTTGTCGGGCGTGAAGCCCTGCGACTTGGCCTCGTTGAGCATCTGCTGGCCGAACCAGCCGGTGCCCGCGCTGGTGCCGGCGGTGGTGATCGAGATGTACAGGCCCGGGTTGTTCTGCTGGAGGATCCGGGCGGCGCCGATCTCGTTGTGGATGGCGGCGGAGTTCTCGTACTCCGGCTCCTCCAGGTCGATGTCGATCGCCTTGAGCTGGTACTTGGTGATCACCTTCTGGTACCCGGCGGCGGTCGCCTCGGGCGTGCCGCAGCCCTGGCCGAGCTTGTTGCCGCCGTAGCCGCCGACCGACACCGAGACGTCGCCGCCCTTGGCGCGGATGGTCTGGATCACGGCGGGCATGGTGGTGTCGGTGTCGATCGAGGAGGTGCCGCCCCAGGCCGGGCTACAGCCGCCCTTGTCCAGGATGAAGGCCAGCTGGAAGGCCTTCTGCCCGGTGGCGTCCATCACCGCCGCAGCGTCCGGCGGGCTGTTGTCCTCGGGCATGAGGTACGGCGCGGACGCGTACCAGTTGCTGCCCAGCCCGGTACCCGCGTCGGCGGGCCCGGCCGCGGCCAGCGCCGCCCCGGTCCCGGCGAGCGCGGCGAGCCCGCCGGCCACCAGCCCGAGCACCCCGGCGACGGCCACGGCGGTCCGCCGCCCGCTCCGGCGCCGTCCGGGCCCGGTCCGCTCGGGGGTCTGCTGTCCGAACAGCTGGGGATTCCGCTGTGGGGGAAGAGCGCGTTCCATCGGAAACCTCTCCAGGAAACGGCAGGGGAAGGCCCACCCGCGCCAACTGTGGAGGCGGCGCGCCGGGCTCAACAACCCACCGGCGGGCCGTACTTGCCGTGGGTCCTCACTGGTATAGACCTGTCCGGAAACCGCCGTCAACCCCGTCTTGGTCAAGACCCGCCGTCCCCCCCGGCCGCCGGGGCCCCGGCGTGCGGCCTGCGGTGCCTGACGGTCGGACTGCGTGCGCCGAACCGTGTCGACCGGCACCGTGCCGGACGGTTCGGCCCTAGAGTTGGCGGGTGGCCAAGGAGACGTGGAACAGGGTGGACGGGCAGGTGCGGGCCGGGTCCATCGTGCAGGCGCAGAGCATTGGGCAGCTGCATGTGTACGGGCCGGAGGGGGCGGTGTCGGCCCCGTGCCAGCTGCCGCCGGAGCTGGCGCACTTCGAGGACCGGGCGGACGAGCAGGCTCGGGTGCTGGAGGCGGTGGCGGAGGGGTCGGGGTCCGGGGGCGGGCCGCTGGTGGTGGCGCTGAGCGGGATGGGCGGGGTCGGGAAGACGGCGCTCGGGTTCCGGCTGGCCCGTGAACTGCGGCAGCGGGGAAGCTGCCCGGACGGTGTGCTCCACGTCGATCTGGACGACCTGCGGCGGGACGGCGCGGTCGAGGTCGCCGACGCGCTCGGCGGCCTCATCGGCTCGCTGGACCCGGAGACCGCGGTGGCGCGGAGCTTCGCCGACCGGGCCCGCCAGTACTGGGATCTCACCCAGGACAAGCGCCTGGTGGTCGTGGTGGACAACGCCCAGAGCGGGGCCGAGGTGCAGCCGCTGCTGCCGTCCTCGTCCGCCGGTGTGGTCATCGTGACCAGCCACGGTCCGCTCTACGACCTGGACGGGGCACGGTCGGTGGAGCTGCCGATCGGGCCGCTGTCCGGCGAGGACGCGGTGAGCCTGCTGCGCGCGACCGTCGCCGACCCCCGGCTGGCCGCGGACCCGGAGGCCGCCGCCGAACTGGCCCGCCGCTGCGAGGGCCTGCCGGCCGCGCTGCAGGTGGCCGGCCGCTGGGTGCGCAAGCACCGTCACCGGGAACTCCGCCGCCTGGTGGAGGAGTTGACCGCCGAGCTGCACCGGAACGGATTGCCCGTGGTGGAGGCCGTCTGGGACGCCGCGTACGCCGGCCTGGACCCCGACGCGGCGCGGCTGTACCGGCTGCTGCCCCACCACCCGGGGCCGGTGGTCACCGGGCACGTCGCGGCCGCGCTGCTCGGCGTCGGGCTGGAACGGGCCGAGGACGCGCTGGCGGAGCTGGAGACCGCCGGACTGCTGCAACGGCGGCCGGACGGACTGGGCATGCACGCCCTGTTGCGCGGTCACGCCCTGCGCCGGGCCGGGCGGCGGTCCGAGGACGGTGAGGCGGCGGCCGGGCGGCACCGGCTGGTGCGCTGGTACCGGCGGCAGGCGGGCCGGGCCGACCTGCTGGCCGCCGGGCCGAGGCTGACGGTCTCCGGCCCGGTGCCGGACGGGCCCGCCCAGGGCGAGGCGCCGGACGTGGAGTTCACCGACAAGTACCGGGCGATGCACTGGCTGGAGTCCGAGCGGCTGGCGCTCTACGGCTGCGTGCGGATCGCGTACGAGGACGGGCTGGACGCCGACGCGGTGGCGCTCTGCGAGGCGCTCTGGACGCACTTCCTGGACCACCAGCACTACGCGGACGTGACCGACGCCTTCGGCCACGGTGTCGCGGCCGCCGTGCGCGCCGGGGACATCGCCGCGACCGTCCGGATGCGCTGCCAACTCGCCCGCCCGCTCTGGGAAAAGCACCGCTACCAGGAGGCGGCGGAGGAGCTGCGCCTGGCGGTGAACGGCTCCGGGCTGCTCGGCGACGAGCCGCCGGCGCGCAAGCTGCGGGCCTCGGCGATCGAGTTCCGGGGCAAGCTGGCCTCTGTGCAGGGCGACTGGGCCGCCGCCGCACCGGACTTCGAGGCGGCGCGACAGGAGCACCTGGCGATCGGCAACGACTACGGCGTGATGCTGCAGACCTACCTGCTGGGCCGGGCGGCCGTGGGCATGGGTGAACCGGGGCGTGGCGTCGAGCTGTTGACGCAGGCGCACGCCATGGCGACGGCCCTCGGCCGCGAGCGGATGACCTCGCGGACCGGCTTCGAACTGGGCGGGGCACTGCGCCTGGCGGGCCGCCGGGAGGAGGCCGCCCGGCTGTACGAGGCGGCGCTGGCCGGGGCCCGGGCGCGCGACTCCGTCCAGGACGAACTGCGGGTCCTGGAAACGCTGGTGGAGTTCTGCGAGGAGTCGGGGGACGAGGGCGGCGCCGACGGGTACCGGGCCGCCGTGCGGGAGCTGCGCGAACGGACGGGCGATGCGCGGCCGGCCGAGTAGGGCGTTCGCTTGACGCTTCGTCAGATCGGCTGCTGCAGATCGGAGTCGGCGGCGGGCTCCAGCCGGGCGCGGTAGGGTGTGCCGCCGATGCGGCAGATCAGCTCGGTCGGCGGCCGGTGCTCCGGGCTGCCCCCGGTTTCGCTTCCGGCCCAGGCGTGGACGGCGGAGAGCACGGCGGCCGGGTCGGTGAGCCGCACCCGGCCGCCGTCCCGGTGCGGTTCGATCCGGACGGTGAACGGCTCGCCGCCGCGGCGTCGGAGCAGACAGACGGTGGGGGAGAGGACGATCCCCGCGGTCCGGCAGCCGGGGTACTCGGCGAGCATCACGGCGGTCCAGTCCGCGGCCGTCCGGTACTCCTGGTGCCAGGCCGGGGAGGGCGCGCCGACGCGGCGGTAGAGCAGGGCGGCGCTCTCCAGCTGGCGGGTCCCGGCACGCCCGTACTCGGCGGCCCGGTGGTGGAACGGCAGGTCCGTCCAGGTCGGCAGCCGGTCGATGCCGACCTCCCGCCCGTCCACCCGGGCCCGGACCGCGAAGGCCGACGGGGCGGGCGGGGCGGCCGGTGGGACGGGCAGCGGCCGGGGCTGGACCGGGTACGGGGGCGGGACCAGTCCGAGCAGCTTGTAGAGCTCGGGGCGGAGGGTGTCCAGGGACTCCCCGGGGAGGGCGAAGGCGGCCTCGGCGAAGCGGCGGGTGCCGACGGGGGCGTCCGTGGGCGGGTCGAGCAGGGCCGGAGCCGTCTCCGGGTCGGCGAGGTCCAGCCGGGGCACCGCCGCCAGCAGCCGTGCCATCGGGCTGTCCGGCACCAGCTCGCCCCGGCCGTCACAGGCGGCGACCAGGTGCCGGTCCAGCGCCGCCGCGTAGAGCGCCACCGAACCGTGGTCGGTCACCACGGTGTCGGCGGCGACCAGCAGCGCCGCCCACTGCTCGTACGGCCCGGCCAGCACCATGCCCGCGTCCAGTGCGGGCCGCAGCCGGCGGGCGAGGTCCATCCGGCCGGTCCTGCTGTACTCGTTGGGGTGCACGATCAGCGCCAGCTGGAAGGCGTCGTGCGGCAGGCAGGAGGCCAGCAGCGCGGGCAGTTCGGGGCGGCGGGCCAGCAGTGACTCCGGGCCCCAGGTGGAGGAGAGCACCACCAGCCGGCGCCCGCCCGTCCCGAGCGCGGCCCGGAAGGTGTCGCGGCGGTCGCGGGAGACCAGGACGCGGTCGAGGGTCGGGTCGCCGGCCACCATCGCGCGGTCGGTGGCCGCCGGGCACTGGTCGGCCAGCCGTTCGATCTGGGCAGGGTGGGCGAGGGCGTGCAGGGCGGCGGTCGGGCGGCCGTCGGTGAGCAGGAAGGCGGGGTCCAGACCGGACGGGAGGGCGGCCGAACCCTCGTCGGGGAGCGCCTTGTTGAAGCCCGCGCCGTGCGGCAGCAGCACCTGGTGGCCGCGCAGGGATCCCAGGTCGCCCTTGGGGCTGGCGGTCAGGATCAGATCATGCCGGGACGCCAGCGCCCGGTGCCAGGGCAGGCAGCGGGCGCCGGAGGACTCGACGGCCGCCAGCGCGTCGGTGTCGAACTCCGAGCCGGGGACGAGGGTGAAGCGGCAGCGGACGCGCTCGTCGCCCTCGAAGACCGGGAGGAGGTCCAGCAGCCGGTGCAGCGCGGCCGCCGACCGGACCGCGAACAGCACGTCGGCCACCGCCGACCGGCCCGCGCGTCCATCCGTCCGCTGGCTGGCTGGCTGGCTGGCTGGCTGGCTGGCTGGCTGGCTGGCTGGCTGGCTGGCTGGCTGGCTGGCTGGCTGGCCAGGCTGTGGTATACCACAACTCAGCACCCCCTGTCGAGGGTGCCCGGGCAGCCGCTCGGGGTCCCCGGCGAGGTGGTACGGCGCTGGCATAGGGGCGATGGTAACCGGCCGGGCGGCGCGACGGGCGGGATCACCCGGACCGGAGCCCGGCGCTGCCGGCTCTCCATCTGTCCCCCTCGATCGGACGCCTCGTCAGTACTCGCCGAAATCTATCGCGGCAGGTCAGCGCCCCGGTCGGGCGGGGCAGCGGTCGGCCCCCGGCCGGGCGGTCAGCCCCGCGCCGCAGGCACCCCCGCCGCCGCCCCGCGGTCACGGGCGGTGGCCAGCAGGCCGGCGACGGCCGGGGACCACGGACGGCTGCCCGGGCCGGTGAGGGCGAGGGTGCGGTGGACGGCGGGGCGGAGGGGGACGAGCACGCAGTCCGGCGGCAGCATGGTGAGGGCGAGGGCGGGCATCACCGAGACGCCCACGCCCGCGTGCACCATGCCGATCAGCGTGTTGAGGTCGCGGATCCGGTGCCGGGGCGCGAACCGGGCGCCGGCCCGCCGGTACGCCTCGCGGATACGGGCCTCGCAGCCGCCCTCGGAGAGCAGGAAGTCGTCGTCCTCCAGGTCGGCCACGTCGACGGCGGGCTGCCCGGCCAGCGGATGGTCGCGGCGGAGGAGCGCGTGCATCGAGTCCGCGCCGAGCGGGATCGCCCCGGGCGGTGCCGGGTCTGCGTCGACCAGCACGGCGGCGTCGACGGTGCCGGCCTCCAGCCAGACGGCCAGTTCGTCGTCCTCGCCCTCGAAGACCCGGACGGTGACCCGGGGGTGTGCCGCCCGCCAGTCCCGCAGCAGTCCGGGCAGCAGCCCCTGGCAGACGGTGGCCGGCGCGGCCAGCCGTACCGTCCCGGTGAGGCCGCCCGAGTGCAGGGTGGCGATGGACCGGACGGCGGCGGCGGAGGCGACCGCCGTCCGGGCGTGCGGAAGGATCCGCTCGCCCAGCGCCGTCGGGCGGGCCGGGGTGCCACGGTGCAGGACGGGCGCGCCGAGGGTGCGCTCCAGCGCGGCCACCGCGTGCGAGACGGCGGACTGGCTGATCCCCAGCTCGCCCGCCGCCGCGCCGAACCCGCCCGCGTCCGCGACCGCGATCAGCGCTCTGAGCTGGGCCAGATTGACCTCCGAGGTCATGAGACTTCCTCATCTCTCCCGCACTGGAACTTGTTGGACTCATGATCCGCCCGCGCGCCACGCTCTGTCCACGCGGCCACGGCGACAAGGACAGCAGCCGCGGTGACCAGGACCACAGCCACGGCGGCGGAGACAGCAGCCGGGGCGACCGGACGGAAGAGGGTGGGTGAGGTGCGGTGCGGCGCTGGTGGCCGGGCTTTGTGGCACTGTCGGCGATCTGGGGCGCGAGCTTCGCGCTGATCAAGGTGGCCGTCGACGCGGGGGTGCCACCGCTCTGGGTGGCGTGCTGGCGGTGCGTCCTCGGGGCGGCGGCGCTCTGGGCGATCCTGGCGCTGCGCCGCGAGGCCGTCCCGCGCACTGCCGCCACCTGGGGTCATTCGGCGGTGGTCGCGGTGCTGCTCAACGCCGCGCCGTTCGTCCTCTTCTCCTACGGCGAGACCAGGGTCAGCTCCGTCCTCGCGGGCGTGATGAACGCGACCACCCCGCTGTTCACCCTGCTCTTCGCGGTCGTCACGGTGGCGGAGGAACGCCACCCGGGGCCGCGCCGACTGGCCGGCCTCGGGCTCGGCTTCGCCGGGGTGCTGACCGTCCTCGGGGTGTGGCGCGGACTCGGCGCGGGGGAGGCCGCCGGCGGTCTGCTCTGCCTGGCCGCCGCCTGCTGCTACGGCGCCGGCTTCGCCTACCTGCGCCGCCATCTCGCCGCCCGCCCCTACTCGGCGACCGCCCTCTCCGCCGTCCAGATCACCTGTGGCGGCGCCGAACTGGCCGTCGTCGCCCCCTTCGCGGCCGGCGCCCCGCACTGGCCCGGTCCCGGCCCGGCGGCCGCCCTGCTGGTGCTGGGTGTGCTCGGCACCGGCGTCGCCTACATCCTCAACCTGGGCCTGGTCCGCACCGCGGGCACCGCCGTCGCCGCCGCCGTCACCTATGTGACGCCGCTCTGGTCGACCGCCCTCGGCGCCCTCCTGCTCGCCGAACCGGTCGGCTGGAACGCCCTGGTCGGCGGCCTCGCCGTGATCGCCGCCGTCGCCCTGACCAGGCAGCCGACGGTGCCCGCCGCCCGCCGGAAGGCCCGTCAGCCGGTTGGCTAGAGTGACCGGATGAGCGAGGAGCAGCAGCCGGTGGCCGTCTGGGCGGCGCTGCGCGCGCACCCCGGGCGCTTCCCGTTCACCGTCCGCGCGCTGCGCTGCTGGGCCTATCTGCTCAGCGGCGCGCTGCTCGGGCCAGTGGTGCTGGTGGTGCTGGCCGGGCTGCTGCTGGTGGGCCTCCCGCTGTCCGTCGTCGGCATCGGCCTGCCGGTCCTGGCCGCCCTCGTCCTGTCCGGCCTCCCGGCCGCGGCCCTGGAACGGCGCCGGCTGCGCCTGGTCGAGCCGGTGGTGGTGCCCGACCCGCACCGCCCGCTGCCCGGGGCCGGCCGCCCGGCCTGGCTGCGCACCCGGCTGCGGGAGCGCGCGACCTGGCGCGAACTCGCCCACACCGCGCTCCTCGGCACGGTGCTGAGCGCCGTCTGCCTCGGCTTCACCGCCCTGCTGCTGTTCTCCGCGGCGCTGGTCACCACCCCGGTGGTGGTGTGGGCGCTCGCCCCGGAGACCGTGATGGTCATCCCCGGCCGGGCGATCCCCGGCCCGGTCGAGGCCCTGCCCGCGACGGCCGCCGGGCTGGCCGGCCTGCTGTTCTGCGCCTACACGGGTGCGCTGCTGACGACCGCCCACGTCCTGCTCGCCCGGCTCCTGCTCGGGCCCCGGGACGAGGACCTCGGCCGCCGGGTGCTGGAACTCACCCGCTCCCGGGCCCGGCTGGTCGACGCCTTCGAGGCCGAGCGCCGCCGGATCGAACGCGATCTGCACGACGGCGCCCAGCAGCAGCTCGTCGCGCTCAGCATGACGCTGGGCCTGGCCGCCTACGAGCTGGGCGAACGGGGCGGGCGGGGCGGCGACGACCCGGCCGCCACGCTGGTCGCCCGGGCCCGCGACGAGGCCCGGCGGGCTCTGGAGCAGCTGCGCGGCCTGGTCCGCGGCATCCACCCGCAGGTGCTCACCGACCACGGACTGGCCGCCGCCGTCGCCGAGGTCGCGCTGCGCCACCCGATCCCCGTCGAGGTCGACATCGACCTCCCGGAGCGGCTGCCCGGCCCGGTCGAGACGACGGCCTACTTCACCGTCACCGAGGCGCTCACCAACGCGGCCAAGCACAGCGGCGCCACCACGATCACCGTGCACGGCCGGGTCGAGGCCGCCCGGCTGGTCCTCCAGGTGACGGACGACGGCCGGGGCGGGGCCGACCCGGCCACCGGGGCCGGACTGCAGGGGCTGGCCGACCGGGTGGCGATCCTGAGAGGAAGACTGATGGTGACGAGTCCGATCGGCGGGCCGACCAGGCTCCGGGTGGAGGTGCCGTGCTCCGGCTAGTCATCGCCGAGGACGCGGTGCTGCTCCGCGCCGGGCTGGTCGAACTGCTCACCCGGGGCGGCCACCAGGTCGTCGCGGCCGTCGGCGACGCGGACGCGCTGGCCGCCGCCGTGGACGCGGACCGCCCGGACATCGTCATCACCGACGTCCGGATGCCCCCGGGCTTCCACGACGAGGGCCTGCGCGCCGCCCTCGACCTGCGGGAGCGGCACCCTGGCCTGCCGGTGCTGGTGCTCTCCCAGTACGTGGCCACCCCGTACGCCACCCGGCTGCTGGGGGCGGCCGGTGCGCAGCCGGCCGGGCTCGGTTACCTGCTCAAGGACCGGGTGGGCGAGGTGGCCGACTTCCTGGACGCGCTGCGCCGGGTGGCCGCCGGGCAGACCGTGATCGACCCGGAGGTGGTCCGGGTGCTGCTCCGCCAGCAGTCGGGGGAGCGGCCGCTGGCCCGGCTGACCCCGCGGGAGCGGGAGGTGCTGACGCTGCTGGCGGAGGGGCTGAACAACCAGGCCATCGGCGGGCGGTTGAGCATCACCGAGGCCTCGGTGGTGAAGCACTGCGGCAACATCTTCATGAAGCTGGACCTCGATCCGGCCGAGGGCAACCGGCGGGTCCTCGCGGTCCTGGCTCATCTGCGCGGGGAGTGAGTGGGCGAGGCCGCCCCGCCGGTGTCCTGGGCACCCACGAAGCCCACGGAGCCTGCGGGGCCCACGGCGTCCTCGGCCTGCTCGGTCTCCTCGGGGTCGAGCAGCCGGGCCAGACGGTGTGCGGACGCCTCCCACGACCACTCCTCCTCGACCCATCGCCGCCCGGCCGCCCCCGTCCGGGCGCGCTCGGCCGCCGGTGAGCGCAGTATCCGGCCGACCGCCGCCGCGACGCCCGCAGGGCTCCGCCCGTCGACGACCGTTCCGCTCACCCCGTCGAGCACAGCGTCGGGCGCGCCGCCGGAGTCGCCCGCGACCACCGGCAGCCCGGCGGCCGCGGCCTCCAGGAAGACGATGCCCAGGCCCTCCGCCTCCAGCCCGGCCCGGCGGGTGCGGCAGGGCATCGCGAACACGTCCGCCGCCGCGTAGTACGCGGGTGTCGCCGCGTGTTCCAGGCCGCCCGCGAACACCACGGAGCCCGGCTCGGTGTGACGGCGGGCCAGCGAGCGCAGCCGCCGCTCGTCCGGGCCCCGGCCGACCAGGACCAGGACGGCACCCGGGACGGTCCGCCGGATCAGCGGCAGCGCGCGGATCAGGGTGTCCTGGCCCTTGCGGGGGACGAGCCTGGCGACGCAGAGGATCACCGGCGCGGCCGGCCGTGCGCGGGCGAGGGCGGTGTCCTCGGCGGTGCCCCCGGCCGGGCGGAACCGGGCGGCGTCCACGCCGGGGACCAGCCGTTCCAGCCGGGCCTGCGGACCGAGCGCGGGGGCGATCCGCTCGCGGGTGTACGCCCCGAGGTAGGTGACCACGTCCACGCTCCCGCCGATCCGCCGCAGCAGTCGGCGGGCCCCGGGGGTGCGCGCCCACCAGATCTCGTGGCCGTGCGTGGTGGCGACCGTCCGGCGGATCCCACCGGCCTGGCGGCGCAGTGCGGGCGTCATCGCGGCGAGCGGGGCGGCGGCGCCGAACCAGACCCGGTCGCAGTCGTGGGCGCGGGCGATCTCGGCGGCCCGCCGGGTGACCCGGCCGGTGGGCAGCAGGGTCCGGGACGGGTCGCGGATCACCGGGAAGGGGAGAGCGGCGTCGTAGCGGTCCGCGCCGGGTTCGTCCGAGGTGTAGACGACGACCTCGCCGGCGGGCAGGCGGGTGGCCAGGGCGTGGACGAAGGTCTCGATGCCGCCCTGGCGGGGCGGGAAGTCGTTGGTGACGACGAGAGTGGTGCCCATGGGATCGGTACAACCTCGGTTCGCGGGTCGACGGGGGAGTTCGGTCCGAAGGAGTTCGGCTCGAAGGGATGCGGGGCGAAGGAGTTCGGCTCGAAGGAGCGGGGAGCGGGCCGGCCGGCGGACCGGGACCGGGCCCAGACGGCGAGGGCGAGCGGCAGCGCGAGGTACCCGAACCGCCCGGCGGGGGCCAGCAGGAAGGCCAGGCAGAGCCCGAGGGCCAGCCGGTCGGCGGCGCCGACGACGTCCCGGGGCGGGCGCAGCACCAGGGACACGGCGACGGCGAGCCCGGCGAGCAGCAGCAGTGCGACGGCGGCGGACCAGCCGACGGGGCCCAGGTCCGCGAGCAGCCGCCCGGGCAGCGGGCTGCCGGCCGGGGTCGGCAGATCGCCGCGCCCGGTCGGAAAGGCGAACACCTGCCGGAGCATCGGACCGGGCGAGCGCAGCGCGCCCGGCAGGACGAGGACGGCCGTGCCGGCCACCGCGACCGCGGTTCCGCGCAGGGCCGCCCGCCGTCCCGTGGTCGCGGCCAGCAGCCCGGCGACGACCGGGAGCGCCGGCCAGGCCGTCCACTTGAGCGAACAGGCGGCGGCGAGCGCCAGGCCGGCGCCGACCGGGCGGCCCCGGGCGGCGCCGGCCAGCGCCAGGCAGCAGAGGCCGGTCATCGGCAGGTCCACCCCGCTGACGCAGAGCGGCAGCGCGACCACCGGGGAGGCGGTCAGCAGCGCGACCCCGGCCCGCCGGGGGCCCGAGGCACGCAGCAGACAGCCGAGGAACACGGCCGCGCACCAGAGGCGGGCGTCGCCCAGCAGCCGCGCCGGCCACCCCTCCACCCAGGGCAGCGCCTGCGCCCAGGGCAGGGCCTCGGACAGCGCCCGGGGCAGCCCGAAGGCGGCCATGCCCGGCAGGTACGGCGTGTACTCGGCGAGGGTGCGCGGCTCGGCCGCGTACGGGGTGCCGTCGTCGAGCAGCCGTGCCGCCGAGCGCTCGATCACGCCGACCTCGCTCTGCCCCTGCCCGGTCAGCACCAGGAGCAGCAGCGGGACGAGGACGGCCCCGCAGAGCGCGACCGCCACCGACGCCGCCCGGGCCCGCCGACGGGGCAGCACGACCACGGCGACCGCCGCGGCCAGGTAGCCGATGGCGGCGCAGACGCCCCAACTCCGGTGCGGTCCCAGCCCGGAGACGAGCGGGAGGGCCCCGGCCCAGCCGGCCGCGACCAGCCAGCCACCGCACCACAGCGCCCTGCGGCCCGAGCCGCCCCGCGCCCATGGATCCCACCGGTCCCGCTGCGCCCACCGGTCCCACCGCGCCCACCGACCCTGCCGGGCTTGCTGATTCATCACCCCTTCATTGCATCGGCCCAGGTCAGCGCGGTCATGACGGTCAGGTCGAGACTTGTGGTCGGGTTTCCCCTACCACCACCCCGAAAATCTTGCCGCATCGGCAACTTTTCCATTCCGGCAAGATGGTCTACGGTGGCTGGCATGACGCAGGGGGAAGACGCCCGGATCGGGCTGCGTGAGCGCAAGAAGCGGGAGACGCGCGTCTCGCTGAGCCAGGCCACGATTCGGCTGTGCGTCGAACGCGGCTGGGACGACGTGACGGTGGAGGACATCGCCGACGCGGCCAACGTGTCCGTGCGCACGTTCCGCAACTACTTCTCCGGCAAGGCCGAGGCGATCGCGGCCGGCCACCTGGAGCGCATGCTGCGGATCGCGGACACGCTGCGCGCGCGTCCGGCCGCCGAGCCGCTGTGGGACTCGGTCCTCCACGCCGTGCTGGCCCAGTTCGCGCAGGGGGACGAAGCGGGCGCGAGGTCCGCCCAGGACCAGCGCTGGCGGGACGGACTCCGGCTGATGCTGGCCGAACCGGCACTGCAGGGCGAGGTCGTCAAGGCGAACGCGGCCGCGCAGGAGGTGCTGGCCGAGGCGGTCGCCGAGCGCACCGGCACCGACGCGGCCCGCGAGGTGTACCCGAAGCTGGTCGCCGCGGTGATCGGGGCGGGCAGTGCCGTGGCCGTGGAGCACTGCCTGCGTGCCGATCCGCCCACCCCGCTCGTCCCCGTGCTGCGCGACGTGTTCGACCGGCTCGCCGCCGGTCTTCCCACCCCGTAGGAACCCGTGCGAACCGATCAGGCCCGGCCGTCGCCGGGCCGATCCGTCCTGCCCTTTTCCGGGCCCAACAGAGAGGACGCGCCAATGACCGCCGATGTGGTCATCGTCGGAGGAGGCCCGAACGGGCTGATGCTGGCCTGTGAGCTGAGCCTGGCCGGTGTCCGGCCCGTCGTACTGGAAAGCCTGTCCGAACCCGGCGAGGAACCGAAGGCCAACGGGCTGCTCGGCCAGGTCGTTCCCATGGTCGACCGGCGGGGCCTGTACCAGCGCCTCGGCGGCGACCCGGGGCCGCCGCGGCCGAACTCCGCCTACTTCATGTTCGCCTCGCTGCCCCTGAACCTGGGCATGCTGAAGGACAGTCCGCTCCACGGCCTGCCGGTGCCGCAACGCCGCATCGTGCAGGTCCTGGAGGAACGCGCCACCGAACTCGACGTGGACATCCGACGGGGGCACCGGGTCGTCGCCATCGCGCAGGACGACGAGGGCGTCACCGTCGACGTCGACGGCCCCGACGGCGCCTACCGGCTGCGGACCCGCTACCTGGCCGGCGCGGACGGCGCGCACAGCATCACGCGCAAGCAGGCCGCCATTGGCTTCCCCGGCGTCAGCTACGACCGGACGACCAGCCGGGCGGCCCATGCCACCGTCCCGGCGGAGTGGGTGGATCCCGCGACCGGGGCGCTGAACGTACCCGGTTACGGTGCCGTCCTGCCGTTCCTGCCGCACCGCACCGAGCAGGGAGGGTTCTCGTACGCGCCGTTCCCCGGCCACCCGCCGCTGGTCAGCACCATGGAGTGGGACCAGCCCGAGCCGGACGGGCCGATGAGCCTCGACGAACTGCGGGCGAGCGTCCGCCGGGTGCTCGGCGCCGACGTGCCGCTCGACCCGCCCGCCGGTGCGGGGCCGCATGTGCTGCGCCGGTTGTCCGGCGGCAACACACGCGTCGCCGAACGGTTCCGGGACCGCCGGATCGTTCTGGTCGGCGACGCCGCCCACGTGTACGCCGCGGGAGGCGGGCCAGGGCTCAACCTCGGCCTGCAGGACGCCGTCAACCTCGGCTGGAAGCTCGCCGCCGAGATCCGGGGCAGCGCCCCGCCCGGACTCCTGGACAGCTACGAGCCCGAGCGCCGGGAAGCCGCCCGCCGCATGGTCATGAACGCCCAGGCGCAGTCCGCGCTGATCGCACCCGGCAGCGACGTCACCGTGCTGCGGGAGCTGCTCGCCGAACTGCTCGGACACCGGGACACGGTGCAGCACCTCGCCGACCTCGTCGCCGGTACCGACGTCCGGTACGACATGGGCGGGAACGACGGGCACCCGCTGGTCGGCCGGTTCGCGCCGGACCTGGACCTGCGCACCCCGGCCGGGACGGTCCGGCTGGCGGAACTCGCCAGATCCGCACGGCCCCTGCTGCTCGACCTCACCGAAGACTCCTCGGCGGCCCGGGCGATGGCGCCGTGGCGCGACCGCGTGGACATCGTCACCGCGCAACCCCAGGCCCCCGCGCCCGTGGCCACCGCCCTGCTGCTCCGCCCCGACTGCTACGTGGCGTGGGCATCCGGCTCACCCCGCCCGGACCAGGCGGGCCTGGAGGCGCTCCGGGCCGCCGCGCGGCGCTGGTTCGGCATCGCGGACGCCGAGCACGACTCCCGCCCGATGGAACGCTGACTCGCCAACTGACGTGCATGCAGTGCTTCCTTCCTCTCGCGAACCGCATCCGTGAACCGCGCCCGTGAACCGCATCCGCAAACCGCATCGGACCGGGGCATTCGGCCCGTTGGCATTCGTATCCGACCCTGACGTTCGGTGTCCAGTGAATTACGTTCGGCGACCGGAGCTCGCTATCGTGGGCGTGTGGTGAGGTCCTGGGATGCGGCGGTGGAGCGGGCGCAGGAGCGGCTGGGGGCGGTGGCCCGGCTGCGACCGGTGGCGTCCGGCGATGACGGGCGGCGGTTCGCCCGGTGGGACTTGGCGTCCCTGGCCGAGGGGGAGTCGGGCGAGCCGGTGGACCCGGACGCGCTGACCCCGCCGGCCGAGCGGCGGCTGCGCGAACGGCTGGGCGAGAGCGGCCGGGAGTGGCCGTGCGGCGAGCTGTACCGCCGCCGCTACTGGGTGCTGGGCCGGGACGGCGAGCCCGTCGGCACGGTGGCGGTGGACAACTGGACCAGGGGGCCGGGCCAGTTGGCCGTCTCCTCGCTCTACCTCCGCCCGGGGGCGCGCGGCCTGGGCCTCGCCGGGGAGGCCCTCGCCGAGGTGTACCGGGCGGCGACCGCCGAAGGCCTGCCCGGCTACCGCCTGGAGGCGCACTGGACCTGGCAGCACGCCGTCCGCTACTACCTCCGGCGCGGCCTCTGGGTGGTCTCCTGGAAGCACGCGATCGGCTTCGCCCGGATGCCCCAACTCCCGCCCTACCGGGTACGGGAGGAGGGCGGGCGGCTGCTGTTCCTGGTCGCCGACCGCCCGCATGACCCGCCCGACCCGCCCGACCCGCAGGACCCGGACGACCCACCCGGCCCGGACGTCCGGAGCGAAGCCCCGCACGGCACCCTCCACTCCTGGACCCCACTGCTCGCCGCCGGCCGGGAGGGCCGCTGGCTGCGGCTCGACGAGACGGCCGCCTACCGCCAGGCGGACGGCTGGGTGCGCGGCTACGCCCGCACCACGCTCGCCCTCCATCTCGCCCTCGCCGGCCACCCGCTGGTGCGCGGACCGCAGTGGTGGGCGGAGGCGTGGCGCTGGTCCGATACCGGCGAACCGGAGGGCCTCGCGTACAAGATCGAGCACTTCGAGCAGCTCGCCCGGGACGGCGGCCGACGGGTCGTCACCCCCTACCGCCCGGTGGTCACCGCGTCCCGGCGGCTGGGAGACTCGGGGGATGGCTGAGATCGAGATCGACGGGGAGCCGGCCGACGCCGGGCAGGTCGCCGCGCTGGGGCTGCTGAACTACGGGCACTTCACCACGGTGCGCGCCGAGGCCGGCCGGGTCCGCGGCCTGGGCCTGCACCTTGACCGGCTGGTCCGGGACGCCCGGGTGTTGTTCGCCGCCGACCTGGACCGCTGCCTGCTCCGCGACCGGATCCGCCGGGTGCTCCCGGCGGACGGCGCCCCGGCGATCGTCCGGGTCACCGTCTTCGACCCGGCCCTGGGTCTGGAGCGTCCGGGCGCGCCCGCCGCGCCCCGCCTGCTGGTCACCACCCGCCCGGCCCCGACGGCGGCGCCCGGCCCGCTGCGCGTCCGCACGACGGCGTACACCCGCGAACTGCCGGAGGTGAAGCACGTCGGCCTGTTCGGCCTGATCCGCCACCGCCGGCTGGCCCAACTCGATGGCTACGACGACGCGTTGCTGGTCGACGCCGACGGCCGGGTGACCGAGGGGGCCACCTGGAACATCGGCTTCCACGACGGCCGGCGACTGGTCTGGCCGGACGGTCCGAGCCTGCCCGGCGTCACCGCCGCCCTGCTGGCCCGCGCCCACCGCGGCCCACAGCTGCACGAGCGGGTCGAGGCGGCCGGGCTGGACCGCTTCGAGGCGGCCTTCGCCGTCAACGCGGGCGTCGGCGTCCGCCCGATCGCCGCGATCGACGGTACGCGCTTCGATCCCGCCCACCCCGCCCTCGCCGAGCTGCGCGCCGGGTACGAGCGGATCGACGGCGAGGAGGTCTGAGCCCGGGACCACGTCCGGCCCCGGAGCCGGCCCCGGAGCCGGTCCGGTGCCG
This sequence comes from Kitasatospora sp. NPDC087315, assembly GCF_044744345.1. NCBI lineage: Bacteria > Bacillati > Actinomycetota > Actinomycetes > Kitasatosporales > Streptomycetaceae > Kitasatospora > Kitasatospora sp. NPDC087315. The sequence continues at coordinate 241,159 of NZ_JBIUYD010000005.1, read as the reverse complement.
GCTCCCGCGCCGGTCCCGGCGTCAGGTCCGGTCGCAGGGTGGGTGGGGATAACCCCACCCTTCTCTCGCCAGCGGCCTGCATGGTGTGGACCATGCGCCATTCCTAGGGTGGAACACGTCGACGACCTGCGACGATCACCGAAGGAAGGCCCACCATGGCACCCCGCCACGACCGTTCACAGACCGATCAGTACGGGCGTCCCGCCCAGGCCGCGATCGAACTCCGGACGGTGCGGCGCAGCTACGGCCGCGGCAACGAGACCGTGCACGCCCTGCGCGGCATCGACCTCGCGCTCGGCCACGGCACCTTCACGGCGGTCATGGGCCCCTCGGGCTCCGGCAAGAGCACCTTCCTGCAGTGCGCGGCCGGCCTGGACCGTCCCACCTCCGGTGATGTGTACCTCGGCGGCGAGGAGATCTCCCGGCTGAGCGAGAACCGGCTCACCAAGCTGCGCCGCAGCCGGATCGGCTTCGTCTTCCAGTCCTTCAACCTGCTGCCCTCGCTGACCGTGCTGCAGAACGTGCTGCTCCCGCAGCGCCTGGCCGGTGAGCGCCAGGACCGCCGCCGCGCCCAGGAGCTGCTGGCCCAGGTCGGTCTCGGCGAGCACGCCGGCCGCCGCCCCGGCCAGCTCTCCGGTGGACAGCAGCAGCGCGTCGCGATCGCCCGCGCGCTGATCACCCGCCCGGACGTGGTCTTCGCCGACGAGCCGACCGGCGCGCTGGACACCCGCACCGCCCACGAGGTGCTCGGCCTGCTCCGTCACGCCGTGGACACCATGGGCGCGACCGTGGTCATGGTGACCCACGACCCGGTGGCCGCCTCGGTCGCCGACCGGGTCGTCTTCCTGGCCGACGGCGCCCTGGTGGACGAGCTGTACCGCCCCGACCCGAAGACGGTCGCGGACCGGATGGTCACCCTGACCGCCCGCCCGGTGGGAATCGCGGCATGAGCAACGGACTCGCGCGCGCCTCGGTGCGCTTCAGGCCCGCCTCCTTCGTGGGCACCTTCCTCGCCCTGCTGCTCGGCGCGGCCGTCATCATGGCCTGCGGCACCCTGCTGCAGACCGGCATCACCGCGAGCGTCCCGCCGGTGCGGTACGCGGGCACGCCGGTGGTCGTCGCCGCCGAGTCGACCGTCTCCTTCACCCACAAGGTGGGCGAGGACACCGAGACCGAGGAGCAGGCCGTCCCCGAGCGGGCCCGGGTGGACGCCGCGCTCGCCGGGCGGATCGCCGCCCAGCCCGGTGTCGCGGCCGCCCGCCCCGACACCGCCTTCCCGATCACGGCCGGTCAGGGCGGGGCCGACAGCGCCGCCGCGGCCAACCCCGCCCTGACCGGCCGCGCCTTCGCGGCGCTGGGTATCGCCGGCAACGGCGACAAGCTGGTCGAGGGCCGCGCGCCCGGCGCGGGCGAGGTCGTCCTGGACGCCGACACCGCGCACGCCGCCCACCTCGCGCCCGGTGCCACCCTCACGCTCACCGCGCCCGGCGGCGCCGGCGGCTACCGGATCTCCGGCCTCGCCGCCCCGCAGAGCGCCGGCCCCACCGCCTGGTTCGCCGACGCCGCCGCCGGGCAGCTCTCCGGCCACCCCGGCCGGGTGGACGCGATCGCCGTCCAGCCGCGCGAGGGCGTGGACGCCAAGACCCTCGCCGCCCAGGTCCGCCAGGCCGTCGGCGGTGATGCCAAGGTGCTGACCGGCGACGACCGCGGCACCGTCGAGCAGCCCGAGCTCACCGAGAGCCGCACCATGCTGACCGCCCTCGGCGGCTCCTTCGGCGGCACCGCCACCATGACCGCGGTCTTCGTGGTGATGAGCACCGTCGCCCTGGCCACCGGCCAGCGCGCCCGTGAGTTCGCGCTGCTGCGCGCCATCGGCGCCACCCCGCGCCAGATCCGCCGCACCATCGCCACCGAGGCGATGCTGGTGGCGCCCGTCGCCGGCGCCCTCGGCATCCTCCCCGGACTGGCCCTGGCCCACTGGTGGTTCGGCGAGATGGTGACGCGCGGCGCCGTTCCCGAGGACGTCTCGCTGAGCGTGGGCCCGATCCCGATGCTCGCCGCCGTGGGCACCTGCAGCCTGGCCGCCCTGCTCGCCGGCTTCCTGGCCTCCCGCCGCCCGTCCCGGATGCGGCCCAGCCAGGCCCTCGGCGAGGCCGCGATCGAGCCCGGCGGCCTGGGCAGGGTGCGGACCGTCATCGGGCTGGTCTTCACGGCCGGCGCCGTGGTGCTCTCCGTCGTCGCCTCGACCCTGGACGGCAGCGACGCCGCCAATACCGCGCTCGGCGTCGTGATGTGCTTCCTGATGGCCGTCGCCCTGCTCGGCCCCTTGGTGGCCCGGATCGCCGCGGGCGTGCTCGGCGCCCCGCTGCGGGCCGGTGGCGCCCCCGGCTCGCTGGCCGCCGACAACACCCGGGCCAACGCCCGCCGGCTGGCCTCCGCGATCACGCCGATCGTCATGGTCACGGCCTTCTGCGGCACCCTGCTGTTCATCCAGACCACCATCAGCCACGCCACCGGTGAGCAGGTGCGCACCGGCATCACCGCCGACCACGTGGTCGGCCCGACCGGCCCCGGCCTGCCGGCCACCACCGCCGGCCAGGTGGCCGGGGTGCCCGGCGTGGACGCCGCCGTCGGCGTGCTGCACACCGGCGCCGTCTACCGCGCCGGCCAGGTCCTGGCCACCGCCACCGCGCTGGGCGTCAACGGCGACCCGGCGAAGCTGCCCCGGGTGCTGGACCTCGGGGTGAAGAGCGGTTCGCTGGCCGACCTCGGCCGCTCCGCGGACACGGTCGCCCTGGACGCGGGCCTCGCCGACACGCTCGGCGTCAAGGTCGGCGGGCGCGCTCCGCTCTGGCTCGGGGACGGCACCAAGGTCCAGCCGACGGTGGTCGCCACCTACGAGCGCGGCCTCGCCTTCGGCCAGGTACTGCTGCCCCGCGCGGCCGTCGCCGAACACGTCACCGCCGGGTACGACAGCCAGGTGCTGGTCGCCGACGCCCCCGGCGCGGACCGGGCCGCGGTCGCGGCGAAGCTGGCGGGCCTCGCCGGCACCACCGTCACCGACCGGGCCGGCTACGCCGCGCAGGCCGACCGCGCGCAGGAGCTCAGTGCCTGGGCCAACACCGTGATGGCGGGCGTGCTGGGCGGCTTCGCGGCCGTCACCGCCGCCAACACCCTGGTGATGACGGTGCTGGACCGGCGCCGCGAGGTGGCGCTGCTGCGCCTGGCCGGCACCACCCGGCGGCAGGTGCGCGGCATGATGCGCTGGGAGGCGCTGCTGGTCGCCGCGACGGGCCTGGTGCTCGGCGGCGCGATCGCCTGGATCACGCTGCTGCCGATCGCCCGCGGTATCGCCGGCGTCGCCCCGCACATCCCGGCCGGCATCGCCCTGCCCCTGGCCGTCGGGGCCGTGCTGCTCTGCCTCGGTTCGACCGGCCTGCCGGTCCGGGCCCTGCTGCGGACCCGACCGGTGGAGGCCGGCGGCGGTCGCCAGTAGCGGAGGGCGGGAGTGCGACGACCGGCCCTAGGCCGAACGGGCGGTGCGCGGCGGCGCACCGCCCGTCCGGGTGACAAACCTGCCGCAACCAGGCGCAATGGGGTGTCCGAAGACGTCACAATCGTTGATTGACAACGGCCGTGACGTGATGTCAGTTACGCCCTCCGTCGCGCCGTCCGGCGGTTTCCGGCCCGGCCCGCTCCTCGGGCCGCCGGCCGCCCCGACCGGCGCGTTCCCGCCCCGCCGAGCAGAGAGAAGCCCGACATGAGCAGTCCTCCCGCGGCCCCCGCGCCCCGCTGGCCGCTGATCCTGCTGCGCACCACCGCGACCTCGCTGGCGGCCCTCGGCCTCCTGCAGACCATGCTGGCCGGCAGCTTCCTCAACGGCACGTACGAGTCGCTCAAGGACCACGAGGTCGCCGCGATGACCCTCGCCACCGTGGTGATCGGCCAGTTCGCCGTCGCGGCGCTGGTCCGCTGGGTCGGCCGCGGGCCGCTCTGGCCACTGTGGACGACGGCGCTCCTGGCGGTGGCGGTCACCGGCCAGACCTTCGCCGGGTACGAGCGCGAGGTGGGTGTCCATGTGACGCTCGGCGTGCTGCTGGTCAGCGCTCTCTTCTTCGGCGCGGTCGGCGCCTGGCGGGCGCCGCTGCCGGCCCGCGCGGACGTGGCGGCCGAGCCGGACGGCGGGGACGGCACCGGGCGGCTGCCCCGGCCCGGCGGACCGGTCGAGGTGGCCAAGTGAATCGCCGCCGGTTCCTGGGCCTCGGCTCGGCGGCGGTCGGCGCGGGCGCGCTGACGGCCGTCGCCGTCCCCGCGGCGGCCCGGATGTTCCGCAAGGGCAGCCCCGGCCGGCTGCTGAGCAGTGAGGTGGACCTGCCGGAGCCGTTCCGGCTGCCGCTGCCGGTGCCGCCGGTGCTGGCACCGGTCCGCACGGAGGGCACCACCGACTTCTACGAGATCACCCAGCAGGTCGCCAAGCTGGAGATCCTGCCCGGTCTGCGGACGGACGTCTGGACGTACGGCGGTATCTTTCCCGGGCCGACCCTGTCGGTCCGGGCCGGCCGGCGGACGGCGGTGCTCCACCGCAACCAACTGCCGGTGCCGACCACGGTCCACCTGCACGGCGGCCACACCCCGGCGGACAGCGACGGCTACGCGATCGACCTGACCCTGCCGGCCGGGGCCACCGGCTCCCGTGGCGCGGGCGGTATGGCGGGTATGGCGGGGATGCCGGGCATGGAGCGGTACGCCGACGACCCCGCCGACACCCCGCTCGGCAACACCTCGAACGGCGAGCGGACCTACACCTATCCCGGCAAGCAGCGGGCGGCCACGCTCTGGTACCACGACCACCGGATGGGCTTCACCGGCCTCGCCATCTGGAGCGGCCTGATCGGATTCCACCTGATCCACGACGAGGAGGAGGACGCGCTGCCACTGCCGCGCGGTGAACGCGACCTCCCGCTGATGCTCGTCGACCGCTCGTTCGGGGAGGACGGCGCCTTCCGCTACCCGACCGTCGACGCCGAGCGCCTTGTCCCCGGCGTCAGAGCCGGTTACATGAACGGGGTGCTCGGCGACGTCATCCTGGTCAACGGCGCGCCCTGGCCACGGCACCCGGTGGACCGGGCGCGCTACCGGCTGCGCCTGCTGAATGCCTCCAACGCCCGCGTGTACCGCCTCGAACTGGACCCGCAGCCGCCCGGCGGCGACGCGCTGGTGCAGATCGGCGGCGACGGCGGTCTGCTGGAGGCCCCACGGGCGCACGATGTCGTGGACATCGCTCCGGCCGAGCGCTTCGACCTCGTCGTCGACTTCTCGCGCTTCGAGCCGGGGACGTCGGTGCGCCTGATGAACCGTTTCGGCACCGGCTCGGCGAGGGAGGTGATGCGGTTCGACGTGTCCTCCCGTACCGTCTCGGACGACTCGAGGGTGCCCGAGCGGCTCTCCACCATCGAGTGGCTCGACCCCGCGGACGCCGTCATTACCCGGAACTTCCGCTTCCGCCTCAGCAAGGGCGACGGCTGGACCATCAACAAACGGCTCTACCTGCCCGGCCGGGCGCTGGCCCGGCCGACCCTCGGCGCCGTGGAGCGCTGGCGGTTCTTCAGCGACCTGCACCACCCCGTCCACGTGCACCTGAACCAGTTCCAGGTGCTCTCGCGCAACGGCTCCGACCCGGGCCCGTACGACGCCGGGTGGAAGGACACGGTGGACCTGCGGTCGGCCGAGGCGGTGGAGGTACTGGTGCGCTTCACCGACTACCCGGGGACGTACATGATGCACTGCCACAACCTGGAGCACGAGGACATGGCGATGATGGCGGACTTCGTCGTGGAGTAGGGACCACGGTCCCACCCCCGTCGATCCCTCTTCTGAATTCACCCGTTCGGCTGAGCGCGGGTGGGCGTGTCACACGCCCGCCCGCGCTTCGACATGCCGGGCCTGTGCCGTTGTTCTAGCGTCGCGAGGAGGTAAAACCCCTTCCACCGGCCGAGGAGCAGCGCATGACCAGTCCCGCCGAACGCCGCCGGCGCGGCCGCGCGGCCCGCGAACGGGTGTCGCGCTCCTCCCACGGCCGCTGGATCCCGGCCGCCGACCGCCCCGACCCCGTCGGGGTGCTGGAACGCCAGGGCGCCGACCGGGTCGCCGAACTGCTGCCGATCCGCTACGGCCGGATGGCCGACTCCTCCTTCGCCTTCCTCCGGGGCTCCGCCGCCGTGATGGCCGCCGACCTCGCGGCCGGCCCGGACACCGGGCTGATCGTCCAACTCTGCGGTGACGCACACCTGCTGAACTTCGGCGTGTACGCCTCGCCGGAACGCGCGCTGCTCTTCGACGTCAACGACTTCGACGAGACCTACCCCGGCCCGTTCGAATGGGACGTCAAGCGGCTGGCGGCGAGTGTCGCGGTCGCGGCCCGTGACAACGGCAACGACGAGGACAGCGCCCGCCGCGCCGCCCTCGCCGCGGCCCACGGCTACGCCACCGCGATGCGGCGGCTCGCCGGGCACGGCGAACTCGACGTCTGGTACGCCCGCATCGACACCGGCGACCTGCTGCCGCTGCTCCGGAAGCCCAGGCAGCGCAAGCGGGCCGAGGCGAGCCTCGCCCGCGCCCGGCGGCGCACCAGCCTCCAGGCCTTCGGCAAGCTCACCGAGACGAAGGACGGCCGGCGCCGCATCATCAGCGACCCGCCGCTCATCCAGTCGCTCCCGAGGACCGAATTCCGCGCTGTCGGCCAGGTCTTCAGCGACTACCGCGCCACCCTCGCCGACGACCGCCGCGTCCTGCTCGACCGGTACCGGTTCGTCGACGCCGCCCGGAAGGTCGTCGGCGTCGGCAGCGTCGGCACCCGCTGTTACATCCTCCTGCTGGAGGGGCGCGACGAGCGCGATCCGCTCTTCCTCCAGATCAAGGAGGCCGGCCGTTCCGTCCTGGAGGACCACCTCCCCGCCGTCCGCCCCGACGCCGAAGTGCCCGTCGCCCACGGCGGACACCGGGTCGTCACCGGCCAGCACCTGATGCAGGCCGCCAGCGACATCTTCCTCGGCTGGACGGCAGGCCCGGCCGGCCGCCACTTCTACGGCCGCCAGCTCCGCGACATGAAGGGCTCCGTCGAGGTCGCCGACCTGACGCCGGGCGGCTTCCGTGCCTACGCCGACCTCTGCGGCCGCACCCTGGCCCGCGCCCACGCCCGCTCCGGCGACCGCCTCTCCATCGCCGGCTACCTGGGCGGCGCCGACACCTTCGCCGAGGCCGTCGCCGACTTCGCCGTCCGCTACGCGGACCAGACCGTTCTCGACCACGCGGCCCTGCTGGCGGCGATCGAGAACGGTTCGGTCAAGGCGCGGCGCGGCATCTGACGCCGCTACCGGGCGGCCGCCCTTTCGGCCGCGTTCTCGGTCGGGGTCGGGGTCGGGGTCGGGGTCGGAGCGGCGCCGGTGCTGGGCGCGGTGGCGGCGGGCCGGCCCAGCCAGGCGAGCGCCGCCACGGCGCCGGCCAGGGCGAGCAGGGCGCAGCTCAGGGTGGCGACGGTCATGGCGGTGGTGAAGGCCTCGTCGGCGGCGGCGACCAGCCGGCCGGCCTGGGCGGGCGGCAGCCCGGTGGCGAGCAGGTGGGCGGCGGTCAGGTCGTGGCCGGCGGCCTCGGGCGCCCCCGGCAGTGCGGTCGTCAGGTGGGCCCGGTAGGAGGCGGAGACGATGGTGCCGACGACCGCGATGCCCAGGACGCCGCCGAGTTCGCGGACCACGCTGTTGACCGAGGCGGCCATCGGGGCCTTCTCGCGGGGCAGCGCGGCCACGATGGACGCGCTGGCCGGTGCCGTGATCAGGCCCATCCCGGCGCCGACGACCCCCATCGTGAGGGAGAGCAGGGCGAACGGCGTGCCGGTGGTGACGAGTGACAGCCCGGCGAGGCCGAGGGCCATGGTGGCCAGCCCGGCGGCGATGGTGTGCCGGTGGCCGAAACGGGCGGCGCTGCGGTCGCTGGTGCCGGCGGCGACGGCCATCGACAGGGCGAACGGCAGGGCGCCGAGACCGGCCTCCAACGGGCTGTAGCCGTGCACCAGTTGCAGGTACTGGGTGTAGACGAACAGCACGCCGAACAGGGCGAAGAAGGTGATGGCGAGAACGGCGCAGGCGGTGCTGAAGGTGCGGTTGGCGAACATCCGCATGTCCACCATGGGGTGGGGGGCCCGCAGTTCCCAGAGGGTGAACGCGGTCAGCAGGGCGACGGCGGCGCCGGTCTCGACCAGGGAGGTCGCGGACAGCCGGCCGCGTTCGGGGCCCCGGACGATGACGTCGACGAGCGCGACCAGACCGCCGGCCGAGAGCAGCAGCCCGAGGCCGTCGAGGCGGCCGGCCCGGCGGCCCGGGAGTGCTGGGATGAGGGCCAGGGCGGCCACGAGCGCGGCGGCGACCAGGGGCACGTTGATCCAGAAGACGCTGCCCCAGGCGAAGTGGTCGAGCAGGAGGCCGCCGGTGACCGGGCCGAGCACGATGCCCAGACCGGCGGTCGCGGCCCAGATGGCGATGGCCTTGCCGCGCTGCCGGGCGCCGAAGAGCATCACGATGATCGACAGGGTGGCCGGCATGACGAACGCCGCGCCCAGGCCCATGAGTGCGCGGTACCCGATGAGCGGTCCGACGGTGGTCGTCGTCGCGGCGGCGATCGAGCCCGCGGCGAAGACCCCCAGACCGCCGACCAGGGCGCGGCGGTGGCCGATCCGTGCGCCGAGACCGCCGGCGGCGATCAGCATCGAGGCGAACACCAGGGTGTAGGCGTTGTTGATCCACTGGAGATCGGCGGTGGAGGCCCGGAGCGCCTCGGCGAGCGTGGGGAGGGCGGTGTTGAGCACCGTGTTGTCGATGGTGGTGACCACCAGGGCGGCGCAGAGCGCCGCCAGTGCCGACCAGCGGCGCGGGTGGCCGTCGTCGGGATCGGGGTTCTCCTGGAGGCTCATGGTTTCCTCATCTGCGTAACCTTACGTATGTAAGTTTTCGGAGGGAAAGCTAGTCCACTCGGCTAACGCATGTAAAGTCAGGCTCATGAAGAAGGTCTCCGCAGTCGCCGAACCCGCTCCCGGCCAGGAGGAGGAGCCGCCGGCCCGGCCCCGGAACCGGCGTGGCGAAGGGGTGCGGCTGCGCGAGGAGATCGTGCGGGCGGCGACCGCGCTGATCGTGCGCACCGGGTCCGATCAGGCGGTCACCCTGCGCTCCGTGGCACGTGAGGTCGGCATCGCCGCCCCCTCGATCTACGCCCACTTCGCCGATCGGGACGCCATCGTCGAGGCCGTGGTGGCGGAGGCGATCGCGCAGCTGCACGAGATGGTGACCACCGCCGTCGCCGCGCACGACGACCCGGTCGAGGCGCTGCTCGCAGGCTGTGGCGCGTACGTCGAGTTCGGCGTCCGGGAACCGGCGCGCTATCGCGTCCTGTTCGGGTGGGCCCGGCCCAAGCCGAAGTCGCCCGACGGTGAGGACGCGGGAGACCGAGGGCTCGACGCGTTCCAGACGCTGGTCGACAACCTCGAAGCCTGTGCCCGCGCCGGACGGTCGGCCAGTACCGACCCCTTCGGCGACGCCGTGACCCTGTGGACGGCGTTGCACGGCCAGGTCATGCTCCGCGCCGACCTGCCGGACTTCCCCTGGCCCCCCACCGACACGGTGGAGCCGATGGTGCGGCGCCTCGGCCGCATCGCGCCCTGACGGCTCGAAGAACAAGCACCGCACCGGGCCGAACGGCACGACGCCGGAAAGACGGTCAAACGCGCCGGGTCGGTCAAGGAGCACCAAGCCCACCGGCGTTGAGCGCCAAGCCCGAGGCCCCTGATGGCCCGAAATATTCGCATCGCGCACGAGGGTTTCTCATGACACTCTCATCTTCGCCGGAGTCCGTGATCAAGGTGTGAGTGCGGCTCGCTAGACTCCGGCTGCCCTGAGCTCCCGTGATGGTCATGGGAGTCGGGCATTTCCTGAGATGGGGGAAGCATGAGAATTCTGCCGTCAGGCAGAAGCATGCGACACAGGAGGAGACGGGCGGGCATAGCCGCTCCGGGGGTCCTGTTGTTCGCAGTTCTGGCCACATTGGGAGGCCAGATCAACCCGGCCGCCGCAGCGGTGAACCCGCCCGCGGCCACCTCGTCCGCGAGCGCACCGGCGGGATCGCCGACGAGCGCGCCCGCCGAGCAGAGCCCGGGCGCCAACCCGGGCGCCAACCCGAGCGCGGCGCCCACCGCCGGTCCGACGGCCACGCCCAAGGCGGATCCGAAAGCCGAGCACGAGGCCGCCGTCCAGCAGCTCAAGGAGGCCGACCCGACCGGCCCCTGCCCGGCGTCCCTGACCCCGGGCACGGTCTCCAGCTGCGCGATCGACCCGAACGGGACGGTCTCCGTCGCGTTCACGGTGACGCAGCCCAAGGACCTGGTCTACATCCAGGCCGTCGCGGTCTACTGGACGGTCTACCCGCAGGTGACCGCGCCGGACGGCACCGCGGTCAGCTGTGACAGCCTCTCCAGCGTGCTGCGCTGCGCCACCAGCCAAGCGGGCACCTACACGCTGCAGCTCCGCAACGGCGACTTCCGGTCGAACGGCGTCTCGGTGTCGTATCTCCCGCTGCTCTCCGGTCCCAGCTGCACGACGGTGGCCGCCGCCGACCGCAACCTCGGCGCGCGGAAGAACTTCCACAACACACTGGCGCAGGGCTCCGCGGGTGACTGCTACACGCTGGACCTCGCTGCCGACGACACGCTGCGGACCTATGTCTCCGGCCTGCCCAACGAGCAGATCTTCGACGCCACCGGCACCGAGCTGTGCAAGGACCACCGTTTCGGCGACCAGATCGTCTGCAAGCTCACGGGGACGGCACCGTTCCGGGTCCTGGTGCAGCGCACGGGGGGTGACTCCGTGGCCTACGACCTGGCCATGGAGCGGCTCTCCCCGGCCGAGGGCTGTCTGACGGTCGAGCCCCAGCCGTTCGGGTCCGCCCCGGACCTGACGTCGACGGTGCGCTGCCGCCTCCTCCACGTCACCGCGGCCGGCAAGTACTCCTTCGCCCAGGTCACGGCCGACGGCTCCACCCTCGCCGGCGAGCTGTACACGGCCGACGGCACCCGGTTGTACGGCGACTGCTACAAGGCCGTCGGCTGCGAGCTGACGCCCGGCAACTACACCTGGGCGCTCGAGGCCCGTAACTTCGACACCCCCGCGTTCGGCATGGTCTTCCGCTCGGACAGCGAGACCCGGGGCTGCACCGCCACCAAGGACGACGGCCTGGTCTCCGGCCCGGCCGCCGGCACCTTCGGCGCGCGCGGTCAGGCGGACTGCCTGACCCTGCCGACGGCCACCGGGAACGGCGTCTACCTGCTCAACCGGCCGCCCACGGACGGCGAGAGCGCCACCGCCGCCGTCTTCGACGCGGCCGGTGCCAGGCAGTGCGACAACGGCGGCTACCCGTCGCAGGTCTGCAAGCTGACCGGTACCGCGCCGTTCCGCTTGGTGCTGACCGGCACCCCGGGCAAGGCCTACCAGCTGGTGGTCCACCGGACCGGCAACACGGCGGGCTGCCAGGCCTGGCCGCAGAGCCCCTTCGACGGCAGCTGGGGCGCGGAGTTCACGGTCACCGCGGCCGTGAAGCAGGCCTGCCTGGGCCTGCCGGCCAACCAGCACTCCACCATGGAGCAGTTCGACTACACCAACACCCAGAACAGGGTCAACGCCTCGTTGCAGGTCGTGGACCCGCAGGGCACTGTGGTCTGCTCCACCAGCACCAGCTCGGCCTTCAGCTGCGTTTTCAACGCCGGTGTGGCGTACACGGCGCTGCTGGTCAACAACGCCTGGGGCGACAGCTACAAGGTGGTGCGGCGCGACATCTCGCCCACCGCGAACTGCCTCACCCCGAGGTCGACCGCCGTCGGCGGGCAGTCCCTCCCGATGGACCTCTCCTCGGCGCTGGACGCCCGGTGCGTCCGGGTCACCGCCGCCGCCTCGGACAAGATGTGGCTGGTGGCGCGTCCCACGGGCGGCGCGGTCGAGTCGCAGGTCATCGACGCCAACGGCAAGTACGTCTGCACCCAGTGGGCCGGCGGCGTGAGCCCCTGCCTGCTCACCGGCTCGACCTCGTACACCATGGTCGTGCTCGCGGCCGGGTACAACGGCACCACCATCCACGCCAACGTGGACACCTGGAAGGTCGGCACGGCGAGCGGCTGGGCGCCGGAGTGCACCGCGCACCAGGCGTCGATCGCCGGGTTCCCGGGGCAGAGCGGGGTGTTCACCGAGTCCTCCTCCGCCTACTGCGCGGTGCTCGACATGAAGCCCTCGCAGGCGTTCAAGGTCTTCGGCATCAGCAGCGCGACCGGTACCGCGCAGCCGTTCATCCGGCTGCTGAGCCCGGTCAAGTGGACCGGCGACGACTACACCTACCAGTGCTCCAACAACTACGGTGAGTTCGGCGCCCGCTGCCAGAGCCTCAGCAGCGCCGACGCCGGTCAGGCCATCCTGATGATCATCCCGTCCGGTGCGGCGACGCCGGTCGAGTACAGCATCCAGGGCTCCTGCGAGTACCCCAACTGCACCGGCCCGGCCGCGCCCCTGACCGTGGCCGGGGCGAGCCCCGCCACCGGCGCCGCCGGGACGCAGGTCCAGGTGGAGATCCGTGGCAGCGGCCTCACCCTGGGCAGCAAGCTGAACCTGTGGCGCGCCGGCGTCTCGACCCAGCCGGCCATGAAGCCGCTTTCGGTCAACGCCGACGGCACCTCGCTGCACGCCCTGGTGGACACCAACGGCCTGGAGCCGGGCAGCTACGACATCCAGGCCGATGGCTACCGGCCGCTCCTCGCCAACGGGTTCACCGTCACGGCGGCCCAGACGCCGACCAAGGGCAAGTTCGTCCCGGTCCCGCCGTCGCGCATCCTGAACACCGTCTCGGGCGTCGGCGCGCCGGCCGGCCGGGTCCGCCAGGGCGGCGTGGTGACGCTGCAGGTGGCGGGCGCCGGCGGGATCCCGGCCAGCGGCGTGACCGCGGTCGTGATGAACGTGACGGCCGTCAACCCGACGCGCAACAGCGCCATCTCGGTGTACCCGAGCGGCCAGGCGGTGCCCGACCTGCCGACCGTCAGCTTCGCGGCCGGGCAGAACGTGCCCAACCTGGTGACCGTGCCGCTGTCCAACGGCAAGGTGGACCTGCGCAACGCCTGGGGCGAGGTCGACCTCGGCGTCGACGTCGCCGGGTACTACACCGACGGCGGCGCCGGCTCCCTGCTGAGCCCGATCAACCCGACGCGCATCCTGAACACCGTCTCGGGCGTCGGCGCGCCCGCCGGCCGGGTCGGCTGGGGCGGCGTGGTGCCGCTGAAGGTGACCGGGGTCGCCGGGGTCCCGGCCAGCGGCGTGACGGCGGTCGTGATGAGCGTGACCGCCGTCAACCCCTCGCGGACCGGCTACGTCACCGTGTACCCGGACGGCCAGGGGGTGCCCGACGCGTCGAACGTCAACTTCACCGCCGGGCAGAACGTCTCCAACCTGGTGACCGTCCCGGTGGGCGCGAACGGGAAGGTGGACCTGTACAACGCCTGGGGCGAGGTCGACCTCGGCGTCGACGTCGTCGGGTACTACTCCGACAAGGGCGCCACCTACTCGTCGTCCAACCTCGTGCGGCTGATGGACACCCGTACCGGTGAGGGCGCCCGCATCGGCACCCTGGGCGGGGCGGGCGACGTGGTCAGCCTGAAGGTGGCCGGGGTCGAGGGCGTGCCCTTGACCGGCGTCACCGAGGTGCTGATGAACGTCACGGTCGTGTGGCCCACCAACACCAGCTTCCTGACGGTCTACCCGCACGGGACGGGCCGTCCGGATGCCTCGAACATCAACTACCGGCCGGGCGACGTCGTTTCCGCGCTGGTGATGGTTCCGGTGGTGGACGGGCGGGTGTCGTTCACCAACCAGTGGGGCAGCACTCATGTGGTCGCCGACCTGATCGGCTACTTCTCGGCCTGAGCCCGCTGAGCCCACCGGGTCTGCTGATCCGGTGGTGGAAGCCTGCCGCGTCGTCCGGATGCCCCGGACGGCGCGGCAGCGCTGTTTTCCGGGGAACTCCCCTTCGGCCGATGTCGAGGGCCCGTCGTGGGATCCGACCACAGCGCGCCGACGGGGCGCGCGGGGTGGAAGGAACGCCCGGGATGAAGTACCTCGCGACGGTCTACGGCAACCAGGTCACGTGGGAGGCTTTCCCCGCCGAGGCGGGCCCGGAGACGATCGCCGAGCAGGAGGCGTTCAACGCCGAGTACCGGGAGAGCGGCGAACTGCTCGGCACCTAAGGGCGACCGCCCCACTCCTCGGCGAGCAGGCCGAGGATCACCTCGTCGGCGAAGGTGCCGTAGACCCAGGCGTTGCGGCGCAGCGTGCCCTCCAGGGTGAAGCCGGCCTTCGTCGCGGCGCTGATCATCGGGGCGTTGTCCGCCAGCGTCTCCAACTGCAGCCGCTGCAGCCCGCGGACGGCGAAGCCGTACTCGCAGAGCGCCCGGACCACGTCGCCGCCGAGCCCGCGCCCACGGAACGACGGGCGCAGCGAAATGCCCAGGTGGGCCGTCCGGTTGTGCGCGTCGATGCCCCAGAGCAGCGCCTCGCCCGCGAGGTCCCCGGTGGCCAGCTCCTGCACGGAGAAGAAGGCGACGTCGTCGGACGGCTCGCTGACGGCGTACGGGGAGTGTTCGGGGAGCGGTGGGATGGGCCGCCAAGGGCGGGAGTCGGCGCGCGAGCGGGTCGCCACGTCGTTGTACAGCTCGGCGTGGAGTACTGCCACGTCGTCCTCGTGTCGGGCCCGCAGCCCGATCTTTTCACTTGTGATCACCCGGTATTGCTATCGGAAGCCACCTGGCCGCACAACCGGTTTTCGGCGCTCGTCCCCGCCCCGGCGCCGGAAGCCGGCGTGGGTGGTCGGTCGGGGCGCCGCGTGGCGGTCGGCCATTCGCGTGATCGCTCGGCCGTTCGCGTGACTGGCCGCCGGGGCCGGTGTGCGCCGCCATCACCGGCCCCGGCGGCGGTGGTTCGGGGTTGGGGTGGAGGCCGTCCTTGGACCGGAGGTGCGAGGCGCCGGAGGGCTCTGCGCCTCCGTGGTGACGGTCAGGCGGGGCACTGCTGGTTCTCGATGTACTGCTTGACGAGGGTCAGGGGTGCCCCGCCGCACGATCCGTCCGGCTTGGAGAGCTGGACTTCGGGCGGGTGGTGCACGAGCAGGTGTACGTGGTCCTGCTCTGCGTTGAACTGCTTCAGCTCGGCCCCGAAGCCGGTGCGGACCTCCCGCGTGATCTCTTCGGTGCGGGTCGGCATGGCGTCGGTGAACGCCTTCCGCCTGTACTCAGTGACAAAAAACCAAGTGAACGTGCAGGTTGCAGACAACATGGCGACCGGTTCTGACATCGGGATCAGGGTTCCAGCGTGGTGACACAGACCAGCGCTAGGCTCTCGGTTGTGAGTCAGGACACACCGGTCAAGCGGCGGTTCGGGCATCGTGCCCGGCTTGCGCTGTCGCCTGCCGGGGTGCTGAAGGCCGACGATCAGGCGCACGCGGCCCGCACCATGTGGAACCTGCTGCACGCCTGGTGGCGGATGATGCCGGGGGAGATGCGGACTCTCGCGAACGCGGACGCCGCGATCCGCCAGGCCCGTGAGGACATCGGCTTCCTGGCTGTCCTGCCCGCGCAGGCCGCGCAAGCGGTACTCAGGACGTACTTCCAGGCGTGGAAGAACTGCTGGGACGGCCGCGCCGACGCCCCGAACTTCAAGGGCCGGCTCCGTACGGTGATGTCCGTGGACATCCCGCAGGGCCGGGACCTGAACATCACCCGCGTGCACCGACGCTGGGGCATGGTCAACATCCCCAAGGTGGGCCGGGTCCGCTTCCGGTGGACCAAGGACCTGCCCGTGGGCAAGCACGCAGGCGTGAACAACCGGATCACCGGGGCCCGGCTGATCAAGGACATCCTTGGCTGGCACATCGCCTTCCGCGTCCACACCCTCCAGAGCAGGTCCGAGCCCCACCAGGGACCGGACATCGGCATCGACATGGGCATCACCGTGCCCATAACCCTCTCGAACGGCGAAACGTACAAGCACCGCGAATGGCTGACCGGTAAGGAGAAGGCCAGGCTCCTGCATCTGGAACAGCGCGCCGCGCGGCGCAAACGCCACCGCAAGCCCGGCGAGCGCACCAGCCGTCGACTGCACCGCACCTACGACCAGATCGCAGGACTCCGCGCGAAAGCCAAGCGCCGGACCCTGGACTGGCAGCACCAGACGACCACCGCCATCGCCCGCACATACGGCACCGTCGTAGTCGAAGCACTCACCATCACGAACATGATCAAGTCCGCCAAGGGAACCACCACGGAACCGGGGAAGAACGTCGCCCAAAAGTCCGGGCTGAACCGATCCATCAACGGGCAGGCATGGGGCCGCACAGTGACCATGCTGACGTACAAGACCGCCCAGCTCGGCGGCACCCTGCACAAGGTCCCCGCCCCCGGCACCTCCCAACGCTGCTCCGCGTGCGGCTTCACCACGCCCGGCAGCCGGGAGTCCCAGGCCGTGTTCGCGTGCAAGAGAGACGACTGCGGCTGGTCGGGCAACGCCGATCACAACGCGGCCCGGAACGTCCTGCACCTGTATCGGATGGGCCTCGTGCTCATCCCGGCTGCCGGAAGGGCAGTCGTCAGGCGCGCGAAGCGCGTCAAGCCCGCTATCGCAAGGTAAGCAGGAATCTCCCGGCTCCAGCCGGGAGAGCACTTCAAATGACCAAGGTCAAGTACCAGATGAAGCCCCCGAGCCAGACCCAGCACATCGGCTCCCCGGACACCACCTTCGCCGGGTCGCGCAACGGCTTCTCGCCGCTGGTGCTCTGGGACCACCTGGCCCGCCACTCGTACAAGGACCAGGTCAAGCGGATCAAGGAGGCCCAGGAGCTCACGGACTACCTGGAGCAGCAGCTCAGGACGCTGGAGAAGGAGGGGGCCTGGTGCTGTGGACCGCGCGCACCAAGGGCACCCTCGCCGTCCGCTTCCGCCGGCCCAGCGACGAGACGGTGGCCAAGTGGTCGCTCTCCACGCTGACCGTGAAGTACCCGGACCAGAAGAGCGGCGGCCAGATCGACCGCCCCTACGCACACGCCTTCGCGCTGCCGGGCGCCAGCAAGAAGCAGATCGACGAGCTCGTGGCGGACCTCCGCAAGGACCCGGTGCTGACCAAGCCGCCGGCGCTGAAGCCCACCACCCCGCGGCCCATCGCCCAACTCGCCGAAGGGGCCGTCCCGATCGGGCTGGTCCACATCACCGGACGCGGCATGCAGTAGCGGTACGGCCCCGAGCCGCGGACCGGCGGCACGGGGACGTCGGGCGTCGGCCGGACCGGAATCCGGCCGACGCCCGCGGAGCAACGAGCAGCCACCAAACAGGAGATGACATGGAGCGATCCGCCACCAATCCGGCCACCTACACGCCCCCTTTGAAGGACGAGGAGTCCATCAGGAAGGTTCTCAAGGAGGGCTTCGTCTGCCACGTCGCGTACATCGACACCACGTCGACGCCCCATCGCCCCCTGGCGGTGCCGATGGTGTACGGGTACAAGGACGGTGGTGGCGACGCACTCGGAACGCTGTACGTGCACGGCGCGCCGGACCAGCCCCAGCACCCCGACCCTTCCCGACTGCACGTCCTGGTCGGCAACAGCAAGGGGCTGGGGGTGCCCGTCTGCCTGACGGTCACCCTGCTGGACAGTCTGATCCTCGGACGCTCGGCGTACCACAGCTCCGTCGGCTACCGATCGGTGGTGGTGAAGAGCACCGCGTACGCGATCGAGGAGAAGGACGACTTCGGCACGCTGGAGACGCTCGTCGAACACATCGTCCCGGGCCGCTGGGCCGACACCCGGCAGCCCAGCACGCTTGAGATTCACGGGGATTCGGGAGCGACGCACCCCGGGACCATGGTCCTGCGCATCGGCCTGGACGCTCCGGCCGAGGCCACGTTCAAAGCCCGTACCGGCGGGCCGAAGAGCGAAGAGAAGGTGGATGTGGACAGCGACTACTGGGCCGGGACGCTCCCGATTACGGAGGTCTACGGACCCCCGAGCCCGGCGAGCAATCTCAAATCCGGCATCAAGACCCCCGACTACCTCACGAAATACTCCCGGAAGGGGTGACGCCCGGGCGCGGCATCGTCGGTGGCGCGGCCGGACGGGGCGTCAGGACGTGCAGGGCGCCCCGGGTGACGGTGACGTCGATCGGGAGCGGGGCGATGAACTCGCCGTCGGCGTAGGCGGTGATGCCGGGGGACTCGACGCGTACCGATGCGGTGCGGTGGGTGGTGACCTCCGGGTGGTGGACGTGGGTGCCCTTGAAGATGCTGGGGAAGAAGCGGGCGATCCGCAGCCGGGGCATGGCCGCGACCAGGGTGAGGTCGAGGAGGCCGTCGGTGTGGTCGGCGGCCGGGCAGATGATCATGCCGCCGCCGTAGCTGCGGGTGTTGCCGATGGCGGCCAGGGTGAGATCGCGTTCGATGACGGTGCCGTCGGCGAGGGTGAGGCGGAACGGCAGCGGGCGCAGGTTGGCGAACTCGGCGAGGATGGCGAGGTTGTAGCGCATCCGGCCGCGCGGCCGTCGCAGCCGGTTGGCGCGGTCGCTGACCAGCGAGTCGAACCCGGTGGCGAGGACGGAGCCGAACCACCGGGACGCCCCGTCGGCGCCGGTGATCCGGCCGAGGTCCACGGCCGTGGTGTGCCCGCCGGCTATCACCTCGGCGGCGGCCTCGGGGGAGCGGCGCGGGAGACCGTACTCGCGGGCGTGGTCGTTGCCGGTGCCCGCCGGGACGATGCCGAGCGGGACGGCGGTGCCGGCCACCGCCTGGAGGGCGAGGTTGACCATGCCGTCGCCGCCGACCACCACCACCGCGTCGTAGCCGTCCGCCACGGCCTGCCGGGCGAGACGGCGGGTGTCGTCCGCCGAACCGCCCGCCAGGGAGGCCGTGTCGACGCCGAGCGCGCGCAGCCGGGCGGTGGCGCGGCGGGCGGCGGGTTCGGCGTGACCGGCGCCCGCCGCCGGGTTGGTGAGCACGGCCACCCGGCCGATCCGTCCGGGGCCGTCGGCGTGATCCGGCTCCTTGACGGGACCCCCCGGCCCGGTCATGGGATCAGCTTGCCGGGGTTGAGGATGCCCACCGGGTCGACGGCGGCCTTGACCGCGTGCAGGATCCGGACGCCCAACTCGCCGATCTCGTCGGCCATCCAGGGCCGGTGGTCGGCGCCGACGGCATGGTGGTGGGTGATGGTGGCGCCGGCCGCCGCGACGGCGTCCCCGGTGGCGCGCTTGGCGGCGGCCCACTGGGCGAGCGGGTCCGGGCCCTGCGCCGCGACCACGGTGAAGTAGAGCGAGGCGCCGGTCGGGTAGACGTGCGAGATGTGGCAGAGCACGAGGGAGCCGGGGAGCGCGGTGGTCAGCGCCGACGTCACCGCGACCCGGAGGGCGGGCAGGCGGCGCCAGTCGGTGGCGGTCTCCAGGGTCTCGCAGAGGGCGCCCGCGCCGAGCAGCGAGTCGCGCAGATAGGGCGCGTTGAAGCGGCCGTGCTCCCACGCCCTGGCCGGTGCCTCGCCGAGCGAGGTGCCGCCGGCGGCCAGCAGGACGGCCCGGGTGAGCCGGTGGCGGGCGGTGACCTGCTCGGCGTCGCCCTCGAAGACCGTCACCGCCAGGCAGCCGCTCACGGCCGGTTCCCCGCCGATCTGCTCGGTCATCGCCAGGTTGACCGCCGTCTCGGCCTCGTCGGAGAGCCGGATCACGGTCGGGCCGGTGCCCCGCTGCTCGACCGCGCGCAGCGCGTCCGCGCCGGTCGTGAAGTCCGGGAAGTTCCAGGCCTCGTAGGCCTTCACGGCCGGGACGGGGTGCACCCGCACCCGGACGGCGGTGATCACGCCGAGGGTGCCCTCCGAGCCGAGGAACAGCTCGCGCAGGTCAGGGCCGGCCGCCGAGGCGGGGGCGCGGCCGAGGTCCAGGACCCCGGCCGGGGTGACGACGCGCAGGCCGCGCACCATCTCGTCGAAGCGCCCGTACCCGGCGGAGTCCTGGCCGGAGGAGCGGGTGGCCGCGAAGCCGCCGATGGTGGCGAAGCGGAAACTCTGCGGGTAGTGGCCGAGTTCGAAGCCGCGCTCGGCCAGCAGCGCCTCTGCCGCCGGACCGGTGAGACCGGCGCCGAGGACGGCCTCGCCGGAGATCGCGTCCAGGTCGAGCAGCCGGTCGAAGCGGCGCAGGTCGAGCGAGACGACGGCGGTGAAGCCCCCGCGCTCGGGGTCGAGGCCGCCGACCACGCTCGTCCCGCCGCCGAACGGCACCACGGCGATGCGGCGTTCGGCGCAGAGCGCGAGGACGGCCGCGATCTCGTCCTCGCTCCCGGGCAGCACGACGGCGTCGGGCGCGTCCTGCGGGGCGCGGCTGCGGCGGCGCAGCAGGTCGGGGGTGGACTTGCCGCCGGCCCGGGGGAGCCGGTCGGCGTCGGCGGCGCTGAGGTGCGCCTCGCCGACGACGGCGGCGAGCGCCTTCAGGTCCGCCTCCGCCAGCAGCGAGGGGCGCAGCACGACCTCGGCGGCGGTGGGCCCGGGGCCCGCGTCGCCGGTCACGCCGAGGGCGGCGGCCAGCAGGGCCTTGATGTCGGCGGGCAGTTCCCTGGCGAGGGCCGGATCGCCCCAGGCGTCCCACTTCATCGGGGGGAGCGGAAGCGCGGCGCCGGCCGGTCCCGCTTGCGTCTCAGATGCCATGCGTTACAGTTTCACACATCATGTCAAGTAGTAACGCTGAGCAGCCAGGGGTGTCCGAAGCCCGCAGCACCGACGACGCGATCCTCGACGCCGCCGCCGACCTGATCGTCCATCTCGGCGTGCGCCGAACGCAGTTGGCCGAGATCGCCCGCCGGGCCGGGGTCAGCCGGCCGACCGTCTACCGGCGCTGGCCGGACGTCCGCGCCGTCATCGGAGCGCTGCTCACCCGCGAGATCCGCGCCACCCAGGCCACCGTGGCGCTCACCGGGGAGGACCGCGCGGCCTTCGTCGACGGGGTCGTCGAGGTCGCCGTCCGGCTGCGCGACCACCCGGTGCTCGGCGCGCTGCTGCGCTCGGCCGACTCGGACACGCTCTTCGAGTACGTCGTCGAACGGCTCGGCACCAGCCAGCGCGGCCTGCTCGAAGCGCTCCGCACCGGTATCGAGCAGGGGCAGGCGCACGGGTCGATCCGGGCCGGCGAGCCCGTCGAACTGGCCGCCATGGTGCTGCTGATCGCCCAGTCCACCGTCCAGTCGCACCGCATGGTCGCCCAGTTGCTGCCCGAGGCGGCGTGGCGGCGCGAACTGGCCAGAGCACTGAACGGATACCTCGCGCCATGACGCCGAACGCCCGGCCGCCCGCCCAGCGTTACGCCGGCTCGACCGCCGGGCCCTTCGCGGGTACGACCCGGCTCAACGCCCGCCGCCGCACGGTGGAGCTCGAAGCGCTCGCCGGGCGCCCGGCCGTCGACCTGCTGGTCATCGGCGGCGGCGTGACCGGCGCCGGGGTCGCCCTGGACGCCGCCGCGCGCGGGCTGCGCACCGTCCTCGTCGAGGCGCGCGACCTCGCCTTCGGCACCAGCCGGTGGAGCTCCAAGCTGGTCCACGGCGGCCTGCGCTACCTCGCCTCCGGCCGGATCGGCGTGGCCCGGGAGAGCGCCGCCGAACGCGGCGTCCTGATGACCCGCACCGCCCCGCACCTCGTCCGCCCGCTGCCCCAACTGGTGCCGTTGCTCCCGGGGTTGATGCGCCCCGGGCAGGCCGCGCTGGTGCGGGCCGGCTTCCTCGCCGGGGACGCGCTGCGCCTCGGTGCCGGTACGCCGGGCACGTTGCTGCCCCGGGTGCGCCGCGTCGACGCGGACCGGGCGCGCCGGCTGGTGCCCGGCCTCAGAGCGGTGGGCCTGGCCGGCGCCCTGGTCGCGCACGACGGCCAACTGATCGACGACGCCCGGCTGGTGGTGGCGCTGGCCCGGACCGCCGCGCAGTACGGCGCCACCGTGCTCACCCGGGTGCGGGCGGGCGCCGTCACCGGCACCTCGGCCCGGCTCACCGACGCGCTCACCGGGCAGTCGTTCACCGTCACCGCCGGTGCCGTCGTCAACGCCACCGGCGTCTGGGCGGGCGAGGTGGACCCGTCGATCCGGCTGCGGCCCAGCCGGGGCACCCATCTGCTGTTCGACGCCGAGGCCCTCGGCCACCCGACCGCCGCACTCACCGTGCCCGTCCCCGGCTCCACCAGCCGGTTCGTCTTCGCGCTGCCGCAGCAGCTCGGCCGGGTGGCGGTCGGGCTGACCGACGAGGACGCGCCCGGGCCGATCCCGGACGAGCCGGTGCCGACCGACGCCGAGACCGGCTTCCTCCTGGACACCGTCAACGCGGCCCTGCACACCGCGCTGACCAGGGCGGACGTACGCGGCGCCTACGCCGGACTGCGGCCGCTGCTGGACACCGGCGGCGGTGGCACCGCCGACCTCTCGCGGGAGCACGCGGTGCTGGAGTCCCCGTCCGGCGTGATCACCGTGGTCGGCGGCAAGCTCACCACCTACCGGCGGATGGCCGAGGACACCGTGGACACCGCCGTCCGGCTGCGCGGGCTGTCCGCCCGCGCCTGCTGGACGGCCCGGCTGCCGCTGGTCGGCGCCCCCGGGCACCGGGACGGCCACCCGCTGCCGGTGGGCGGCGCGCCCGCCTCGCTGCTCGCCCGGTACGGCGGCGAGGCCCGGTCCGTCCTGGCGGTCGCCGAGGCGCGGCCGGGTGCCGCGTGTGCCCCGATCGCCGAGGGCATCGACGTCACCCGCGCGGAGATCGCGTACGCCGTGACGCACGAGGGCGCGCTGGACGTCTCCGACGTGCTCGACCGCCGGACCAGGATCGGTCTGGTCGCCGAGGACGCCGAGCGCGCCCGCCCGGCCGTCGAGGAGATTCTGACGGACCGTCAGGCGGGTTGACGGCGCCGTCAGCGCTCCACGTGCTCGGCCATCGGCCGCACCGTCCCGCCCAGTTCCAGGACGCAGGCCAGCGGATGCCCGGCCACACCCGTGCGCTCCAGGCGCACCGAGAGCGGCAGCGGCGGCTCCTCCGCCAGCTGGGCGGCCAGCGTGAGCGGATAGACGCCGTGCCCGTGGACGCGGTGGAAGGCGCACTCCTTGCCGTCCACCAGGACTTCCGTCTCGGTGATCCACCCGGAGCGGACGTTCACGGTGACGGAGTGGCCGGCCTGGTCGAGGTGGAAGCTGTGCCGCTGGCGCATGGGGACCTCCCGCGCGGGGGCCTGGACGGGCGTACCGCCCGCACGGTCAGTGTAGGTCGGCCGCCGCCGCGGGGCCGGGCGGGAGGACGGGTGAGGGGGCGGGGGAGTGAGTGAGCGCGGGGTGGCCGGCGGACGCCACCGTCTGCGGGTGGATTCTCGTGATCTCTACAGTGTTGTAGATTCATCGAAAGGGAGAGCAACCGAGGAGGGCATCGTGGGAGTTTCGCTGGCCAAGGGTGGCAACGTCTCGCTGAGCAAGGAGGCGCCGGGCCTGACCGCCGTCATCATCGGTCTCGGCTGGGACGTGCGCACCACGACCGGGGCCGACTACGACCTGGACGCGAGCGCGTTGCTCTGCAGCGCGCTCGGCAAGGTGGTCTCGGACCAGCACTTCGTCTTCTTCAACAACCTGCGCAGCCCCGACGGCTCGGTCGAGCACAGCGGCGACAACCTGACCGGTGGCGGCGACGGCGACGACGAGCAGATCAAGGTCAACCTGGCCACCGTCCCGGCGGACGTGGCCAAGGTGGTCTTCCCGGTGTCGATCTACGACGCCGACGCGCGGCTGCAGAGCTTCGGCCAGGTCCGCAACGCGTTCATCCGCGTGGTCAACCAGGCCAACGGGCAGGAGATCGCCCGTTACGACCTGACCGAGGACGCCTCGACCGAGACCGCGATGGTCTTCGGCGAGCTGTACCGCAACGGCACCGAGTGGAAGTTCCGCGCCATCGGCCAGGGCTACGCGTCCGGCCTGCGGGGCATCGCGACCGACTACGGCGTCAACGTCTGAGCTGCTGAGGCATTCTGACGGGGTTTCGGCGGCTGCCCGAGCGCGTGGCCGCCGAACCCGCCGGTGCCGGCGAGCTGGTGCCGCCACCATGCGGTCATCGCGGCCTCGTCCATGGTCGCCCAGTCCGGCGCCGCGGTGACCTGCGCCTGCCCGAGGCGGCGGCCGATCTCCACCAACTCCCGCCCGGCGGCTCCGCGTTCGCGGTCGTACGTGGAGAGCAGGCCGGTCCAGCCGTCCGCCGCCCGCCAGGCGTCCTCGAAGGCGCAGGCGTCCTGGACGGCCTTGACCGCGCCGCTGGTGTTGTGCGGGCGGACCACGGTGGCCGCGTCCCCGGCCAGCAGCAGCCGGCCGGCGGTGCGGCGCGGGGTCGCCAGGTCGTAGATCGGCTGGAGGAAGGTCCGTTCGCGCGGGGTCAGGCCGATCACCCCGGCCCAGTAGGCCGGCAGGTGCCGCTCGGCGAGCTGCGCCAGCTCGTCGAGCCGTGCCGGGGTGAGCGTGCCGGCCGGGATGCTGGTCGGGCCGTCCAGCGGGAGCCAGTGCGGCGTGGGGGCGTAGAACACCCAGTTGACCTGGGTGGAGCCGGGCGTCAGGCCCGGGATGCGGTAGAGCACCACCTGGCCGCCGCGGTAGCAGACGGTGATGACCTCGTTCTCCGGCCAGAGCGCCGGGCCGCCCGGCAGCTCCTCCAGCAGTTCGGAGCCGAAGCTGCCGCGCCAGCAGACGTAGCCGGCGTAGTCGGGGCTCGCCTCGGGGCAGACGGCCTCGCGGACCACCGACCGGTAGCCGTCGGCGCCGATCACCAGGTCGTGCCGCTCCCGTTCGTTGTCCGGGCCCGCCACCCAGGCGTGTTCGTCGTCGCCGCCCACGCCCGTGACCGTCGCGTCCAGCCGGAAGGCCACGGTGTCGGGAGTGCGCTCGCGCAGCGCCTGCCAGAGCACGCCCCAGTGGTAGGAGTGGAATGGCATCGCCTGCGCCCAGAGCCGCCGCCCGCGCGGGTCGGCGCCGCCGTCCCGGCCCTCGCGGGTCACCCAGTGCCGGGTGGTGATCCGGTGGCGGCGGATGCCGTCGTCGAGGTGGCCGGCGCGGACCAGTTCGGCGTAGCGGTCGTCGTGGACGCAGAGCCCGACGCCGCGGTCCTCCAGCCGGCCGGGGCTGCGCTCCAGCACCACCACGCGATCCGCGCCGCCGCGGGCGGCCGCCCGCGCGAACGCGCACCCCGCGATGCTGCCGCCGACCACGGCTATCGATCGGTCTCGCATGGCCGTTCCCTCCCCGAAGAGCTGCGAAGACTTCACTTCGATACGACAATACGCACACCGTGGCCTGGGCTGGTGGGCAGTTGGCGAATTTCGGGCGGGGGCGGGTGGGGCGAGTGTCGGAGTCTTATGCAACTTGTTGCATAGCGGTCGGACCTTCCCCTACCGTGTGGTAACAACGAGCCGCCGCACGCCGCACAGGAGACGTCGATGAGCGCCACCGCCCAGCAGCCCCAGGTGTCCCCCGCGCCCTACCCCCACCTCCTCAGCCCGCTCGACCTCGGCTTCACCACCCTCCCCAACCGCGTGATCATGGGCTCGATGCACGTCGGCCTGGAGGAGGCCCCCGGCGGCTTCGACCGGATGGCCGCCTTCTACGCCGAACGCGCCCGCGGCGGCGTCGGCCTGATCGTCACCGGCGGCATCGCCCCCAACGAGGCCGGCCGCCCCTGGGAGGGCGGCGCCATGCTCACCACCGAGGCGGAGGCCGCCCGGCACCGCGTCGTCACCGACGCCGTCCACGCCGCCGGCGGCCGGATCGCGCTGCAGATCCTGCACTTCGGCCGCTACGCCTACCACCCGGACCTGGTCGCCCCCAGCGCCCTCCAGGCCCCGATCAGCCCGTACCCGCCGCACGCGCTCACCGCCGAACAGGTCGAGCGGACCATCGAGGACTTCGTCCGCTGCGCCGCCCTCGCCCGGGCCGCCGGGTACGACGGCGTGGAGATCATGGGCTCCGAGGGCTACCTGATCAACGAGTTCATCGCCGCCGCCACCAACCACCGCGAGGACGAGTGGGGCGGCCCCTACGAGCGGCGGATGCGCTTCCCGGTCGAGATCGTCCGCCGGGTCCGCGAGCGGGTCGGCCCCGACTTCATCCTGATCTACCGCCTCTCCATGCTCGACCTGATCCCCGGCGGCTCCACCCTGGCCGAGGTCGTCCGGCTCGCGCAGGCCGTCGAGGCCGCCGGCGCGACCGTCATCAACACCGGCATCGGCTGGCACGAGGCCCGGATCCCCACCATCGCCACCTCGGTGCCGCGCGGCGGGTACGCCTGGGTGACGAAGAAGGTGATGGGCTCGGTGAACGTGCCGCTGGTCGCCACCAACCGCATCAACACCCCGGAACTGGCGGAGCGGTTGCTCGCCGAGGGCAGTGCCGACCTGGTGTCGCTGGCCCGGCCGCTGCTCGCCGACGCCGACTTCGTCGCCAAGGCCCGGGCCGACCGGTCCGCCGCCATCAACACCTGCATCGGCTGCAACCAGGCCTGCCTGGACCACACCTTCAGCGGCCGGATCACCTCCTGCCTGGTCAACCCGCGCGCCTGCCACGAGACCGAACTCGTGCCGGGACCGACCAGGCGGCGCAAGCGGATCGGCGTCGTCGGCGCCGGACCGGCCGGCCTCGCGTTCACCGTCTCGGCCGCCGAACGCGGCCACACCGTCACCCTCTTCGACGCCGCCGAGACGATCGGCGGGCAGCTGAACATCGCCCGGCGCGTGCCCGGCAAGGAGGAGTTCGACGAGACGCTGCGCTACTACCGCACCCGGCTGGCCGAGTTGGGCGTCGAGCAGCGGCTCGGCGCGCTGGTGGACGCGGAGCGGCTCGCCGCCGAGGGCTTCGACGAGATCGTCCTCGCCACCGGCGTCACCCCGCGAACCCCCGCCGAAATCCCCGGAGTCGACCACCCCAGCGTCCTCGGCTACCTGGACGTGCTGCGGGACGGCGCGCCCGTCGGCGAGCGGGTCGCCGTCCTCGGCGCGGGCGGGATCGGCTTCGACGTCGCCGCCTACCTCACCGACCAGGGCGACGGGGCCAGCCTCAACCCGGCAGTATTCCAGCGCAATTGGGGCATCGACCCCGAGTACCGCGAGCGCGGCGGCCTGCGCCGGCCCGAGCGGCCCACGCCCCCGCGCAGCGTCCACCTGCTGCAACGCAAGACCACCAAGGTCGGCGCAGGCCTCGGCAAGACCACCGGCTGGATCCACCGCACCGAGCTGAGGCACCGCGGCGTCACCATGGTCGCCGGGGTGACCTACGAGTTGATCGACGATGCCGGCCTGCACCTCGTCGTGGACGGCGAGCGAAAGCTGCTGCCCGTCGACACCGTCGTCCTCTGCACCGGCCAGGAGCCGCGCCGCGAACTGGACGCCGCCCTGCGCGCCCTCGGCCTCACCCCGCACCTGATCGGCGGCGCCGACGTGGCCGCCGAACTGGACGCCAAGCGGGCCATCCGGCAGGGCACCGAACTGGCCGCGGCGATCTGAGCCGGCTCGCGACCGGAGCCGGCTCACGGCCGGGCCTCCCGGGGCCGGACTCTCCGGGAGGCCCTGACTCTCCCGGAGGCCCGGGCCTGCCGGGGGCCCGGGCCGGCCCGTCCTAGGATCGGCCGCATGTCCCTGCCGCACGCCATCCTCACCGCCCTGCTGGAGAAGCCGTCCTCCGGGCTGGAGCTGACCAGGCGGTTCGACAAGTCGATCGGCTTCTTCTGGTCCGCCACCCACCAGCAGATCTACCGCGAACTGGGCCGCCTGGAGACGTCCGGCCTGATCCGGGCCCTCCCGCAGGCCGGCCCGGTGCGCGGGCAGAAGAAGGAGTACGAGGTGCTGCCCGCCGGTCGCGCCGAACTGGCCCGCTGGACGGCCGACGGCGGCGAGCCCAAGGCCGTCCGCGAACCGCTGCTGCTGCGTCTGCGTGCGGCGGCGGCGGTCGGAGCGACCGGCCTGGACGCCGAGCTGACCCGCCATCTCGCGGTGCACCGAGCGCAGTTGGCCGACTACCAGGAGATCGAGCGGCGGGACTTCCCGGCCGAGAAGGCCGCGGACGAGAACCGGCTCCAGCACGCCGTACTGCGGGCCGGGATCGGCCTGGAGACCTTCTGGGTGGAATGGCTCACCGAGACCCTCGCAACCCTCCCTCCGGAACGGCCCTGACCTGCGGCACCGCCGTCCCGGCGGGCGGCGGACCGGGCCCGGTGGGAGACTGGACGCCTGTCCCTGCCCGAACTCTCGACCGGGGGCCGTATGTCTCGTATACCGCGCATGTCCCAGCCGAGGCCTCTCCCCGCCCTCGCCGCCGCGGCCGTCGCCACGGTGGTCACCCTGGGCACCGCCGACATCGCCGCCGGGGCCGCCGTCCGGCCGGGCCCGGCGGCCGGCCCGCTCCGGCCCCCTGCCGCCGCCCCGGCCGACGGTCTGCCCACCGCGGACCAGTTGAAGGCCGCGCTGCTCACCGCCGCCGAACTGGGCCCGGACTTCACCGAAGCGCCGGCCGCGGCGAGCCCCTCGCCGGGCAGTGCCCCGGCCCCGGCCAGCGGCTGCACCGGGCTGACCGCCCTGCTGAACCGGCACAACACCCGGCTTTCGCCCCAAGCCGTCCACCAGGAGACCGAGTTGGACGGTCCCGGCTCGAACCCGATGGTGACCGAGGCCCTCACCGCCGAGGATCCCGCCGGGCTCACCGCCGATCTCGCCGCCGCCACCGACGCGTTCACCAACTGCCACAGCCTGACCTTCGGAGCCGGCACCGACCAGGCCGTGACCTTCACCGTCACCCCCCTCGTCCTCGGCGACCGCCCGGGCACGCCCGCCGTCCGCCTCGACGGCACCCTCTCCGGCGTGCGGCTCAACGGCTGTCTCGGCATCGAGCGCTTCGGTTCCGTCGGCCTCTTCTACGGCTTCTTCCAACGCGACAGCGACTCCCCCCAACTCGCCTCCCTCTACTACCGCGCCGCCGTCGCCAAGGCCGAACGCACCCTGGGCACCCCGGCCGGCGGCGCCGCCTCCCCGGCCGCCACGACGGTGGTCTTCAGCGGCTGAGCGCGACGGCCGCCGCCCGCCCGGCCCTCCTCGGCCCGCCGCCCCGACGGCCGGTGCGGGTGCCCCCGGTGATGGAACCGTTCGGCCGGCTGCCGCGTCCAGATCTCAGAGACCGGTCGCCCTCGTGCGCCAGGACAGCTTGCCGGGAGACGCGTCATGAGTTCTGCGAGAAGCCGGGCGGCGGGTTGGGCGTTCGCCGTCGCGGCCGGCGTGGCGGGGATCGTGGCGACGGTGGCGGCCCCGTTCGGCGCCCTGTCCGAGGGCTTGTCGGCGGACCGCGATTCCGTCCTCGGCGGCCGGGTCGAGATCGGCCTCGTCGGCACCGCCCACCCGGGCGGCTTCGGGGAGTTCGGGACGTCCTCGCTCGTGCTGCCGACGTTCGACTCCGTCGCCGACGCACTGCGGGCGGAGGCCGCCCGCCTGGCGGGGAACGGCTGGCAGCTGCCCACCCCGACCGCGAGCGCGACCGTCTCGATCGTCAGCCCCGGCGGCACCGGCGCGGCCACCATCGAACTCGCGGACGGCGCCCTCGGCACCTCCACCGACGACCGGACCGTCAGGTCGGCTCACGAGTGACCGGAAGACGCCCGGCGAAGCCGACCATGGCCGCCGATAGGGGGGAAAGTCTGATGAATGACGCATCGACAGTTCGGTATGCCGTCCGTGCCGGCCTTGTTGCCCTGTTGATCGGGGCAAGTGCGTGCAGCGGTTCGCATGGCGGCGCCGAAGGCGCGACGACCGCCCCAGCCGCTCCGGAGACCTCGGCGGGACGGCCCTTGGCCGGTGACACAGTCCGGCCGACGTTCCCGGAGTCGACCAGACGGCGAGTGCTGGAATCGGCGGCGGAGGAGGGAAAGGCTCCGGGCGATGGTGGGGTCACCGTGATGGAGTACGACGGTGGGCATGATCCGTCGCTTATCTGGCAGACGGCGAGCAGCGGCGACATCTGCGTCGCCGAGGTCGACGGTGGGGTCACCGGGTGCTCGAAAGCCGTAGAGATCGAGAAGCGGCCCACCCCGGGGGTCGGAACAATGCTGCGCTTTAGGCTGGTCGACAGCCAGGGGCGTCAGGCATGGACGGTCCTTCTCATCGCCGCTGGCGAGTCCGTCGAGAAGATCTCCTGCCGGCAGCAGGACTTCCCGGTGCGGAAGGCGTTCACGGCATCGGTCGGTGGTGTCCTGCGAACCGTCTACACCACTGTGGTGCCACGCGATCTCCCGGGCGACTACCGGGTCGATGTCCGGCGGGACGGACAGCCGTTGGCGGACCACGTGGTGATCAACCCGGAACAGGTCGCAGCTGTTCAGTGCTGAGCGTCGTCCTGGTCGCCTCAAACGCAGTGAGGGAAACGGGGGCAACGTCAGCGGGTCGGTGGGAATCGGCCCGGACGTCTTCGGAAGCTACGGAAAGTCATTCGGCTCAACGAATCCGCGCGGAAACTCGGTCGACACCATCGACGGCGGTGCTGGTTGGGGAATGGGTGTCGGTGCTGGTGCCGGGTTCGGCAACGCCTGGATCGGAAAGCTGTTCACGTGGTGAGCCGTGAGCGCCAACAGAAGTGACATGTCTACATGTAGTCGATCTGATCAGACCCTCTCGTCGACGATAGGGTGACGCCGCGGGCGAGACTCAAGAGGTTGCTCGCGAGCCCTGCCGCTCGAACCTTCATCACTTCACTTGGCGTTGGGGATGGAAATGGCTGAGTTCATTATGGCAGTTCCCTGGTTCATTATTTTCGGCGGCGGCGGTATCCTTGTCGCGTGCGACTTCAGATGGTTGGCGGAGAAGGTTTTTAACCTCATCGACCGCTATTCAATCGCCAGCCCCGGGGAGGCTGCGCCGAGAACGATCCGCATCGTTGATGCTATATTTGTGGCGATTTCCGTGTTCGGGGTCTTCGTCATCGCGCTGTCCCACGCGCAGGGGAACTGATGCGACAGTTTAGATGAGCTGGGAATCCTTCACCTTGTGGGCGGTTTCTTGTTCTTTGCGTTCGGTATTACTGCCCTTGTGATCAGGATCTTTTAGATTCGATCGTCGGGGGGATGGCGCGGTCTTCGGCGGTGAAGAGGGGTGCGCCGGCCGGTATCTCTGTATGCTGCGTCTTTGCGGGGATGTTGTCGGGAGTTCTTATGGATGTCGCGTTTTTTCTGATTCCCTTGCTCCTGGGCATAGCCATTGTCACGGACTTCCGGGAATGCAGCAAGCTCTTCATGCAACCAAGTAGGAGGTCTGCGAAGGAGGGGCCCGCCGGCGTTCACCTGCTCGCGGGGTGGGTCTTCATCGTGCTGTCGGCCGTTCCTCTTCTGTCGGCGCTGATCAGGTTCCTCGTGGGCTGATCGAACGTCAACCACAACAGTTGAGGCTCTGTCCACTCCCTGGAGTGGACAGAGCCTCAACTGCTTGTCGAGGTGGATCGCGGTGTGACGGGGGTGGTCTCGACAGGAACGTCTGGCGTGGGGCCTCTGGGCTCCATGCCGGACGTTTCTGTTGGGTTCTCCTGTCGTGGCTCCGCGGGCATGGCTGCCGATGGTCCGGTCGACGACAAAGCGGGAAATGTCGTCGGCGGCGACCTGCCCGGCGAGGCCACGGGCGAGCAGTCGGTCGAGGACCGGACGCCCGAGGGCGCCGGAGGCGGCGGTGGCGACGATCACGGCGCAACCCGCGCCGCCCGGGCGGCGGTTGGTCAACCCGATTTCTCCTCCGCGGCTTCGCTGTCGCTCGCCGCGCGCCCTTTCGCATTCGTGCAAGACGCAGGGTTCGACGGTGGGCCAGTCTCGCTCAGGGGGCGGTCGTATCGGGCGCCGGCCCGGCCGACGTCGTGCCGCGGGCCCGGACCACCCCGTCCGAAGAGCGTCGCGAACAGCAGGAGCGACAAGAGGAGACAGTCATGTTCTTCCGAACGTCAGCCCGGGTAGCAGCTCTTGTCGCCACCGCCGGTACGGCTCTGGTCGCGGTGCCCGCGACCGCCGGCGCCGCGACCACCGGCTACACCCCGCAGTCGGCCTGTGGTTCCAGCTATGAGACGAAGGACTCCTTCGATCTGCCGGGCGGCACCTCGACGGTGTATCTGACCTACAGCAGGTCGACCGGGCAGAACTGCGTCGCCACCATCAAGAACACCAGGGTCGGCACTCCGACGCTGACCGGCGCCTACCTGACCTTCGGGGACGGCAGCGGCAGGCAGGAGGACGCCAGGAACTTCAGCTACTACGCCACGGCCTACATCTACGCGCCCGGGCAGTGCATCTACTACGGAGGCGAGGACTACAACTCCGGTGGCTGGTGGGGCAAGGGGCCGGGCTGGTGCGGCTGAGGCGGACCGGGCCCGGTCCGCCCCGACCTCGGGTTGACCCGCGCCGGACGCACTGAGGCCGGTAGGCGCTGATCCGCCGCCCCTGGCACGACGCAACTGCCCGTCGGCCGGTACCGGCCGACGGGCAGTTGCGGTGCGTCGTCGGTCAGGAGAGGTCTCTCGGCATCACTGCGCGGTGCCGTCCGGGTCTTGCCGCAGCTGGTCGACGAGCCGGTCGATCGCCGCCCGCGCCTCGCTCAGGGGCGCGCCGGTGGCATTGCGCCAGGTCCGGATCGCCTCGACGCGGTCGCCCGCGAGCGCGTGGGCGGCGGCGAGCCGGGCGTGGAGGGGGTGGCCCGGGAGCCGGGCGGGGACGGGGCGGCCGCGTGGTTCGCCGGCCCGGCCGCTGGGGTCGTGTTCGTCGAGTGCGGCGTGCAGACCGTGGAGCGGTGTCCGGTCGGCCGGTCCTGCGGTGCGGACCGCCACCAGTTCCCAGTCGTAGTCCGTACCGCCGGGCTGGTCGTCCTCCGCTCCGAGGCCCAGCAGGCCGGGGTCGTCGATCAGTTGGCAGACGTTGTAGAGCAGGTCGTGCTGCATGGCCCGTACCACGTCGGTGAGATCGTCCGGGTCCACGCCGCACGCGAGGATCCGGTGCAGGGTGGCCGGGACCGGGTGCTCGGGGGCACCCTCGGACGGCCGGTTCCTGAGCCAGGCCTCGATCCACGAGGGCTGCCCGCCGGTGCGGCCGTCCTCGTCGACGACCAGGCTCCACAGGGCGTTGGCGAAGGCCTCGTGCGGACGGGCCGGCGGGCCCTCGGGGCCGGGATCCTCGTACCGGGTCGTCATCCGCCCACACTCCCACAGGGGACGCCGGGCGAACCAGCCGCCGCGGCTTGCCCGGGGGACGGACCGGGTGGCAGTGTCCGTTCCGGCCGGATGCCCGGCGGAACGGACGAATGAGGGAGACATGGTGGAGGCGGACCCCCGGACCGTGGCGGCCGCACCGGCTGGGGTCGCGCGAGCCCGGGCCGGGATCGCGCAGGGCCTTCCGGCGCCGCTGGTGGCGTTCTGGGAGGTGACGGACGGCCTGCTCACCGACGCCGGTACGGCCGTGTACGCGGCCGGCTGCATCGGCGAACGCAACACCACCTACGAAGTCGCGCAGTACGCCCCGGGGTTCGTCCTCGTCGGGGACGACAGCGGCGGCCGCGGGTTTCTGCTGCGTGCCGACGATCCCGGCTCGCCGGTGTTCTCCTCGGACCTGGGCGATCTGGACCCGGCGGACTTCGAGGTCGAGGCACCGGACTTCGCGTCCTGGCTCGAGGTGGTCTGCCCCGGTCTGGCCCCCGGTCCGCTCCCCGGTCTGGTCCCCTGACGAACGGCACCCGTACCCGCCGCACCCCGGCCGCACCCCCGCAGTCCCCCGCGGCCGCCGCGGTCTGTGGGGAACGGCCCCGCGGCGGCCGGTCGGACCTCGCCGGGGCGCCGGGCGCCGGGCGGGTCCGGGAGGAGGAGCCGGACCCGCCCGGGACCCTGCTGCGCCCCGCCGCAGCACCGTCTAACCCGCCGTCGGGCATCCAAACCCGGCAGCCCGCGCGGGCCGCCGTGAGCGCTCCCGATGGATCGTCGGGTACCTGCGTCGGTTCACGCATGCGGTCCCTCTCCCTCGCTCGACGGCCGGTCCGAATGCGTACCCGCGGTGGATCCGGCTCCCCGGCCCGTCCGGCCGCACCGGGGGCGAGACGGTCTGTGCCACCTGTCGCGGAACCGGCCCCACCGGGACGCCGTCCGCGCCAGTGTTGCGGTGGTGCGAACGGGCGTTGCGGCGGGATCACGTATCCGCCAACAGGCCGATCCCATCATGTGGAAACCTTGATTCGGCCCCTCCGATCGTGGAAACCTCCTGTCGCCAGCACGCGCCGAGCCGAAGGGAGCAGCCAGATGACGACGCCTCAGCTGCTCACCCGAGCCGCGTCCTGTTGTCGGCGCTGACGCCTTCGGCGCCCTCCCTCCGTCCCCGGCCGGCCAGACCGATTGCCGTGTGGTGAGAACAGGTGCCGTCCGACGCGCCCCCGTCCGCCGTCGCCCCGGCGTGACCGTACGCCCACCGACATCCCTTTCCTCCTGATTTGCGAGCAAAGATGGCCCCGCAGCTCACCCCCGTCGTCCGCACGTTCCTCGACAGCCGCCCCGGCTTCCTGCTCGGTGAGGAGACCGGTGTCCGGGCCGCCTCCGGAGCGGTGCTCCCGGTGCTCGACCCCTCGTACGGCACACCGTTGGCGGAGGTCCCGGCGGCCGGGCCGGAGGACGTCGACCGGGCCGTCCGGCTGGCCGGGGCCGCCTTCGCCGACGGCCGCTGGCGGGCCAGGCCGCACCCCGAGCGGGCCGCCGTACTGCACCGGATCGCGGACCTGCTCCAGGCCAACGCGGAGCACCTCGGGCAGCTGGAGTCGCTGGACGCGGGCATCCCGTACGCGACGGCCCGGCACCTCGCGTACGGCGCCGCCGAAACGTTCCGGCACTACGCGGGCTGGACCGGCCGCCTCTACGGCGACGTCAACCCGACCGCGCCCGACGTGCACTCGTACACGCTGCGCCAGCCCGTCGGCGTGGTCGCGGCGATCGTGCCGTGGAACATGCCGCTGCTGATGGCCGCCTTCAAGCTGGCCCCCGCGCTGGCGGCGGGCAACAGCGTCGTCCTCAAGCCCGCCGAGCAGACCCCGCTGAGCGCCCTGCTGCTGGCCCGGCTGGCGCTGGAGGCGGGCCTGCCGCCCGGCGTGCTCGCGGTGCTCACGGGGGACGGCACGGCCGGTGCGGCGCTGGTCGACCACCCGGGGGCGGACCTCGTCGCCTTCACCGGCTCCACCGAAACCGGCCGGGCGATCCAGCGCGCCGCCGCCACGGGCGTGAAGCGGGTGCTGCTCGAACTGGGCGGCAAGAGCCCCAACATCGTCTTCCCCGACGCGGACCTGGACGCCGCCGTCGCCGCCGCCGGAGCGACCGCCTGGCAGCACTCCGGCCAGATCTGCTTCGCCGGCACCCGGCTGCTCGTCCACCGGTCGGTCCACGACGAGGTGGTGGAGCGCGTCCGCGCGGACGCCGCGAAGCTCACCGTCGGCCCGGCGTTCGACGAGGGCACCGACCTCGGGCCGCTGATCTCCGCCGCCCAGCTGCGCCGGGTCTCCGGCTACCTCGACCTGGCCCGCGAGGCCGGCCTCGACCCCGCCGGCCGGGTGCTCGACCGGCCCGGCCACTACGTCACCCCGACCGTGCTCACCGGGGTCGACCCGCACTCCCGGCTCGCCCAGGAGGAGATCTTCGGGCCGGTGCTCTCGGTGTTCGCCTTCGACACCGACGAGGAGGCGCTGCGCCTGGCCAACGGCACCGCGTACGGGCTGGCGGCCGGCGTCTGGACCAGGGACCTGAGCCGGGCCCACGCCTTCGCCCGGGACCTGCGCGCGGGCACCGTCTGGGTCAACACCTATGGCCTGCACGACTTCTCGGCCCCCTCTGGCGGTGCGGGCCAGTCCGGGCTGGGCCGCGAGCACGGGCGCGAGTGGATCCACGCGTACACCGAGCCGAAGGCCGTCCACGTCCAGCTCTGAGCACCGGGGCAGGCCCGTGCCCGCGCTACCCCACCAGCCCCGCAAGCCCCCCCACGAGGCAAGGAATTCATCACCATGGCAGAGTCGGCCGACTATGTGATCGTCGGCGGCGGCACCTCCGGCCCGGTGCTCGCCGCCAGGCTGGCCGAGGACCCGTCCGTCAGCGTGCTGCTGCTGGAGGCCGGCGGGCCGCTGACCCAGCGCGAGAGCCTGGCCCCCGCGCTCTGGCCGTACACCCTGGGCGGCGCCCTCGACTGGGGCTACGCCACCGTGCCGCAGCCCGGCCTGGACGGGCGCCGGGTGCCCTGGCCGCGCGGCCGGGTGCTCGGCGGCTCCTCCGCCCTCAACCTCGGCGGCTGGATCCGGGGCAACCGGGCCGACTACGACGCCTGGGCCGCGTACGGAGGCCCCGGCTGGTCCTGGGACACCCTGCTGCCGCTCTACCGCCGCGCGGAGGACAGCGGACGCGGGCCGGCGCCCTGGCGCGGCACCGGCGGACCGGTCCGGCTCCAGGAGGCGGGCCCGGCCGGCCCGTTGTACGAGGCCGTGCAGGCCGCCGTCGAGCAGGCGGGCTACGGCGGGAGGACCGACGTCAACGGGCCGGACCAGTTCGGCAGCGACACCCAGGAAATGATCTTCGTCGACGGGGTCCGGATCACGCCCGCCGCCGGCTACCTGGCCGATGCCGCCGCCGGGCACCGCCCCAACCTGACCGTCCGCACCGGAGTGCACGTCACCCGCGTCCTGTTCGAGGGCGATCGGGCGACCGGCGTGGCGCTCCAGGGCCCCGACGGGCCGGCCGAGATCCGGGCCCGCCGCGAGGTCGTCCTGGCGGCGGGCGCGATCGGCAGCCCGCAGCTGCTGCTGCTCTCCGGCCTCGGCCCCGCCGACGACCTGGCCGCCCTCGGCATCCCCGTCCGCGCCGACCTGCCCGGCGTCGGCGGCAACCTGCACGACCACCTGCGGGTGCCCTTCGTCGGCCTCGCCGCGCCCGGCGCCCCCGGGCCCGCCCCGGCCGTACCCACCGAGGAGAACCTGCGGCTCTGGGAGGACGGGCGGCGCGGCCCGCTGCGCGACCTCGCGGGCGGGGGAGTGGCCTTCCTGCGCACCGACCCCGCGCTCACCGCCCCGGACATCGAACTGCTGCTCGGCACCGGACCGCAGCCCGGCCACGACCCCGCCCGCACCGGCTACCTGCTCGCCCCGGTCGTCCTCCAGCCGCGCAGCCGGGGCCGGTTGCGGCTCGCCTCCGCCGACCCGGGGGACGCACCGCTGCTCGACCCGGGCTACCTCGGCGACCCGGCCGACCTGAACACCCTGGTCGCCGGGTTGCGCGCGGCCCTGCGGGTCGCCGCCCAGCCGGCGCTGCGCCCCTGGACGGCCGAGCAGACGCTGCCCGCCGACGCCACCGACGAGCGGCTCGCCGCCCACGTCCGGGCCACCGCCGACACCGTGTTCCACCCCGTCGGCACCGCCCGGATCGGCCGGGACGACGACCCGGACGCCGTGGTCGACCACGCCCTGCGGGTGCGCGGCGTCCAGGGCCTGCGGGTGGCCGACGCCTCGGTGATCCCGGTGATCACCCGGGGCCACACCATGGCGCCCGCCGTCCTCGTCGCCGAACGCGCCGCCGACCTGATCCGGCGCTGACCCCGTTACCGACCCCGACCCCGGCCCCGGCCCGACGCCGGTCCCGTCCCCGATCCCTGGGAGCCCCCGCATGACCCCCGCCCCCGACGCCCCCGACGCCCGCGTCCGCCTGCTCTGGTACCTGACCAGCCCCGACGGCCCGCTGCCCTGGGAGGAGAGCGGCCGCTGGCCCACCGGCTTCGGCCACCTGCGCGAGCTGGCCCGCACCATCGACCGGCTCGGCTACTACGGCGCCCTGCTCGGCACCGGCCGCGACGACGGCCTGACCGTCACCGCCGCCCTGCTCGGCGACACCGAGCGGCTGCGCTTCCTGCCCGCCGTCTACCCCGGCCTGCACTCCCCGGCCAAGCTCGCCCAGATCGCCGACACCCTCCAGCGCTTCTCCGGCGGCCGGCTCCTCTTCAACGTCGTCAACGGGCAGGACGCCACCCTGGCCGGGTACGGCGTCCACTACGAGCACGACGAGCGCTACGACTTCAGCGCCGAGTACTGGGACGCCTACCGCCGGGTCCACCGGGGCGAGCACCAGGCGTACGAGGGCCGCTACGTCCGGCTCGCCGCGCGGCCCGACGACGAGGGACCGCTCTCGCCCTGGCCCAACGACCCGGTGCCGGTGCCGCTCTGGGGCGCGGGCACCTCGCCCGCCGGAGTCGCCCACTCCGTCGGGCTGCTGGACACCTACCTCAGCTTCGCCGACACCCCCGCCCGGCTCGGCGAGAAGTTCCGCCGGGTCGGCGCCGAGGCAGCCAGGCTCGGCCGCACCCTCAACTACGGCACCCGGTTCCAGATCATCGTCCGGGAGACCGAGGACGAGGCCTGGGCCGCCGCCGAGGACCTGCTCCACCGCACCGGCCACCGCACCGCCGTGGACCTCGCCGGGTGGAACCTGCGCGGCCGGTCCCTCGACGACTTCCGCACCGAGGACCCGGCCGTCGAGCGCCGGCTCGCCGCGCTGCGCGCCGGGCGGCTGCCGGAGGTCCGCGACCTGGAGGTCCACCCCAACGTCTGGACCGGGCCCAGCCTCTTCGGCTTCGACGTGGTCTCCCCGGCCTCCGGCACCTACCTGGTCGGCAGCGCGGAGAACGTCGCCGCCCGGATCCGCGAGTACCGCGCGGCGGGCGTCGAGTCGTTCATCCTCTCCGGCTTCCCGCTGATCGAGGAGGCCCACCGGGTCGCCGACCTGCTCTTCCCGCTGCTCGACCTGGACCCCGCCGACCCCGCCGACCACGCCGACCCTGCCGCTCCCGCCGCGACGCCCGCCGCCGCACCCGCCCTTCACGCCTGAGGACCCGCCACCATGCCCAGCCACCGCGTACTCACCGCCGCCGCGCTCGCCGCCGCCACCGCCCTGGCCGCCACCGCCTGCGCCCGGCCCGACCACGGCCCCGCCGCCGGAGCCGGCTCCGCCCCGCCGGGCGCCGTCAAGAACCAGGCCGCCGTGGACGCCGCCAAGGCGTTCCTGGCGCCCTACCTCACCCGGACCGCCACCTGGAACGGCCCGGCCGACTCGCCGCCGGTCGCCCCCGGCAAGACCATCGTCTACCTCAACCGCTGGACCTTCTCCGAGACCAACACCTACGTGGTGGAGACGGCCAGGAAGATCGCCGACTCGCTCGGCTGGAAGTTCGTCGCCGTCGACGTCAGCAAGGACTTCAACGCGGGCGTCACCCAGGCCCTCCAGCTCAAGCCGGACGGTCTGATCTCCATGGTCACCGAGGGCGACGCCGACAGCGCCGCACTCGCCCAGATCGCCGCCGCCAAGGTGCCGCACATCGACTTCACCCTCGGCACCACCGACTACAACCTCAGCAACCCCGGCATCAGCCACATCATCGACTACCACTACTACGACCAGGGCCGGATCACCGCCGCCCAGGCCGTCGTCACCACCGGTGGCGACGCCCGGCTCGGCCTCTTCCGGACCGCCCCCAACTCCTCCAACCGCCAGGAGATCCAGGGCATCAAGGACTGGTTCGCGCAGAACGGCGGCGGCGCCGTCGCCGCCGACCAGCAGATCCCGGACGGGCTCCACGGCACCCCCCAACTCGGCCAGGCCGCCGTCGCGTTCGTCCAGGGCCACCCCGAACTCAACGTCCTCTGGCACGAGTACGACGGCATCGCGATCAGCGCGGTGCCCGCCATCCGCGCCGCCGGGCTGGCCGCCAAGGTGCCGCAGATCTCCAACGAGGGCGATGCGCCCACCCTCAACTTCATCCGCACCGGCGCCGGCCAGATCGCCGACGTCGCGCCCTCGTACGGCTGGGCCACCTACGCGGCCTTCGACGACCTCAACCGGATCTTCAACAACGTCGAACCGCCCAAGGACGACGGCGTCCCGCTGCGCCTGCTCACCAAGGACAACCTGCCGCCCGAGGGCGAGCGCTTCGACGGCGGCTACGACTACGCGGGCCACTACCGCAAGTTGTGGGGTGTGAAGTGAGCCGGGCCCCGAGCGCCGCGCCAAGTGATGCCCCGACCGCCCCGGCCGGGGCCGGGAGCGCCGCCGCGCTGGAGGTCCGCGGGCTGAGCAAGTCCTTCGGCGCCAACCGGGTGCTGCGCGACCTCGCCTTCGCGCTGCGCCCCGGCGCCGTCACCGCGCTGCTCGGCGAGAACGGCTCCGGCAAGTCCACCCTGGTGAAGGTCCTGGCGGGCGTCCACGCCCCGGACGGCGGCGAACTGGCCGTCCACGGCGAGCCCTTGGCCCTGCCCCTCACCCCCGACCGGGCCCGCGCCGCCGGGCTGCGCTTCCTCCACCAGGACCTCGGCCTGGTCGAGGAGTTGACCGTCGCCGACAACCTGGCGCTCACCCTGCGCGAGCGCCGCCCGGCGCTCGCGCCCGTCAACCGGCGGGCCGAGGCGGCCCGCGCCGCCGAACTCCTGGACGCCTTCGCGGTGGCCGCGCCCGCCGGAGCCCATGTGGCCGACCTGCCCGCCTCGCAGCGCGGCATGCTGGCCGTCGCCCGGGTCTTCGGCGACGTGGGCGCGACGCCCGTCGTCTTCCTGGACGAGCCGACCGCCGCCCTCGCCGCGGACGACGTGGCCCGGCTGTACACGGCCGTCCGGCGGATCGCCGAGCGCGGCGCGAGCGTGGTGCTGATCTCGCACCGGCTGGAGGAGGTGCTGGAGGTCGCCGACCAGATCCTCGTCCTGCGCGACGGGCGCCTGGTGGCCGACCGGCCCAATCAGGGCCTGACCGTCGCCCGGCTGGTGGAGGACATGACGGGCCGCCCGCCGGCCCCCGTCGACACCGCCGCGCCGTCCCCGGCCGCGGGGGAGCCGGTGCTGGCCGTCCGGGGCCTGCGCGGTGCCCGGCTGCACGGCGTCGACCTGGAGCTCCACCCCGGCGAGGTGCTCGGCGTCACCGGCCTGGTCGGCTGCGGGCGCAGCGAACTCGCCCGGATCGTCGGGGGCTCCCAGCGCCCCGCCGGCGGCGCGGTCGAGGTCGACGGGCGACCCCGGACCTTCCGCTCGGCCGCCGACGCGATCGCCGCCGGGATCGTCAGCGTGCCGCAGAACCGCCACCTCCAGGGCGTGATCCTCGACCTCACCGTCCGGGAGAACCTCACCCTCGGCGACCTGCGCCCGGTCAGCGGGCGCTGGGCCGTCAGCGGCGCCCGGGAGCGCGCCGAGGCGCGGCGGCTGATCGAGGAGTTCGACATCCGCCCCGGCGACCCCGAGGCCGACGTCCGCTCGCTGAGCGGCGGCAACCAGCAGAAGGTCGCGCTCGCCCGCGCCGTCCGGCTCGCGCCCCGCGTCCTGGTCCTCGACGAGCCGAGCCAGGGCATCGACATCGGCGCCCGGGAGGGCATCGCCCGGGTCGTGCGGCGGCTCAGCGAGGACGGCGTCGCCGTGCTGCTCGCCACCTCCGACCTGGACGAGCTGATGGACCTCGCCGACCGGGTCGTCGTCCTGGACCGGGGCCGGGTCACCGCCACCGTCCCGATGGCCGGCACCGGGCGCGCCGAGCTCTTCCACGCCATCACCGCCTCGGCCGGTGCTCCCGCCGCCGGCTCCGCAGCCCAGAAAGGCACCGCCGCATGAGCGCGCAGGCCGCTGCCCCGTCCGCCCCGTCTACTTCGTCCGCCCCTTCCGGCCCGTCCGCCCCGTCCGCCCCGTCCGCCCGGTCCAGGACCGCCCTGCGGCTGGCGGCCCAGTGGTCGCTGGCCGGGCTGCTGCTCGCCTTCGTGGTCTTCTTCTCGATCGCCCGGCACGGCCAGTTCGACACCGGCACCAACGCCCGGGCGATCCTCTACGCCCAGTCCGTCACCGTGGTCGTCGGCATCTCGGCGATGATCTCGGCGACCGTCGGCGAGATCGACATCTCGATCGGCGCCGTGATGACCATGAGCGGCGTCCTCACCGCCTGGGCGTACGGCCAGGGCTGGTCCACCCTCCCGGCGGTCGGCCTCGGCCTCGCCTCCGGCCTGGCCGCCGGGGCGCTCAACGCGCTGCTGATCGTGCGCGGGCGGATCAACTCCTTCATCGCCACCCTGGCCGTGACCACGCTGCTCACCGGCTTCGCCCAGCTGGTCACGGGCGGGCTGACGCTCTACAAGTCCATCCCGAACGGCTTCAACGACGCGGTGGCCTCCACCGTCGCGGGCATCCCGCTGATGGTGCTGTACGCCGCCGCGATCGCCGGTCTGCTCGGCTATCTGATCTCCCGCACCCCGTTCGGCCGGCGGATGCGCGCCAGCGGGACGGGCCGGGAGGCCGCCGAACTGGTCGGCATCCGGACCTCGCGGTATGTCACGGCCGGGCTGATGACCGGCGCGTTCGTCGCCGCGGTGGCCGGGGTGCTGAACACCGCCCGCCTCCAGTCGGCCGGCCCCGACGGCGGCTCGGCGGTGATGCTGGGCTCGATCGCCGCCGTCTTCCTCGGCGCGGTGGTCTCCCCGCGCGGCCATCTCAACGTCGGCGGCACCGTCCTGGCGGTCCTGACG
This sequence comes from Kitasatospora sp. NPDC087315, assembly GCF_044744345.1. NCBI lineage: Bacteria > Bacillati > Actinomycetota > Actinomycetes > Kitasatosporales > Streptomycetaceae > Kitasatospora > Kitasatospora sp. NPDC087315. The sequence continues at coordinate 198,480 of NZ_JBIUYD010000005.1, read as the reverse complement.
CTGGGCATCGGCATCTCGGGGCTGACGATGATGGGCGCGCCCTCCTGGGTGCCGGACGTCTTCAACGGCCTCGCCCTGATCGCCGCCCTGCTGATCTCCCGGGCGGGCCGCCGCACAACGAGGTGACCGCACGGACCACGCGGGCCCTGCTTGGAAATTCACTGCCGTGAGGCGCCAACGTCGCGTTGTCACATCTCTATTGCGCACCCATGGGGATGGCTAGCATGGGCGCTCCGCAAGGGATCAGCCAAGGTGAATGGGAGGAACCACCCATGAGTGCACTGGTACTGGACATCCGCGACGCCGGCCTGCTGGACATCGACGACGAGGTGATCGCGTTCGAGGACGAGTTCGACGCGGACCTCGCTCCGGCGGCGTGTCTCGCCGACCCGTTCGTCACCTACGTTCCGACACGGTTCGACTGTGCGGTGAACTCCTGACCTTCGCCGCGCACATGGCCACCGGGGACACCGGGGCCACCGGGTGACCGCCGCGCGGGCGACCGTGCGGCGGTCACCCGCGCGGTGTGCGGAGCGCGCCGGGCCGGACCGGGGGGAGTGGAGGACGAGTGCCGTCAACAGCACCGGCGGGCGCACAGCCGGACCCGGGTACGGCCGAGGCCCTGCGGGAACGGATCGCGGCCCTGGTGGCGTCCGAGCCCGGCGTGCGGCGTCAACTGCACTGCGATGACGACTGGTTGTACCTGCACGACCCGGACATGCCGGTGCTCGCCCACGGCTGGAAGCTGCACGTCTCGGCCCGCCCCGACCAGTTCCCCCGGCTGCTCGACCTGGTGCTCCCGGTCCTGCTCCGCCGCACCTGCGACGCCAAGTTCGCCGCCGGCGTCGCCGTGCTGCGCGAGCTGAACTCCGGGCTGCGCGCCGCGGCCGCCGTCGGCAAGGCGGTCACGGTGTACCCGCCCGAGGGTGAAGTGGTATCGCTCGGAACGGAGTTGGCGAACGCGCTGGCCGGCTGGGACGGGCCGAGGGTGGTCAGCGACCGGCAGGTGCGGGCGGACGCTCCGGTCTACTACCGCTACGGCCTGTTCCGGGTCGCCGCCGACGACTCGGCGCTCACCATGGCCGGCCCGGACGGGCGGACGTTTCCCGGCCTGGCCGAGGCCAGGTACCGCCAACCACCGTGGGTGAGCGACCCGTTCGCCCCGTACCCCGCCGCTCGGCCGGCGACCACCCGGGTCGGCGACGGCCGCTACCGGATCACCGCCGGGATCACCCGCTCGCCGAACGGCCATGTGTACCGCGCGGTCGAGGCCGCCACCGGGCGGGAGCTGGTGGTCAAGCAGGCGCGGGCCTTCGTGGCCGAGGACGCCGCCGGCATCGACGCGCGTGGCCGCCTCCGGCACGAGCGCCGGGTGCTGGCCGCGCTGGCGGGTGTGCCCGGGGTGCCGCAACTGGTCGACTACTTCCGGCACGGCACGGACGAGTACCTGGTGAGCAGCGGCTGCGGGCCGCGCGACCTGCGCCGGGACGTGCTCGAATCCGGTCCGTACGACGCTTCCACCGGCGGCGGGGACGGGCGCGGGCGTGACTGGTGGTCGCTGGCGCGCGGCCTGGTGCGGGTGCTGGACGCGGTGCACGCGCGCGGCGTGGTGATGTGCGACCTGAAGCCCGCGAACGTCGTGCTGAACGCGTCGGGCGGGTGTTCGCTGGTGGACTTCGGGGTCAGCGCCCTCGACGGCGAGCGCCCCGGCGGGGCGACCCCGGGCTACGGGCTGCCCGGCGCGCTGGACGCCCAACCCGCCGACGACTACTACGCGTTGGGGACGACGCTGCACTACGCGCTCACCGGTCTCGACCCGGTCGTGATCGACCCGGACCACGCGACCAACCGCGACCGCACCCTGGCCTGCCTCACCGGCGTGCTCTCCGATCCCCACCATCCGGCGGCCGCACTGGTGGTGGGCCTGCTGAGCTTCGGCGCGGAGGAGCGCACGGCCGCCGCGGCGGCGCTGCGGGGCGGCGGGAGGCTGCCCGTCCGCGCCTCGGTCCGCCCGCCCCGCGTCACCGCCGGGCTGCTCGGCGACCTCGTCGACCACACGGTCACCGACTGCGTGCGGATGGCCCGCGAGCTGGTCGCCGCCGACCCCCGGGGCGGGGAGCCGCGCGTCCTGCTCTCGTTCTACGACGGCGGCGCCGGCCTCGGCCTCGAACTGCTGCAGCACGCCGAGCGCCCGGACGCCCGCGCCGCCGCCGCCTCGCTGGCGCACTGGACGGCCGCCCACCCCGCACTCGGCCGCCTCAACCCCGCTCTCTACGAAGGCCGGACGGGCGTCGACCTCTTTCTCGCCCACGCGGCCGATCTGCTGGGTACCGCTCCGCCGGCCTTCGTGGAATGGCACCCGGCCGACGGCTGCCCGACGGACCAGACCGCCGGAGCGGCCGGCATCGGCACCGGCCGGCTGCTGCTGGCCGAACGGGCGCGCGCGGCCGGCCGCGCCGGGGAGGCGGAGCGGCACCTCGCGGTGGCGGCGGCGTGCGCCCACCGTCTGGTCACCGGCCCTCCCGCCGGGCCCCGGGAGACGCCCAACCCCGGCACCGCGGCACTCGCCGAGGGCTTCGCACACGGCCGGGCCGGCCTCGCCCACTTCCTCCTCGCCCTGCCCGATGCCCTGCCCGATGCCCTGTCCGGCGCCCTGTCCGGCGCCCTGCCTGACGCCGGGCCCGAGGCCGCCGCGCGCCGCATCGTCGACGCCCTCGCCGACGACATCCCGCGCCTCGTCGAAGCCGCCGCCCGCCCCGGGGCCACCCGCCGCTACGGCTCCTGGTGCCGGGGCCTGGCCGGCATCGGCATGGTGCTCGTCCAGGCGGGCCGCCACTACGGCGAGGACGGGTACGTCACCCTGGCCACCGACGCGGCGGCCGCCTGCCGCGCGCTCGCCCCGAGGATGGGCCTGGTCGTCCAGTGCTGCGGCCTCGCGGGCGTCGGGGAACTCCTGATCGACCTGGCCCTGACCACCGGGGACGAACAGCACTGGCACGCCGCCGAGGAGATCGCCGGCTTGATCCTGACCCGCGGCGGCGGTCCGGTGGGCTTTCCGGTCTTCCCCGGCGGCAACCCCACCACCGAGTCCGCAGCCTGGGCCGTCGGCACCGCCGGGGTGCTCTCCTTCCTGCGCCGCCTGCACCGCCGCGGCGGCCCGAGGCTCGGCATGCTGATCCAGAGCTGATCCGCGACCACGGCGGCAAGACCGTCGCGGTTGCCCAGGTCAGCGCCGCGTGGCTCGGAGTGGGAAGTCGGCGGGTCCGACTTCCTGGTCCGCCGGCCGACCGCCCCGAGCCGGCCTCGGCCGTGGCCTGAACGAGCAGCGAGGAACGCGGCGCTGCTGCGAAGCGCATCCCGCTGCCGCAGCAGGCACGGGGTGAGCAGACAGCCGGGCGCGCCGATGACCACCGGCTCGGACGGTTGTAGCCGACCCGCTCGGCCTTGCTGGGCTTGTGGCTGAAGCGGGCCTGCGGATCGTGCGGGGAGACGAGCTCCACCGATGACCACGGGGCCGGGGCCGGGGCGGGGTGGCAGGGTTCCCGTCGGCAGCTGCTGCGGACGGTGAGTGCGAGGGACTGTGGCGCCTGCTCAGCCGGTGCCGAGAACGGCCGGTACCTGTCCGTCAACGATGGGGCCGGTGACGCGGTGTCCTGCCGGACGCCTCCGAGCCGGTGTCGTACGGCCGGGGAGCCGCCCGGCAGGCCGGAGGGAGTCAGACGGCCGTGCGGCCGCCGTCCACGGGCAGTACGGCGCCGTGGACGAAGCTCGCCGCGTCGCTGGCCAGGTAGGCGATCGCTTCGGCGATCTCCTCCGGTTCGGCCGGTCGGCCGGCCGGGGCCTGGGAGGCCAGGGCGCCGAGCTCCTCGCCCATGCCGGCCGTGCCCTCGGTGCGCACCGGCCCGGGGCGGACGGCGTTGACCCGCACCCCGCGCGGGCCGTACTCCGCGGCCCACGCCTTGGTCAGCAGTTCGACGGCCGCCTTGCTCGACCCGTACAGGGCCATGCCCGCGGCCCCGTACGCGGCGACCATGGTGCTCACATTGACGATCGCACCGTGGCCCCGTTCGGCCATCGCCGGCGCGAGTTCCGCCACCAGGTGGAACGGCGCCTTCACATTCAGCGCGTAGACGGTGTCGACCTCGCTCTCCGCCGCCTTCTCAGTGGGCCCGAACGGGTAGACGCCCGCGTTGTTCACCAGGATGTCGACCCGGCCGCCGCCCAGGTCCACGGCTTGCCGGGCCAGTTGCCGCACCAGCCGCGCCTCGCGCAGATCGGCGGCGACGAAGTCGGCGCTGCCGCCACCGGCGCGGATGGCGGCGACCACGGACTCGCCGCGGGAGCCGTCGCGGCCGGCGACCAGTACATGCGCTCCCCGCTGCGCCAGCAGCGCCGCGGTGGCGGCACCGATGCCGCTGGTCGCGCCGGTCACCAGGGCCACGCGCCCGGTCAGATCAAACGAACCCATGAGGTTGTCCTCCGTGTCGGAAAGGGTGAGCTGACATACGGGGAAGCGCTCCTTCCCCGAGGGATTCCGTTCTCGTCATCGGCGATTCCCGGGGCCCGCTTGACCAGCGACCACAGCGTGCGGCGGCCGAACAACCGACCCCGGTTGAGGTTCCCGTCCGGGGAGCGGATCGTGGGAGCGTCCCGGTCCGTCGTGCCGCGCGGCCCCGAGCAGGCGCGCGGCAGCCGAGCAGCCGTGCGCCACCCGAGCAGGGGCGAGCACGAGCACCCGAGGGGAACCCATGGCGTCCAGCAGACGCAGCCGCCTCCGCGCCGCCGCGGCGTTCACCGCGGCGGTCCTGGTGGCCGGCTGCTCCTCCTCGTCGGGCGGCAGCAGTCCGTCGCCCGGCGGCGGCAGTGGCTCGGTGTCCGCCGGGGTGGCGATGCTGCGGCAGAGTCTCGCCGCCTTCGAGAAACCGCTGGGCGCCGACGACGCCGGGCGCGCCCTCGACAGCCTGTCGGCGGCCCTGAGCAGTGCCGCCGCGCAGGGGGTCAGCCAGGACACCATCGGCATCGAGCTGGTGAACTGGGAGCTGCGCCGGCTGAGCACCCCGGAGGGCCGGCAGACCTACCTGGCCAACGGGGCCGCGCTCAGTGGGCACATCGTGCCCGCCGCCGGCTCCTCGGCGCCCGCCGCGCCCACCCTGGGTGCCGGGGCGGCCGCGTACCAGGACAGCCCGAACCCCGGTGCCGGGCTGTCCTTCTACTTCGTCAACGGCATCCTCAACAACTTCGACTCGGCGACCCAGGGGAAGCAGCTCCTGGAAACCACGCTGACCCAGAAGCTGGGCTACCCCGTCCACATCAACCTCGCCTTCAACGCCTCCCACGCGAGCATCGCGCTGTACACCTTCGGCGCCTGCGGTGAGGCGCAGCGCGTCACCAAGAACCACCCCGTCCCGGAGACCGAGCAGCTGGTGAAGCAGGTCTGCACGCTCGGCGCAGGCGCTATGGCCGCTACGCTCGTCCTGACGGACGTCGTCAAGAACGACTTCAGACAGACGATCGTGCAGCGGGTGGCAGACCCGGACTTCGCGTCCGACCCGGTCAACGTCAAGCTGATCGCGAACGTGCAGCAGGATCTCAAGCAGGGCAACCGCGTCGTGCTGCTCTCGCACAGCCAGGGCGGGCTCTTCCTGCGCAACGCGTTGCCGAGGATCGGGACCGGGCTGCCGGTCGGGGCGCTCCTCGTCGCCCCGCCGTACGGCACCGGCGACGAGCTGAACGCCAACGGGATGCGGGACGTCATGTTCGAGCACGACTGGCTGCTGGAGGAGGGAGTCTCCCAGGTCAATCCCACGGTCACGGCTGCGGATCCGCAGCAGGTCTACGACGGCAGCACCTTGTCGACCTACCTCATCCACTACCTGGCCAACTACCTGTACTGCGGCTCGGCTTCGGCGAACCAGATCGGCGACCGGGCGCGCGAGGTGGTGGACTACGTCAACTCGGTGCCCGCCTCCCGAGGTGGCCCGCGGCCTGCGCTGCCGGGGACGGCGCCCCACGGTGACGGCCTGCCTGTGCAGGTGGAGGGCTGCCCGGCACCCCAGTCGGGGAGCGGGACTCCCAGCGAGAGTCCGACCACCGGGACACCGTCCGAGAGCCCGTCCGAAACCCCCTCCGGGACGCCGTCCGAGAGCCCGTCCGAAACGCCGACCGCCGAAACGCCGTCCGGGACACCGACCGGCACGGAGCCCACCGCCGCCTACTACGTCTTCATCCTCAACAACGTCGCGGACCCCGGGAACATCCTCATCGGCACCCTCCAGGACGTCACCGGAAAGCGGACCTGCGACTTCACCGACGGTGGGAACTGCGCCGACCAGGGCGGCGCCGACGTCCCCTTGCAGTACACGGCGCAGCTGGGCCCGTTCCCGAGCCGCGCGGACGCCGAGGCCGCCTACTGCGCCAACGCCGCCAGCCCGCACGCCGGCCCGGGCGGGTCCGGCACCAAGGTCTACATCTTCGGCGGCAGCTACTGGGCCGACAACGTCAGTGTCAGCTGCCCCGCCCCGCCGAGCCCGTAGCGGTACGCGTGATCGGGTGGAGTCGCGCGACCGCTCCCGTTCGGAAGGCATGCCCCGGCACGTCACGTCCGCAGAGCGGCAAGGTCACGCGAGCCGGTCCCCTGGTCATGACGACCGCCCGCTGAACTGTCAGTCGTGCAGCTCGATTCCGGGTCGGCGGTGGGTATGGCCGTCAGACGACGACGCGCGTGGGCAGGGCGTCGGCCCGTCCGTAGGCCAGGACCTCCGGGAGGACCTCGCGGAACCGGGCGAGGTCCTCGGCCGGCGCCTCGATGGTGGCCTCGATCTCGGGGTCGTCCAGCCCCAGGGCCGCCAGGTCTGAGGGGTCCAGGCTCACCCGGAGGACGTTCCCGGTCAGCACGACTTCGCGCACACATCCGTACGCGGTCCCCTGATCGGCCGTGACCAGGCAGTGGGTGTCGAATCCCAGGGCGATGTCCTGCTCGTCCGGCTCTTCTTCGCCGGACATGAACAGCAGGATGAAGCCGCTGCCGTCCGCGTGCTCGGCGAGGCCGGCCTCGGCGAAGTAGCTGTCGGGGTCCGTATCCGCAGCGGCGGCCCGGGCGGTGAACCGATAGGTCATGGCACGGTTCTATCAGGGGCGCTCATCGAGGTCGGGCGGAGGGTTGGACGGGTACGGGGCGTGGCAACGGGTCAGCGGGGGCGCGCCGGGGCGAAGGGGATGCCGGAGGTCAGGCCGCGGTGGCCGATCATCAGGGACTCGCCGAGGAAGCTCACCCCGATGGAGAGCTGGACGGGGCGTGCGTTCTCGTGCATGCCCAGCTTCGCCGCCAGGGCGCCGAAGCCGGCCGTGACCGCCAGGGTGCCGATCACGGCGAGGAAGGTCCGGCCGGTGTAGCGCTGCCACAGGACGCCTTCCCTTTCGAGGAGTTGGACGGTGGCCCCGCGGAGTGCGCCGAGTACCGCACCGAGGGCGCTGCCGGTGACGACCCAGATGAGGTCGGTGCCGGTCAGGTCCTTCGCCTTGGTCAGGGACAGGATGCCGATCCCGGTCAGGATCACCGGGGCCGCGAAGAGGTCCCTCGCGTTGACCGGTTCGCCGGTCAGCCGTTTGATCACGACCGCGGTCACGACCACCGCGACGATCGCGGTGAGCAGCCAGGGGTTCACGCACGTACCACCCATCTTTATGGCAGGGTCGAGCTAAAAAAATGTTAGCCCGACCGTGCTATAACGGCAATGTGCCCAAGATCGTCGATCCCGTCGCCCGCCGCAGATCAGTGGCGCAGGCCGTCCTGTCCGTGGCCGCCCGGCACGGGCTGGAACACGCGTCGCTGCGCAACGTCGCCGACGAGGCCGGACTCGCCATCGGCTCGGTCCGCCACTACTTCGCCGACCACGAGGAGTTGATGACCTTCACGATGCGCGAGCTCGGTCAGCGCATCGGCGACCGCGTCCGCGCGCACGCCGAGCGGCTTCTCGCCCCCGACGGCCCCACCGACCGGCGGGCCGTGACGGAGGAACTCCTGGCCGAGTTCCTTCCCCTGGACGAGGTCCGCCGCCAGGAGGCCGCACTCTGGCTCGCCTTCACCGCCGCGGCACACACCCGCCCCGAACTCCGGCCCTGTGCGGCCGAGATGCAGGACGGCATGCACGCCCTGCTGTCCCGCGTGCTGTACGAAGCCCGGCGCGCCGGCGGGCTGCCGGGCGGCCTGGACATCGAACTGGAGAGCACGCGACTGGCCGCCCTCCTCGACGGACTCACGATGCAGGCGACGCTACGACCGGACCGTTACCCGCCGGAGCTGCTCCAGCAGGTGGTGCGGCGGCACCTGGACGCGCTCAAAGCGGGCAGCTGACCTCCGGGCGGTGAGCTCGGCACGCCCGGTCCAGGGGGTGGGTGGCACGGCCAGGGCCGCTTCGGACCGCTGCGCGAAGAATCGTGCGGGCATCGTCCGGAGGATCACGCAGACTGGCACCGTGACTGACATCAGCGTCGAGCTCGTACGCACTCTGGTCTCCGAACAGTTCCCCGAGTGGGGTGACCTTCCGGTCCGGCCGGTGGTCCGTCAGGGCTGGGACAACCGGACCTTCAGGCTCGGCGAGCAGCTGGTCGTGCGCCTGCCCAGCGCCGAGGGCTACGTGGCCGGCGTCGAGAAGGAGGACCGCTGGCTGCCCGTTCTGGCGGAGCACCTGTCGATACCCGTACCGGTACCGGTCGCGACCGGTCGCCCGGCGGCGGGCTATCCGTTTCCGTGGTCGGTGCGGCGCTGGTTGCCGGGAGAGACGGTCGAGGCCGCCACGGGCCTTGACCGGATGCGGCTGGCGCGCGACCTCGGGGCGTTTCTGACCGCCCTCCGGAACGTCCCCGCCGAGCAGGGCCCGGCCGCCGGCGGTCACTCCTGCGGCCGGGGCTGCCACCCCGGCGTCTACGGCGACCAGGTCGAGTGCGCGCTCGACCGGCTCAAGGATGTCGTCGATGTCGCGGCGTGCCAGGCCATTTGGGCGAGCGCGCTGGAATCGGCCTGGCCGTTCCCGCCGACCTGGTTCCACGGTGACGTCGCCGTCGGGAACCTGCTCACCACCGACGGAAAGCTGTCCGCGGTCATCGACTTCGGCACCTGCGGCGTCGGCGATCCCGCCTGTGACCTCGTCATGGCGTGGACGTTCTTCGTCGGTGACGAGCGGAGAGCATTCCGGGAGGCCGTCGACCTCCCTGACGACGCCTGGCGACGGGCGCGGGGGTGGGCGCTGTGGAAGGCGCTGGTGACCATGGCCGGACTGTCCAGCCCTGACCCCGAGGGCGCCCAGAGCCGGATTCTCGTCCAGGTGATCGAGGACCCGCTCATCGACTGATCAGGAGCCGGCCCGGCCGAGCTCGGTGTATCTGGGGGGAGAGGAATGGGAAGTCGGTGGGGCCGACTTCCCGGTCCGGTTTCAGGGGTTGGGAGTTGGGGGTGGGGCTGGGCTTGGGGTTGGAGGGACGGTGGTGAGGGTCTGGATGCGGGGGACGGGGTCGGGGAGTCGGTGGGGAGCGGCCGGGTAGACCCAGGCCGTGAGAGCGAGGAGGAGGGTCAGCGGGAGAAGGGTGAAGGCGCCGACGGCGCTGGGCGTGAGGGGGCGCTCAGGCGGCATGGGGGGCGTGGGCGGGGAGGTCGAGCTCGGCCCAGACCGTCTTCGCGTTCGGCAGGCGGGGGATGGTGCCCCAGCGGTCGGCGAGCGCGTCGACCAGGGTCAGGCCACGCCCGGTCTGGGAGTTGGCGGTGCAGGTCGTCGGGATGACGGGGAGGCGGTCGCCCCGGCAGTCGGACACCTCGATCCGGAGGACGGTGCCGCCCTCGGGGGTGGTGGTGAGGGTGAGGGAGAGTTCGAACCTCCGCCCCGGGAGCCGCCCGTGGGTGCACGCGTTGGCCGCGAACTCCGCGATGATCAGGAGCGCGGCGTGGAACGGCTCGGTGGCGGTGGCATCCAGACGCCAGGAGGTGAGCTGGTGTCTGGCGATGCGTCGGCAGACCGCAGCGCCCTTGGGGGAGGCGGGGAGTTGGGTGGTGTGGGTGCGTGGAGTCGCGATGTCGAGGGGAATTTCGGACTTCATGAGACAAAGCCTGCCGGGTTGGAAGTACCCTGACCATGCCGCAGGTGAGTACTGAGCGTGCTTGTGCGAGTGCGTACGGTTGCTTGTCTGGGTCGATGGGCGTGACCTGAATCAGACGCAAGATACGGGGTGATCGCAGTGGGTGGAGTGCGTGTTGGCGGCGAGAGCGGAGAAGCGAGGCCGGAGCCGTTGGAGGATCCCGAGGGCACGACGGACTTCTTCCGGGCCCTGGGCAAGCAGATCAAGCTGCTGCGGGAGCGGTCCGGCCTGACCCAGAAGGAGTTGGGCGAGAAGGTCGGCTACACGGAGGCCTTGATCGGCTCGGTCGAGCGGGGTCGGCGCACCCCGCAGCCGGAGTTCCTGGACAGCGCGGACAAACTCCTCGACGCGGGCGGTCTGTTGAGCGTCGCGAAGGACGACGTCACTCGCGCGAAGGCCAAGGCGCGGGTGCGTCACCCGGCCTGGTTCCGGGACTTCGCGGGGCTGGAGGCGGAGGCCGTCGAGATCCACAACTACAGCACGCTCGACATCCCCGGGCTGCTGCAGACGGAGGCGCGGGCGCGGGCGCTGTACGGGATGCGCCAGCCGCTGCAGGCGGAGGACGTGATCGAGCAGCGGGTCGCCGCCCGCATGGCGCGACAGGAGATCCTGACGTGCTGGCCTCGGGCCATGTTCAGCTGGGTGATCGACGAGAGCGTACTGATGCGGCCCCTGGGCGGGTGGGACGTGCACCGGGGCCAGTTGCGAAACCTGCTGACGGTGGGGCAGATGCGCGGCATGTCGATCCAGGTGATGCCGTTGGACCGGACAGAGCATGCCGGTACCGGTGGTTCGTTCATTCTGCTCACCCCGAAGGGCAGAGCGCAGGTCGGCTACGTCGAGGGGCAGCAGACTGGCAGGCTGGTCACGGACATGGAGGATGTCCGTATCCTTGCCGCACGGTACGGCACCCTCAGGGCGCAGGCCCTCGCTCCGCAGGAGTCCCTGACCTTGATCGAGAAGATGCTGGGAGAACGATGAGCACGGAACTGGCGTGGTTCAAGAGCAGTTACAGCAGCAACGACGGTGGCGAGTGCGTCGAGGTCGCCGAGGCGCCCGGCACCGTCCATGTGCGTGATTCCAAGGACAAGAGCGGTCCGCAGCTGACGTTCGAGCCGGCCGCGTGGAAGGCGTTCGTGGAGTTCGCTGCCGCCGCTTCGGTCTGAGGCTTCCCAACGGCCCGTCGCTGGTCAGCGGCGGGCCGTTGGCGTACCGTCGAGCCGTCCGCGTTGTCCCAGGGATGGGGGAGCAGTGAGCACGGAACTGGCGTGGTTCAAGAGCAGTCACAGCGGTAACGAAGGCGGCACCTGCGTCGAGGTCGCTTGGCGTAAGAGCAGTTACAGCAGCAACGACGGTGGCGCCTGCGTCGAGGTTGCCGAGGCGCCCGGCACCGTCCATGTGCGTGATTCGAAGGACAAGAGCGGTCCGCAGCTGGCGTTCGAGCCGGCCGCGTGGAAGGCGTTCGTGGAGTTCGCCGCCGCCGTTGAAGTCTGAGTGACTTTCTTCAGTGGCCCGTCGCTGGTCAGCGGCGGGCCACTGACGTACCGTCGATGGACCGTGTTGTCCCGGGATGGGGGAGCCATGAGCACAGACCTGGTGTGGTTCAAGAGCAGCTACAGCGGCAACGACGGTGGCGAGTGCGTTGAGGTCGCCGAGGTGCCCGGCACCGTCCATGTGCGTGATTCCAAGGACAAGAGCGGTCCGCAGCTGGCGTTCGAGCCGGCCGCGTGGAAGGCGTTCGTGGAGTTCGCCGCCACCGTCGAAGTCTGAGCGGCTTCCCTCAGCGGCCCGTCGCTGGTCAGCGGCGGGCCGCTGACGTACCGTCGATGGACCGTGTCGTCCCGGTACGGGGGAGCCATGAGCGCAGATCTGGTGTGGTTGCCTCTGGCCGGCGGAAACATCCTTGACACGCCGCAGAGTTGACGGTCTTCCTTCCTGGTGCATCCTGCCTGTTTCGGGTTGTTCGGGACCGCTGTTGGTCACCCGTTGGTCACGTGACTATCGGGCACCGTGGCCCCCCACTTCGCTGCCGATGTCCTGACAGGCGGTGCATGTGCGCGCCACGATGGGTCACGCGCAGCCATGCAAGATCACGCAAGCAAAGTGACAGGAGGGGTGGCAATGCCAGTACGGTTCGTAGGTATCGATCCGGACACGGGGAAGTCGGGAAGCCCTACCGCCTGGGTCGATGAGGACGAGCGAGAGATCTTGCTCCAGGGGTGGGACCCCAGTACCAAGAAGCTGGCGGAGATCCATGCCGCCGGCCACGGGCCCGACCACGACAACACGATCCCCGACGACGAGTCGGTGATCAGGATTCCGTTCCGGATGATTCCGGTCTTGAGGAAGGCCTGCGATGACGCAGAGCGCTCCCAACTTCGATGAGCTGCTGAAGGCTGCCCGGGTCTCTGCCGTGCACCTTGAGATGCGCGACGCCTACGGCGTTGAGGACGAGGCGGAAGACTTCGCCAACTGGCTGTCCTCTGGCCAGAGGGACGTTGATCCGGAAGGCGAGTACTGGAAGCCCTGGGCCGAGGCGATCTCCGAGAAGGTCAGCCAGGGAGTGACGGTCAGGCGTGCCCGGATCATCTCGGAGCCGGTCACTGACTACATCAAGTACGAGCATGCCGGGACTGTCGTGAACCTCTCGGCCGGCGAGCAGGTCCGTTGGCTGCCGCGCCGTCTGGCGTCAGACATCGCCCTGCCGGGCAATGACCTCTGGATCTTCGACGGTGACAAGGTCCTGTTCAACCACTTCACCGGTACAGGCGATTGGGCGATGCCCGGCCTTGAACTGCGGACCGAACCAGCAGTCGTAAAGCTCTGCGTGGCCGCGTTCGAGACCGTTTGGGAACGCGGCGTCCCTCACGAGAAGTACAAGGTCTGATCTACGGCGACACCGGATAGCCGGCCCATGTCTCTGTCGCCGTCTTCGTCTGCTCAAGCAGCTCGCGAAGCAGTCGCTAGAAAGCTCCGAACCCTCAAAGGCGAAGCTCGACTCAAGGGCAGTGAGTTGGCCGCCCGGTGTGGCTGGAGTGAGTCCAAGGTCTCACGAATCGCCCACGCGAAGACCCCACCGTCCGGTGACGACGTTCTCCGGTGGTGTATGGCCTGTGGCGCGGAGGACCAGGCCGCAGACATCATCGCAGCCAATCGCCAGGCCGACGAGATGTACGTCGAGTGGCGCAAGGTCCACCGAGACGGGATGAAGTACGCCCAGGACAGCGAGACGGAAGAGCTGGAGAGGACACGACTGACCCGTGTCTACTGCTCCAATGTGGTCCCGGGGCTCGCGCAACGACGCGGCTACGCTACAAGCCTGTTGGCGGCCACACCGGGATCGAGTACACCGTCAGCACCTACACTGAGCAGCAGGTCAGCCCCGAGTTCCGCGCCGAGTTCATCCGCACCCTTGAGCACCTGGACGAGATCCGATACTGGCTCTCTCCCGCCAGCGGCACCGCGCACATCCGCCTGCCCTGCCCGGTCTGCGGCTGGGCGGAGAAGTGCGCCGACCGTACCCGACTGCTGGAACTGGACGACAGCGGAGCCTTGTTCGAGGCGGTGTGCTTCGACCACGGTCGGTACGAGGCCGACATCACGCCGCTCGGTGGCGGCTACATCGACCTGGCCACCCTGTACCGCAACGTGGTCAAGGAACGGTCTTACCGGTCCGATGACGGCGCGCTTCACGTCATGGTGAAGGGCGGCGACTGGGCGCCCGGTTGCCAGCTGGTGGACGGAGCGCACGCCGCCATCGGCGAGGCCTCCGGCCCGCTGCCCCTTCGCATCTTCGCCCCTCAGATCCTCGGCAGCGACGGAGGGAAGCTCTCGAAGAGCCTCCTTCGTGAAGCTGCCGACGCCGGACTCGTGGTGGAAGGCGTCCCCTCCAGGTGGCTGCTCGACCCCTCCGACTGGCCCGGCACCCACGCGGACTACGTGAACGCGCTCTCGGGACTCGGCGAGCTGATGCTGAGCAACCCGAGGCACTTCTACCGGTCCTACACCACGACCGCATTGGAAGCCCTCATGACCACCCGCCAGCCTGCCCAGTCCCAGTCTCAGGCGCATGGCCGTCCCCGCAACATCCAGATCTACAAGCAGTACTTCGACCTGATCGCCAGTGGCGAGAAGACCGTTGAGGTCCGCGTCGCCTACGACTCCATGAAGCGGATCAAGGTCGGCGACCTGCTCAACTTCACCTGCCGGGAAGAGCAGTGCCTGACCCGGGTGACCCGGGTCGGGACTTACCGGACGTTCAAGGAGATGTTCGGGACCGAGGACGTGAAGGCGGTCAACCCGCGCGCGACCGAGGCCGAGCAGCTGCGAGCGATTCAGGCGATCTTCCCAGCGGCCAAGGAAGCCCTCGGAGTCATCACGTTCGAGATCGAGAGGGTGAATCCCGATGCGTAGTGACAGGCGGAAGGTGCTGGTCGTTTGTAAGGGAAACCACTGTCGTTCCCCGATCGCAGCCCTGATCATCGCCGAGCGATCCGGAGGGGCACTTGACGTGCGGTCGGCGGGCATCCGCAACTGGCACGTGGGCAAGCCCGCGCACCCGCTGATGATCGAGGCCGCCGCCGCGTTCGGCTACGACCTGACCGAGCACCGAGGCGCCGCGCTCGACGCGGAGCTTCTCAAGTGGGCTGACGACCTGATCGCCATGGACGACGAGACCGCCCTTGCCGTCGAAGTGCTCGCCGGTCCGGACCGGCCGGTGAGGATCCTGGCGTCGGGCATCGCCGACCCGTGGGGCGGTGGCCCCGAGAGCTTTGCCGAAGCCATCGTGGAGATCCAGGAAGCCGCAACACTGTTCTACGCGGCATAGGCCGCCCGTGGCCGCCCCGGCGTCCGTCGTTCCCCCGTGGCGGATGGCCGGGGCACCATCACGTCCACCAGCTGTCTCCGAACCCCTCGGCAGACGCTGTTCCTGGAGATCAACGAAGCCACCGAGGTGCCCGGCACCGTCCATGTGCGTGATTTCAAGGACAGGAGCGGTCCGCAGCCGGCGTTCGCCCCGGCGGCCTGGCGGGCATTCGTCGAGTTCGCCGCCGCCGTCGAAGTCTGAGCGGCTTCCCTCAGTGGCCCGTCGCCAGCGCCGCATCGGACAACGTTCGCCCTGTTGTGACTAGGACTCAGCGTTTGAGGGGCGCGTTGGCAAGGGGCCCCTGTTCCAGCCAGGTTCCGTCGCGCATGATGACTCGTCCGGGTAGTTCCTGCTCGCCTCGCCAAGCACGCACCGTCTTCGGCACCACGCGCACATACAGGTACGACCCTTCCTCCGCGCGTGGGTCCCACCCGAACTTGTCGGCGAACGCCTGGGCTGCATCTGCGGGCACATCCTGGGCCGAGAAGCCCTCCGCCTCACCCTGGAGGAGCACCACATCGAAGGTGTCCGGCAGTGCCAGTCGTACGCGCGGCTCTTCGCGGACGTTGCGCGCAGTCACTGAAGTGCCGCTGGTGCACATCCACACTGCTCGCCCGTCCCACAGGAACCACAGGGGTACCTGGTGCGGCCCATGCTCAGGGTGGGCCGTCGACACCCATACGTCCCGCTCGGCGATGAGCCGTTCCAGAGTGTCGCGTACCCGCTCCGCCGTCTGGCGCTGAATGCTTGCCGTGGTCATGATCGGCGATCCTAGCCACCGGGTTTCAGGCGCGCATGAGGCGCGCGA
Organism: Kitasatospora sp. NPDC087315; assembly: GCF_044744345.1. Taxonomy (NCBI): domain Bacteria; kingdom Bacillati; phylum Actinomycetota; class Actinomycetes; order Kitasatosporales; family Streptomycetaceae; genus Kitasatospora; species Kitasatospora sp. NPDC087315. The sequence continues at coordinate 182,677 of NZ_JBIUYD010000005.1, read as the reverse complement.
CCTACGTCCAGCGGCCGACGAACCACTCAGCCCTCGCCCCGGGGCGGCCAACGGGGTGTTCGGCGTGGACAACGGAAGTGCCCGGTCACATGACGCGTCGCCCCGGTGATCGCCAACTCGGGTGTCGGCCCGTCAAGCTATGCCGCCCGGCTCGTCCGGCTGCCGGTCCCTCAGCTGGTCGATTGCGCTTCCGCCGTGATCGGCACCGGGCTGCCCAGGGCGTTGCAGTCCGGTGACACGGAATGCTCTATTCCGTCGATTGCTCGCACTAGGTTCGGTCGTGCAAGCCGCCGCATTGCCTCGCGGTTCCCGCACGAAAGAGGTTGGCAGTGTGCGCGCCCTCACCCCGTACTGCGCTCAGGAGAACCCGCATGTCCCCCTTGACGACCCGCCGCGCGGCCACCGTTCGCACGCTGGCCGGCACCGTCCTGGCAGCCGCTCTGATCGTCCCGGCCGCGACAGCCTGCAGCTCCGCGTCCGACGCGCACGGCACTACCGCGGCAACCACGCCTGCCGCGCCCGTCACGTCTGCGCCCGTCACGCCTGCCGCGCAGGGCACCGCCGCTCCGGCCACCGCGACCGGCACACACAGCACCACACCGGCTGCCCCGCCCGCTTCGCCGGCCTCGCCCCGGGCCACCGCACCGGCCACCACGGCCAAGGCGAAGCCCCCGGTCCACACCCAGCCCCTGGTGGACGGCAGCACGGCCGAGGTCCAGGAGGTCGGGGCCCAGCACTACGTGGCCAGGATCGTCCACAACGGTGATGTCCTCGCCACGCTGGAGACGACCGACTCCGACGCCGGACTGGACGCCAACGACATGTTCGTCGTGCTCTCGCTGGACGGCCAGGTCCACTCCTGGATGGGCGGCGGGCACCAGGGACCGGGCACGTTCAAGCTCGCGGGCGGTTGGACGGCCAAGGTCACGAAGATCGGCGAACTCCGGTACCGCGCGCAGATCCTCGGCTACGACAACGCCGTGAACGGCACGCTGGAGTCGAACCAGCAGGACGTCGGAGGCGTCGCCAACGGCGTCTACATCGTGCTCACCGCCGGCGGCGAGATCAGCGCCCACATGTAATGAAGCACTACTGGGCAGCGGCAGGTCACTGACGTACCGTCAATGTGCCGTGCTGTCCCGGGACGGGGGAGCCATGAGCACAGACCTGGTGTGGTTCAAGAGCAGTCACAGCGACAACGAGGGCGGCCGGCGCAGGCCGATCCGGCGCATCCGCAGCTTCAGGCCGCCCGGGGCTGGGCCGCCTGGGCGCTGGTCATGAACGCCCGGGTGGCGCAGGCGCTGGAGCTGTTCCAGGTGATGGGTCGCGAGGTGGCCGGCCCCTGGCGCTACTACGACGATCCGCAGGAGGCCTTCGACCGGATGCGCGAGATCGCCGTGCAGGCGATCGCTCGGGCGAAGGCCTAGGTCGTTTGCCCTCGGCGATTCCACCAGCTGGAGCAAAGGGCGACTGTAGATCAGGTGGGCGGGTGCGCCTGGTCCCACGGCACCACCATGGGGGGACGGATGACCGACGTCGAGGTGCGGTGGCGCGGATGGCCGTCGAGATGGCGCATCTGCAGCTCCATGTACGGCGTGGCCTCCCGACGCGCCTTGAAAAAAGTTACGGGCCGTTGTCAATCCGGCCCCGTCAGGTTCGACATCATGATGTGTGGTGCCTCGCCACACGATGACGCGACAAGACCTGACGAGGAAACACGTGAATCAACTGCTCAGAGTCATGAACTTCAACGTCTCGAGTGACGGAATCGGTGCCGGTGAGCACCAGAGTCTCGACAGACCGTTCGGCTATGACCACCCCGAGAAGCTGTTCGCCTGGGCCGGAGCCACGGCGAGCTGGCCGATGCGCACGGATCCCGGGGGGAGCCGGGGCCTCGACGACTACTTCACGCGAGACTTCGCACGCAACATCGGTGCCGAGATCATGGGCCGCAACAAGTTCGGGCCCCAGCGCGGGCCCTGGCAGGACCACGAGTGGCGTGGCTGGTGGGGTGACGAGCCCCCGTTCCGCACTCCGGTGTTCGTCATGACTCACCACAGGCGTCCGTCGTTCACGCTCTCCGACACCACGTTCCACTTCGTCGACGGCGACCCGGCCACGGTCCTCGAACGGGCGCGGGAAGCGGCGGAGGGCAAGGACGTCCGACTCGGTGGCGGGGTTACTGTCATCCGGCAGTTCCTTGATGCCGACCTCGTCGACACCATGCATGTGGCGGTCTCGCCGGTGAAGCTCGGGTCCGGGCTGCGACTCTGGGAGTCCCCCGATGAGCTGCTCGACCGGTTCCACCTGGAGGTCGTGCCCAGCCCGAGCGGCGTTACGCACCACCTGTTCTGGCGGAGGTGACCGCGAGGGCCCACTCGGGATGCCGGCGCGGTGGATGTCGGCATCTCATTGACATCCTCTCCGTGCTTCAGCGCGGGGAGGATGTCAAATCACCGGCGAGAACCGACCTGTCCCACGCAGCCCGCACGGGGACGCACCCGACGCCTACTCGTCGGAGCGCTGTCGATGGTGCTGCTGGCCGGGGTGTGCGTGTTCGCCGCGTCGGCCAGCATCGTGCCCACGTCGTCGCAAGCGGCGGCCGGCGACCCGTTCGATTTGGCGGATCCGGCGGATCCGCAGGTCCTCGCCGTTGTCCTCGAAGAGGACGTCGCCGGGGGCGTTGGTGCCATCTGCTTGGATGGCGGACATGAGCGACGCCGCGCAGATGTGGATCACCGCAGTCCCCCCGTTCGGGCCGGACGAGCGCGGTGTCCTGATCGGGATCGACCTCCAGACCGACGACCCCGGTCAACTCATGATCTCCGCCCTGACCGACCGGGGGCACGAGGGCGAGGAGGGTGTCTTCTACCTTCTCCCGGACGACCTCTGGGCCCGGTACGAGCGGACCGGCGACCGGCTCGCCGTCCGCGTGCTGGCCTGGCCCGAGTCGATCGACCAGCAACTGGCGGGGGGCGACGACGCCTTCCGGGAGGCCGTCGCCGGTCTGCGGCGTGACGACCTCGTCGACGGCCGGGTCACTCTGCTGCGCCGGGAGATCGAGACGGACTTCCTCGCCGCCCCCGAGCAGGGTGTCCTGCTCGTCGAGCATGCCGGCCGGGCGACGCTGCCGGAGCTGTTCGCCGCGTTCGAGCAGGGCGAGACCGGGTTCGCGGTCATCGGAGCGGACTGATGGGCGTCTTCCGGGACTTGGCGGCGCGGTGCGGGAGCCGGACGCGGCCCGACCGGCTCCCGCCGCGCCCTGGTGGACGGCGTGACGGAAGCCGGGTGTGCCGGGCGGCTGCGGTCAGCGGGTGACGTTCCAGACCAGGCTGCGGGTGAGTGCGGGGGTCAGGGCCGGGTCGATGACGGACGGGGTGGGGTCGGTCGCGACGGCGCTGAGCTTGTGCGTGGTGGGCTTGGAGCCGGCCTTGCCGAGGTCGGACATGGCGATCGTCCTGCGGTCGCGCAGGGCCGTCACCTCCTTGCCGTCGAGGTACCAGCGCAGGCGGGTGCCGGAGACGGGGAGGTCGACGGTGAGGCGGTCGGTCGCGGTCAGCCGGGTGGTGGTGGGCGTGGCGCTGGAGAGGGTGGAGGCGTGGCGGTAGAAGCCGGCGATCATCGCCTCGCGGCCGGGGAGGTTGAACTCGCGTCCGAGCGACCGCATGACGGAGTTGTCGGTCGGCCGGTAGAGGCCGGACGGGTAGTTACTGGCGCCCGCGTAGGCGCCGACGGTGCCGCCGTCGGGTGAGGTGCGGCCGAGCCAGCGGTACCACTTGGCCTGGTCGTGGCGCATCCGGTCGGCGGTCAGGGTGGTGATGTTGGCCTGGGCGGGTTCCGCGCCCTTGTAGGGGCCCTGGCCCTCGGCGACGTACTCGTCCGCGAGCTTGCCCAGGGAGTGGCCGGTCTCGTGCACCGCTATCTGGCCGGACGCGCTGTTGCCCCCCGCCACGGTGGCGATGCCCTCGTAGCCGAGCGGGGACTGGATGCCGCTGTAGCCGGCGCCGCCGTACTTGGCGGTGTTGGCGACGACGATGACGAGGTCGGCCTGCGGGGCCTTGGCGGCGTAGCCCTCGACGGCCTTGACGTCCACGCAGAGCAGCCGCTCGATGTTGCTGCACCAGAAGTTCGAGCCGAGCGCGGTCTTGCGGACGGTGCTCTGCTTCGGGTCGCCGGAGACGCCCGACTGCGCGGAAACGGCGTTCACGGCCCACACGTTGAACAGTTTGCGGTAGCTCGCGTAGGGCTCGACGGCGCTGATGTCCTTCCACTTCGCGGCGGCGTCGGTGCGGAACTTGCCCTGCTCCGCCGCCGTGTAGCCGTCGCCGATCACGACCACGTCCAGTTTGGTGTCCGTGCTCCCGTTGTTGACGATCGAGGTGACGGTGCCGTCGCCCGCGGCGGCCGCGGCCATGGACTGGGCGCCGACGAACGGGGAGGCCGCAGGGACCCTGGTCCGGCTGATGGCGCCGTCCTCGGCGAAGACCTCGACCTCGGGATCCTCCAGGGGCGCGGTGATGCCGATCGGGGCGGCCGGAGCGGCGACCGCGGGGCCGACGCCGATGGCGATGCCGGCGCCGAGGGACGCCAGCGTCGTGGCGCCGGCCAGGAGGACCGAGGTGAACCTGCTGTTGCGCAAGGGAGTTTCTCCGAATCGGTTGGCAGCGTCGAGCGGTGACGAGCGGGCGTGACCGTGCGGTCGGCCGACCCGGCATCCCGGGGGGCCGGTACGGGACATGCCTTGCACCTGACAACACAGAAATGACGGAGCGTCAGCTAACTGGCGGTCATGGCGTGCCCACCACCTCACTGGTGGATACGGGCGGATCCGCTCGGTCGGTTCACCCTGTGCTCGACAGGGCAGCGCCTCAGGGAGGTCGCTGCCGCCGGGAGTGCCGTCAGCCGAGCGTCTTGCGCATCTTGACCGAGGTCGTCTCGTAGCCGAGCGACTCGTACAGGCCGCGTGCGCCCGCGTTGAACCCGAAGACGTTCAGGCCGAGGGTGCGCGCGCCCTGGGCCCGGGCGTACTCCTCGCCGAGGAGCATGGCCGCCCGGCCGAGGCCCCGGCCGCGGTGGTCGGCGTCGATCGCGATGTCCCACACCCACCAGGCGCCCGCGTCGTCGCTGGTGTCCGGCCCGATCCAGAGGTGGCCGACGGCCGCACCGGCGTCGTCGAGCACGTCGAACACCGCGTGACCCGGCGTCGGTGCCCCGGACGGGAAGGAACGGGCCATGCCCTCCTCCGCCTGCCGGTGGGCGTCCTCGGGGGTGTGCCCTGCGGCCACGAGGTCTTCGGCGTACGCGGTTCGGCTGCGGTCGAGCCAGCCGGGGAGGCGGTCGGCGTGCAGGTGGCGGAGGGTGGCGGGCACGGGGTCAGCCTCCCACACCACCCATCGCGGGCCTCACCTCGCCCCCCGGGCCGCCGAACCCCGGTGTCAGCCGCGCCGCTCGGCGAAGGGGCCGCCGGCGGTGAAGGCCAGCCCGGCGAAGCGTTCGCCGATGCGGCGGTGGGTGGCGGTGTCCGGGTGGAGCTGGTCGGGCAGCGGCAGTTCGGCGAAGTCGGCCTGGCCGTACAGCTCGCGGCCGTCGAGGTAGTGCAGGTTCGGGTCCTCGGCCGCCCGCTGCGCCACGATCCGGGCCAGTTCGTCCCGGATGACGCCCAGGGCCAGCTTCCCGTTCGCGCGCTCCGCCGGATCGCCGGCCGCCCGGAACCGTATCTGTCCGGTGCTCATGCCGCTGAAGTCCGGGGCGCTGGGGCCGGGCGTGTCCTCGTGGATGGGGCACAGGATGGGCGAGGCGACCAGCAGCGGTGCGGTGGGGTGGCCTTCGCGGACGGTGTCGAGGAAGCCGTGCACGGCGGGGGTGAAGGCGCGCAGGCGCATCAGGTCGGTGTTGACCAGGTTGATGCCGATCTTGACGCTGATCAGGTCGGCGGGGGTGTCCCGCAGGGCGCGGGCGGTGAACGGGTCGAGCAGGGCGTTGCCGCTCAGGCCCAGGTTGATCAGCTCCACACCGCCGAGGGAGGCGGCGACGGCGGGCCAGATCGCGGTGGGACTCGCGGCGTCGGAGCCCTGACTGATCGAACTGCCGTGGTGCAGCCAGACCTTGCGGCCCCGGTCCGGCACGGGCTCGACGGGGGCGTCGGTGCGCAGGGCGATGAGTTCGGCGGTCTCGTTGTGCGGCAGCCAGATCTCGACGTCCTTGACGCGGTCGGCCAGGCCGGTGAAGCGGACGGTGCCGGGCGGGCCGGGCTCGGTCGTGGCGGTGCGGGCGGTCATGTCGATGGTGAGGGTGTTACCGCCGGTCACGGTGGACTGGCCGGCCGGGCGGCCGTCGACGAGCAGGTCGTACACGCCGTCCGGCCGGGGCGGGGCGCCCACGTAGACCCGCTTGGTGGGCAGCGTGTCCAGCTCGACGGCGGTGGCCCTGGTCCGGAAGACCAGCCGCACGCCGGAGGGCTGGGATTCCGCCATGGCGAGCTGCCCGTCGGTGTACTGGGCGCGGGCCCGGGCGGGGAGCCGGTGCGGCAGCACCCCGTGCGCGGTGCGCTCCAGGTCGAGCGCGCCACGCAGGAGGTCCGCGGTGACGGGCGTGGTGATCCAGTCGTGCTCGGTGGTGTGCATGATCTCAGCCTATTGATCGGAGTATTCGGAAGGTCCGGAGGGTTCTGCGTCCTCGGCGGCTCCGAGGTGCCGGTGCGCGTGGTCAGGGCGCGCGCGGCCAGGGCGTGGGCCGGTTCCGCAGCGGGGCGTCGGGCGCGTCCAGGACCCGGGTCCAGGTGTCCTGGGTGTCGGGGCACTCGGGGCCGTGGACCACCATGACCGGCCGCGGATCCGGGCCCGTCCGCCAAAGGGGCGGACGGGCGGGTTCTGTGCGGGTGTCCTCCCCGGCCGGTACCGCTCGCGCTGGTACGACGGTGCGGACAAGCCAGGGGGGTTGCGCAGAGACGAGGTAGCCCAGCGCCATGTCCCACCACCTCAGCGGTCCCAGCCTTCGCTCCCCCCGGGGCGACGCCCGGCTCGACCTCACCGACCTCTTCGCCTTCCCGGCCTCCGACGCCTCCGGGCGCACCGTTCTGATCATGAACGTGAACCCGTACGCGCCCACCCGGGCCGCCGAGTTCCACCCCGACGCGGTGTACCGGATCAACATCGACAACGACGGCGACAACCGCGCCGACGTCGCCTACTCCTTCGTCTTCTCCGCCCCTGACCCCGCCCCGGGCGCAGGCACCGGAGGTCAGACCGTCACCGTGTACCGCGCGACCGGCGGCGCCGCGCAGAAGCACGAGGCGGGCGGGGAGAAGCTCTTCGCGGACGTCCCGGTCGCCTTCGGCGACGCACCCGACATCGCGGAGGCGGGCGGCTACCGGCTCTCCGCCGGCCTGCGGAGCGACCCGTTCTTCGCCGACCTGGAGGGCATCGTCAACAACTTCCAGTGGACCGGCAGGGACGCGATGGAGGACGCCAACATCTTCGGCCTCGCGCTCGAAGTGCCCGACGCGGACCTCGGCCCGGACCCGACGATCGGCGTCTGGGCGCGGGTCAGCCTCCACGTGGACGGCCAGTTGCTGTCGGTGGACCGGGGCGCCCACCCGTCCCTCACCGCGTACTTCAACGCCGAGGAGGTCAAGGACGCCTACAACGCGGGCGAACCGGCCGACGACTGGGAGAAGTACCGCGAGGCGTGGACGGCCGTGCTCCAGCACGCCGGCGACTACACCACCCAGGCGGCCACCGAGACGCTGAAGCTCGTCCTGCCCGACATCCTCCGCTACGACCGCTCCCGCCCGGCCGGCTACCCCAACGGCCGCACGCTCAGCGACGACGTGACGTCCGCCCGCCTCACCATGGTCTCCGGCGGCAAGATCACCAGTGACCACATCCCCCCGCACACCGACCTGCTCCCCACCTTCCCCCACCTCGGCCACCCGCACCCGGTCAAGTGACCCCCGGGGGCTGCCCGTTCACCCCGGGCAGCCCCGCCCGGGGCGTATCCTCCTGGCGAAGCCCTGACCGGCGCATCGTATTGTTGACGGTGTTCCGCGAGACACGGCAGCGTGAGGCGGTCGAGGTCGAACGCGCCCGGCAGGCGCAGAAGGTGTGCGAGGCGGACCACGGTCCTGCGGAGCACGGCTATGACCGGAGCAAGGAGGAGAGTCCGTGAACCACTCCCAGTGGAAGACCCGTCGGACCAGGACGCTCCTGGGGGAGTCGGTCGAGGAGTCCTCGGCCTACGTGGAAGCCGGGTACGCGTTCGCGCTGGGTCAGGCCGTGTATGACCGGCGGGCGGAACTCGGCCTGTCGCAGACCGAACTGGCGCGGCGAGCGGGCATGACCCAGCCGCAGATCTCGAACATCGAGGGCGGCGACTCCGTGCCGACTCTGCCGTTGCTGACCCGTCTCGCCAAAGCCCTGGATGCCTCCCTGACCATCGATCTGGACGGCGACACCTCGGCCTTCGCCTTTTCCGCACACCACCGGAGTCCGTCCGGCGAAGCGTCGCCGGGTGGGCGTTCAGCGGCTTGAGGTCCGGGCCGGGAGGCTGCGGTGCGGTGTTCACCTGCCTCCCGGGGCATGGGCGCTCGGCCACCTGCCACGTCTGGGCAGGGTGCGGGGCGGGTGGCCGGGGGAGCGATCCGGTGCCTCACCCCTGTGGGGACCGTCTGGCCAGCCTTGGCTGGTCACCGTCGCGAGCGACGTAGAAATTGCCGAGAGATTCTGCCGTTCCGGCGTTCTTCAGTTCCTCGGGCACCACAACCTCGTGCAGTGTTCTGCCCTTTGACGGTCTTACCCCGCCGTCCGTGGGGGTGTCCCGGTCCAGCGGGCGGTGTCCGGCCGGTCCGGAGGCGGCCACGATGTTTCCGTCTTCGTCAACGAGAACGAGCAGCCGCGCCGCGTGGCCGCTCTCGTGCGAGGTCATGTCACGCCGCCTCCCTCCAGGTGGAACCAGATGTCGGCGGTCGACGGATTCCAGACGCCCTGGATGTAGGAGGTCTGCGCCCCGCCGAACACGGCGGTGTTCTCGGTGCCCTGCCATTGGATGACGAGGGTGCGAGGATCTCCACCGCCGCCGCTACTGCTGTCCAGTACCGCCGTGGCAAACTGCGGACCGTTGTAGACGCCGTTGAAGGTGTAACCGAACTCCGCGGCCTGGCCGTGTGCCAGGAACAGGCGGGCGGCTCCGGGGGCTGGATATTGCCACGTCATAATGTGACCTCCGAAATTGGCTGCGGCACCTTTTCGAAGGGTGCCAGTACTCACGTCTGGCACGTCCTGCGAGCCAGACGTGATCCGCGGGCTCGGCGGAGGCTTGTGGGGATCGGGCCGGCCGGGCTCTCCGGGCAGGTATTTGTCTCGAATGGCCAGTATTTCGTCTGCTTTCAGTCAACCGCCAGGCCGCGTGAGATGCAACCCGCCTGCGGGCATTTCTCGATCCCGGGCCGACGTGCCGGCTCCATGGTTTGGTGACGCGCTGACACGGCCATCACGCGGCGTTAGTCAATTTTTGCAACCGCTCCGGAAAGCCTCCGGATTTCCGCCGGCCATTCGGCCTCCCGTCGTCGGCCGGGCGAGCCGGGCGAGCCGACGCGTCAGCCGTTGACGTCGATCGCCGTGCCGTACAGCCGGGTCACCCGCAGGGGGCGACCCGGGTGGGGATCGCACCCCCGGCCGCCGCCGCGACCGTCATCAACGTCGCGACCACCGGGGCCGACGCGCCGGGGTGCGGCCCGGTCGCCGCGCCCTGCGCATCGGTTCCGTTCGCCTACAACGAGGCCGCCCCCGGGGGCACCGTCAGGGTGCAGGCAGGCACCTGTGTCATGACCACCCCTTTGGTCATCCGGAAGGCCGCTCTGCATTTCGAAGGCGCCCGGGCCGGCGTGGACGCCCGCACCCGCACCCCCGGCGGTCCGGGTGAGACGGTCATCACGACCACGCTCAACACCCCGATCCAGGAGGACATGTGGATCGCGCAGGCCAACGGGGTGTCGATCGACGGTTTCACCTTCACCGGCAACGCCGACGGCGCGGGGGTGAGCACCAGCGAGAACTTCAGCGGCTACCAGGTCAAGAACAACATCTTCTCGAACAACCTCAAGGGATTCGCCCCGTCGTCCAACGGTGCGATCGCCTCGGTCTTTCAGCAGAATCTCTTCTTCAACAACAACAGCTCCACACTCCACCCCGGAGCGCAGGGCGACGGGGTCTTCACCTTCCGGCCGCTGGCGAACGCGACGTTCTCGAACAACAAATTCCAGGACAACGGCAACTCGCCGATCAATATCGCCGGGGGTGAAGTCCCCGGGGCGACAAAGAACATCGCCACCAACGACAACAGTATGGACGGCGAGTTCCCGGTCGTCTTCGTCGCCGTCTCGGACGTCGTCGTCACGCGGAACAGCATGATCGGCGGCTTCAGCGGTGTGCAGGTGTCCGGCGCCTGCCACAACATCGCGATCACGCACAACGTGATCGCCGACAAGACCCACGGCGGCATCCTGCTCTTCACCGGGTTCGCCGCGGTGACGAACACGAATATCACCATCGAGGACAACACCATCGAGCGGACCGGAACGTTAGGTCACCAGGTCGTCAGTGAGCCCGCCAGGGCCATCGTCGTCGGCGAGCACCACAAGCCCCCGCACAGGACGGCACCCCGCGAAGGGTCCTCCGCCGAGGAGGGACCCGACGGCCGGGAACAGGCCTGACGGCCGGGGGAACCCCGCTCCGTAGGCCGCTCACCTCGCGCCCCGTGCCGGACGTCCGGCCCGGGGCGCGCGCTGCTTCCCGGCCGGTCGGCGCGGCGGCCAGGTGGGTTCGCACTCCGGGTCATCGGCAACGACAGGCGGTCACCAGCGATACCAGCGAGCGTTGCCACCGCGGCCGGAGGCGCCGTGGACGAAGAAGCCGAGGAACCACACCACCAGGCCGGCGAGCGCCACCCACCACAGCAGGTGGATCGAGAACCCGATGCCGGCGATCAGCACGATGACGAGAAGAGCGAGCAGCAGAGCAATCATGACGGATCACCTTCCGAACCGGCACCTTCCCGGTTCGGGTACGGATCATGCGGACGGGCGCGGTTTGGAGAAGCTCAGTCCGTGGCCTTGGGATGGCCAGTTCCCGCGTAAGTGATCCAGGCAGTGCGGTTGGCGTCGTCCAGCAGGTACCGGATGCGTCCGCCGCCGGTGACCTCGTACTGCCGGCGTTCCAGTTCCTGGCCCTTGAAGATGCCGGTACCGAGCTTGCCCTTGAGGCGGTGCTGACGGTCGGGGTTGTCGGCGGCGCGGGGAGTGGCACGGATCTTCTCGAAGGCACGACGCAGGTTGCCCGCTGCCTGGCGGCCCAGGTGTTCCCAGCCGTCGGCGGCCTCGGTGTTGGCGAAACGGAGGTCGTACTCGCCGCCGATCGGCGGCGGCGCGGCCCGCTCTCCGCGCTTCGGGCTCACTCTGCGACCTCGGGCACGGGGACCGGCCCGAGGTCGCCGTCGGGCTCGCGGGTGAGGAGGGCGAGCAGGGCGGGGTCCGCGTAGATCTCGGCACTGTGTCGCCACTGAGTGAGCAGGAGCGCGATCGGGGCCAGGTTGTCCAGGGCCACCGCGCCGCGCGCCGTGTCCACCAGCTCGGAGAGCAGGGTGTCGATGTCCTCGGTGGGCAGGAAGGTGCTCCACGGCAGGGCTTCGGGCAGTGCCTGGCGGAGGGCGGCGATGTTCTCCGTCCGCACCAGCCCGGCCAGCAGGCGCGAGGTGAAGTCCACGACCGAGGCGTCCCGCTCCATCTGGTCGACGCGCATCAGGGCGAGGTCTCCCGCGTCGCGCCGCCGCAGCCGTAGCGCGCGGACGGCGTCCAGCCTGCGTGTGGTCGCGGCGGGATGGTGGAGCAGCTCGCTGAAGGGCACGTCCTCGTAGGCCGCAGGCATGACATCCACAGTAGCTCGGATGTCGGTCGCCGGGGTGGGCGACCGCGGCCTGTTCCCGTACGCGCGGATGTTCGCGCGACGCCGTTGGGGCGTCGCGGTCGGTCACGTGGTGTCCTGGCGGGATGGTGTCAGGCAGGTGTCGGCCAGGATGAGGGTGCGGGCCTGGGCGGAGGTCAGGGGGCGGGCGAAGAGGTAGCCCTGGCCGAGGGGGCAGCCCATGGCGGCGAGCAGGTCGCGCTGGTCGGCGTTCTCGATGCCCTCGGCGATGACCTGGACGTCCAGGGTGTCGGCGATCCGGGTGATGCCCTTGACCAGGGCGTACTGCTGCGGGGACGCTCCGAGGCCGTCGATGAAGGACTTGTCGATCTTCAGGACGGAGATCGGGAACTCCCGCAGGTAGCTCAGCGAGGAGTAGCCGGTGCCGAAGTCGTCGATCGCGATGCCCACGCCCAGGTCGGTCAGGGTGCGCATGTCGGTCCTGATGCGCTCGTCGCGGCGCATCAGGACGGACTCGGTGAGCTCCAGCACCAGCGAGTGGGGGTCGATCCCGGAGGTCCGGAGGGCGCCGCGCACCACGTCCACGAAGCCCGCGTCGCGGAACTGGCGCGCCGAGACGTTGACGTTGACCCGTAGCGGGGGGAGGCCATCGGCGAGCCGCCGGTCGGAGCTGGTCCGCTGCCAGGCGGCCACCTCCTGGGCCGCGTGCTCCAGGACCCAGGCGCCGAGCGGGACGATCTGGCCGCTCTCCTCGGCGAGGGCGATGAACTCGTCCGGCAGGATCATGCCGCGGCGGGTGTGCGGCCAGCGGACCAGGGCCTCGAAGGCGACCAGGCCGCCCGTCGCCAGATCGACGATCGGCTGGTAGTACAGGGTGAAGGCGGACTCGGCGATCGCCGTGTCCAGGTTCTCGTTCAGCTCGTGCCGCTCGACCAGGCCGGTCTGTAAGGCGGGCCGGTAGTGGCACCACTGCCGCTTGCCGGCCGCCTTCGCCGAGTAGAGCGCCAGGTCCGCGTGGGTGAGCAGCTCGGCCGCGTCCACGCTGTCCTCGGTGGTCGCCACGCCGACGCTGGCGGTCACCCGGACGGCGCCCGCGCTCAGCTTGAACGGCTCCGCGAAGGCCGCCAGCACGGTGTCCGCGATCACCCCGACGTCCTCCGGGCGCAGCGCGTCCTCCACCAGCACCGCGAACTCGTCGCCGCCGAGGCGGGCCGCCGTGTCGGAGGTGCGCAGCGCGGTGGAGACCCGCAGGGAGACGGCGACCAGCAGTTCGTCGCCGACCGCGTGCCCCTGGGTGTCGTTGACCACCTTGAAGTCGTCCAGGTCGACGAAGAGCACGCCGATGACCGCGCCGGTGCGTTCGCCGCGGGAGAGGGCGTGCCCGAGCCGGTCCTGGAAGAGGACGCGGTTGGCGAGACCGGTCAGCGAGTCGTGGAAGGCCCGGTGGGTGAGCTCGCGCTCCATCTGGCGCTGTTCGGTGACGTCGCGCAGGGTGAGCACCAGGCCGCCGACGGTCGGGTCGGCGCGCAGGTCGTTGCAGCGCACCTCGGCCTCGATCGGGGTGCGGTCGTGGCGCAGCAGGCGCCAGTGCTCGCGCCGCTGCTCCCGCCCGTCGGCGCCGTCCTGCCCGCGCATCCGGGCGAGCGCGTGGTCGACGGCGCGGCTGTCCTCGGGCGGGACGAGGTCGGTGATCAGGGTGCCGTCCAGGCTGGGGTAGCCGAGGACCTGCTCGGCGGACGAACTGGCGTACCGGACGCCGTCGTCGGCGTTGAGGATCAGGATGACGTCGCTGGTGCTCTGGACCAGGGTGCGGAAGTAGGCCTCGCTGTTGCGGAGGTTGATCTCCTGGCTCAGCATGACGCGTTCGACGGCCAGCGCCGCCTGGGCGGCCAGGATCTCCAGCGAGCCCCAGAGGCTGGCGAGCTCGTGCTCGGTGCCGGTGACGATGAGCGCGCCGATCAGCGGGTCGCCGGAGGGGCGTTCGGCCAGGGTGAGCGGGCAGAGCAGGGCGTACGGCATCCCGCCGAAGCGGGCCGAGAGGTCGGCGCCGATGTCGTCGACGGCGAGTAACCGGGTCTCGCGGTAGGCGGCGAGGGCCAGCACCTCGTCGGAGCCGGGGGCGGCGGGCGGGGCGAAGGGGGCGTGCCGGGTGGCGCCGCGCTCGGCGTGCCGGACGTGCAGCACGCCCGCCTCGGTGACCGCGAGCAGCGCGACGTGCCCGGCCTCGGCGGGCATCAGGGTGGAGGCGGCGGTCTGGACGGCGTCCGCGACCTCCTCGACGGTGACGGCGGCGGTCAGTGAGGCGCCGGCCTCGCGCAGCGCGCGTTCGCGGGCGATGGCCTGCCGCCGGGCGTGGACCACCACGGCGAGCCGGGCCAGCACCAGCAGGTAGAGGACGGCGGAGAACGCGCCGATGACCCCGGCGTTGCTGGTGTTGCCGTGGATCGCCTCGATGATCAGGATGGCCGGGGCGATCAGCGCGGCGAAGGTGAGCAGGGCGAGCCGGCCGGCGCTGATGTCGGGCTGCTGGCTGGGGACGGGTCTGGTCAGCTGGACCATGGACGGATGCAGGGCGGCCGCGCCCCACGCGGTGTAGAAGGCGGCCCAGCCGAGGTCCACGGGCGTGCCGATGTGCCAGCCGCCGTGCAGCTGGGTCAGTCCGTACAGCACGTCGGAGACCAGCATGCCGACGGTGCCGACGGTGAGCAGCTGGAGGGCGCGGCTGGTGCCGCCGCGTGGCACCAGCAGCCGCAGCAGCAGGGCGAGGACCACCACGTCGCCCAGCGGGTAGGCGATCGAGGTGGCCCGCTGGATCCAGGTGAGGTCGGGGTTGCGGGTGTAGGGGAGGATCAGGTAGATCCAGGAGAGCAGGGCCAGGCCCATGGTGAGGATGAGGGCGTCGAGCAGGCTGGCGCGGTCCTGATGGGCCGTCCGCCAGCGGATGAAGCCCAGCACGCCTGCGGCGTACAGCAGGTACTCGGCGAGGTAGAAGATGTCGGCGACGGAGGGGAACGGGTATCCCAGCCGCAGGAACTGCAGCTGGATCACCTGCACCACCTCGCCCGCGGTGAAGCTGAGGTTGGCGAGGGCCAGCAGGTACCAGAACCGTGCGTGCGAGGGGCGGTTGAGGCGGACGCCGACCACGATGGCCACGACGCCGCTGAGGCCGATGCCCGTCCACCAGATGATCCGCTGGGAGGGGTTGGTGTAGTAGATGCCGGTGAGCAGCACCATCCACAGCAGGTAGCAGGCCGTCAGGCGCTGTCGCCGGCGTGTCAACGAGGCTACCTCCTCCGCGACTTCACCCCGCCGAGCGGGCGGGGGACTTCGGGTGAGGGCGGGTTCGGGAGTGGGTAGAGGCATAGGGGAACGGCCCGGGGGAACGTCCGGCTGAACGGCGGTGGAAAGGCGCCGGAAAGACGGTTGGGCGTTCGAGTCGAGCGGTGGGTGCGTATAGTCAGAAATGTCGCACCTCCCAGCATTCTGCCGCCACAGCACGAGGTCAAGCCGGTGGATGAGGCACCAGACAGCGCAGAGGGCGCACGAACGGATGTGAATTCCGGTCGTCACGCCGTGCTTTGCAACAACAACGGTCAGTATGCGATCTGGCCCGGTGACTCAACGGTCCCCGGCGGTTGGCGAAGCGTGTTCGGGCCGGCCGGGCGCGCCGACTGCCGCGCGTACGTGGAGCGCGAGGCGCGGCTCGGCGGGCGGCGTGACGGGCCCTGGGGGTCCGGGCTTCCCGGGCGGGGCGGTGGCGGGCCGGTGCGGGCCGGGTTCGCGGACACCGTGCACGGGCTGTTCCGCGCGCGGGCCGCCCACGACCCGGACGCGGTCGCGGTGCTCGCCGAGGACGGCGCGCTGAGCTACCGCGAACTGGACCTGCGCAGCGACCGGCTGGCCGGCGCGCTGCGGGCCCGGGGCGTCGGCGCGGAGCGGGTGGTGCCGGTCTGTCTGGAACGCGGGACGGGCCTGGTGACGGCCTGGCTGGGGGTACTGAAGGCCGGCGGGGCGTTCCTGCCCCTGGACCCGGCGCACCCGCGCCGGCGGCTCGCGCGACTCGTCGAGGACTGCGGGGCGGACGTCGTGGTGGCGGAGGCGGGCGCGTTCGGCCGGAACGGGGGGCGGGGCGGCTTCGCGGGGGCGGAGGTGCTCTCGGTGGACACGGCGGCGGCCCCGGTGGACCCCGGTGCCGGCGCCGTCCCGCACGCCGTCCCGCACGCCGTCCCGTTCGTCGACGAGGCGGTGCCCGACGACCTCGCCTACCTGATCCACACCTCGGGTACCACCGGCACCCCCAAGGGCGTTGCGGTCACCCACCGTTCACTGGTCTTCACCCTGGACCGGGTGATCAACGCGTACGGTCTCACCCCGCGCGACCGGGTGCTGCAACTCGCCGCGCTCGGCTTCGACACCTCCCTGGAGCAGGTGTTCGCGACCCTGCTCAGCGGCGCCACCCTCGTCCTGGGCGGGGTCCGGACCTGGGCGCCCACCGAACTCGTCCACCGGATGGGCACCCTGGGGCTGACCGTCGCCGACCTCACCCCCGCCTACTGGCACCAGGTGCTGGAACTGCTCCCCGAGGGCGGGCCGGCCCCGGAGGGCCTGCGGCTGCTCGTGGTCGGCGGCGACACCGTGCACGCCGACGACTGCCGCAGGTGCCTGGACCGGCTGCCGGGTGTCCGGCTGGTCAACGCCTACGGCGTGACCGAGGCGGCCGTCACCTCCCTGCTCTACGAGGTCACCCCGGCCGTCCTCGACGACGCCGACGGGGCCGCAGGGACGGGCGCCGCGCCCGTCCCGATCGGCAGACCGTTGCCGGGCGTCCGGGCGCGGGTGCTGGACGCCCGGCTCAGGCCGGTGCGCCCCGGTGAGAAGGGCGAGATCCACCTCGGCGGGCCCGGCCTCGCCCGCGGCTACTGGCGGTCGCCCGTCCTCACCGCCGAGTCCTTCCTGCCCGACCCGTACGCGCCCGTCCCCGGCGAGCGGATGTACCGCACCGGCGACACCGGCCGCTGGCGCCCCGACGGCGGGCTGGAGATCCTCGGCCGCTCCGACGACCAGGTGAAGGTCCGCGGCTACCGGGTCGACCCGGCCGAGGTCGAGTCGGTGCTCGCTGCCCACCCCGAGGTCCGGCTGGCGAGGGTCGCCGCCGACCGGCACACGGACGGCGCGTACGTCCTCACCGCCTACTACACGCTCGCCGACCGGGACGGCTCCGGCTCCCGCGCGCGGCGCGACCGGATCCGCGCGTACCTGGCCGACCGGCTGCCGGACTTCATGGTCCCCGCCGAGTTCGTCCTGCTGGAAAGCATGCCGCTGACCGCCGCCGGGAAGATCGACCGCCGCCGGCTGACCGGCGGCGGACTGCGGCAGCGGCGGGGGGAGGACGGGGGGGGCGGCATCGCCGGCCGCCGCGGCGGGAACGGCGGGAGCGACCGGGACCGCGAGACCGCCGCCATCGAGACCGCGGTCGCCCCGCTCTGGTCCGAACTGCTCGGCGTCGAGGACGTCGGCCCGGCGGACGACTTCTTCGTCCTCGGCGGCAACTCGCTGCTCGCCATGGAGATGCTGGCCCGGGCCCGCATCATGTTCGGCATCGACGTCACCCGGATCCGCTTCCTCGCCCGCGCCCTGCTGCACGACGCCACCCTGCGCGCCTTCGCCGCCGCCACCCGGCGGGCGCGCTCCGGCCGCGACGGCTTCGGCGAGGCGGCCGTCGACTGGGCGGCGGAGGCCGAACTCGGCGTTCCCGTCCGGCAGTCCTGGCAGCCCGCGCCCTCCCGTGCCGAGCCGGCCGAGATCCTGCTCACCGGTGCCACCGGATTCTGCGGTGCCCACCTGCTGAACACCCTGCTGCACACCACCCGGGCCCGCGTGCACTGCCTGGTCCGCGCACCCGACGAGGAGCACGCGCTGGAACGCATCCGCGCCGCGCAGCAGCGCTTCCTGCGGCACGACCTCGCGGACCCGAGGGTCGTCCCGCTGGTCGGCGACCTCGCCGAACCGCTCCTCGGCCTGACGAGGAGCCGCTTCGAGCGCCTGGCCCAGAGTCTGGACGCCATCCACCACCTCGGCGGCCAGGTCAACTTCATCTACCCCTACCGCCAGCTGCGCGCTCCCAACGTGGGCGGCACCCGCGAGATCGTCCGGCTGGCCGGCCACACGCGCGGCATCCCCGTCCACTATCTGTCCACCCTCGCCGTCCTGGCCGGGTTCGGCGCGGCGGGCGTCGGCGAGGTCTCCGAACGGACGCCGCTCGCCCACCCCGACCGGCTGGCGGTCGGCTACGTGCAGAGCAAGTGGGTCGCGGAGCAGGTGCTGCACAACGCGGCGGCGGCCGGGCTGCCGGTCACCGTGCTGCGCACCAACGACGTCACGGGGGACCTCGCGACGGGTGTGATGAACACCGGGACGGAGATCTGCGCGCTGATCAAGTACATCGCGGACACCGGGAGTTGCCCGGACGTCCGGTTGCCGCTCGACTTCGTCCCGGCCGACCGCTTCGGCCGCGCCGTCGCCCACATCGCCGCCCACGCCCCGGCGGAGGGCGAGGTGTACCACGTGACCTCGCCGCTCCCGGCCGATCCGGCGGACCTCGCGGAGCGCCTGCGGGCGCACGGGTACGCGGTGGACGAAGTCCCGTACGGGGA
Organism: Kitasatospora sp. NPDC087315; assembly: GCF_044744345.1. Lineage (NCBI taxonomy): Bacteria > Bacillati > Actinomycetota > Actinomycetes > Kitasatosporales > Streptomycetaceae > Kitasatospora > Kitasatospora sp. NPDC087315. Next base: position 164,109 of record NZ_JBIUYD010000005.1, on the reverse strand, counting down.
CTGGGTGCGGGGCCTGGTCCGCTTCGCGGCGGGCCACCCGACCCACCCGATGACCCCGTTCGTCCCGCTCTTCGTCGACCGCGGCCCGGGGACCGAACTCTCCATCAGTGAAATGTACTTCCGGCCGACGTTCCCGCTCTTCGACCGGTCCAACACGGAGCGGGCGCTGGCCGGCAGCGGCATCGAGCTGCCGCCGGTGGACGAGGAGCTGATCGACCACTACCTGCGACGGCTGACGGTGGAGGGCTTCCTCCTTCCGCCGGCCCGGGCGGTCCGGCGGTGAGCGATCGCGGCGGGTGCGGCGGTCGCGGCGGTGAACGGGTACGGCGGTGAACGGGTGATGCCGTGGTGAACGGGCGTGCGGGGGCGGCCGGATGAGCGAGATGAGCGAGGTGTTCGCGGGGCTGGACGTGGCGCGGGCGCCGACCGGCGGGCCGGCCGCGTTCGGGGCGGGGCTGGACGCCGAGGTGCTGTTCGACGCCTACCGGCACGGGCTCTTCCCGCTGCCGGCCGTCGACGACTACACGATCGCCTTCAACGAGGCCCGGTTCGAAGACGCCGTGGCGGCGGGGGAGGTGGCGCTGCTGCCCGCCACCGGGGGCGGGGGAGGCGTCGGCGCGGATCCGTACGCGCTCGCGTGGTGGTCCCCCGATCCGCGGCCGGTGATCGCGCCGGACGGCGTGCGGCTCGGGAGCCGGTTCGCCCGGCGGTTGCGGAACGGCCTGGACTGGTGGACCAGCGCGGACCGGGCGTTCGAGTCCGTCCTCGCCGGCTGCGCCGAAGGCCGCCGACCGGCCTGGCTCACACGTGAGTTGCGGGCCGCGCTGGTAGGGCTGCACGAGCGCGGCGCGGCGCACAGCGCGGAGGTGTGGGAGGACGGGGAGCTGATCGGCGGTGTCTTCGGTGTCGCCGCGGGCCCCGTCCTCAGCCTCGACTCGATGTTCCACCGCCGCTCCGGTGCCGCCAGGGTCGCCGTCGCCGATCTCGCGGCCCGCTTCGCCGCCGCGGGCGGCCGGCTGCTGGACGCCCAGTGGGACAGCCCGCACGTCCGCAGTCTCGGCGCCGTCCCGATGCCCCGGGCCCGTTATCTCGCGGAGCTGGCCGGGCCACCCGCACCGCGCCCGCTGCCGGCCGGACCGCTCCCGGCGGCCCGGCTGGGGTGAGGACGGGCCGGCTGCCCGGCCCGGCGGCCCGGCGGCTCAGCCCTCCCCGCGCCGCTCCTCCAGCAGACCGAGCAGCCTGGCCACCTCGTGGTCCACGTTGACGTGCTTGTCGTCGACGAACGGCAGCAGGATCCCCTTGCCTCTGTGCGGGTACGCGTAGGTGAAGAAGTCCGGCGCGCCCTTGCCGAGGCCCGAGTTGGGGTTCGGCACCTTGCGGAACTCCTTGATGTCCGCCCAGGCGAGCCGGCGCCGGCGGACGATGCCGCGGACCCGGACGCCCTCCTCGGTGACCAGGGTCGCGGCGCGCGCGGCCGAGATGATCAGCAGGAACAGCAGGCCCAGGATGATCAGCGTGCCGGCGGTCTTCGTCGAGGAGGCGAACTCCTGGTCGGCCCAGAGCGGTACCAGCGCGCCGCCGGAGGCCAGCAGGATGGTGAACGCGAAGCCCCCGATCCGCATGGTGGCCACCCGGTACTCGTGCGGAAGCCGAAGCTGTTCGGAACTCATGCCGCCCCCTGACGAAGGTCATCCCCGGTAATCGACCGGTTCCGCAGTGTAAGGGCTTCGGGGTGCCCGCCGATAGGCTTGAGGAGGACCGGATGTGACGGTACGTCAATTTCGCCGCCACGCTGGGTGAGGTTTGCCCGGGGTGGGGCCGGGCAATCAGCCGGGCATGTTGTCTGTGGTGGTGGCGCCCTGGGAAGGGGAGCCGGTGTTCGTCCGGGCTCCCGACGAACCGCACGACGCGGCGAGCACGATGAAGGTGGCCGTGCTCGCGGCGCTGCACCGGAGCGGGGCCGACCTGGACGCCGAGGTGCCGGTGGTGAACCGCTTCGTCTCCGTGGCGGGCGGCGAGTTCGCCAACGACCCCGGCTGGGACAGCGATCCGGAGCCGTGGGCGCTGCTCGGCGGGACGGCACCGCTGCGGCTGCTCGCCGAGCGGATGATCACCCACTCCTCCAACCTCGCCACCAACCTCTGCCTAGCCCGGGTCGGGCACCCGGCGGTCGCCGAGGTCTGGCGCCGCGCGGGCGCCACCCGCAGTGCCAGCCCGCGCGGGATCGAGGACTACCCGGCACGTGACCAGGGCGTGCACAACCGGGTGAGCGCGCTGGACCTGGTGCGGCTGCTGCGCTCGCTGGCGGGGGAGCCGGAGCTGCTGGCGCTGCTGGAGCGCAACGCGTTCCGGGTGGACCTGGCGGCCGGGCTGCCGCCGGGGACGAGGATCGCGTTCAAGAACGGGTGGTCCCCCGGGGTCCGGCACGGCGTCGGCCTCGTCCACCCCGGGGACTGCCCGTCGTACCTGCTCGCCGTCTGCTACACCGGGCCGCTGGCCTCGGGCGAGGACGAGACGGCGGCGGATCCGGCGGCCCGGCTGCTGGCCCGGATCTCGGCGGCGGTCTGGGAACGGCGCCGGGAGATCGCCCGGTAGGCGGCCTGGCCCGCCGCCGTTCCGGCCCGGCCCCGGACGCACGCGACCCCGCGCGGGCAGCGGCCCGTGCGGGGTCGAGACGAACGGCCGGACGGCGGCCGTCAGTACGGCTTGACCAGGACGTGCGCGGCGCCCGGGATACCGACCTTCAGCAGCTCGTCCTCCTCCGGGGTGGTCGGCGTGCCGGTCTCCTGCTTGAGGACGGCCCGCGACATCGCCTGCACCCACATCGCGCGCGGGCGGCGGCGCTCCTCCCAGGCGGCGAGCGCCGCGGCCACGTCCTCGGTGGCGTCCAGGCTCTCGGCCAGCACCAGCGCGTCCTCGACCGCCATGGCCGCGCCCTGGGCGAGGTGCGGGGTGCTGGCGTGCGCGGCGTCACCGGCCAGGACCACCCGGCCGACGTGCCACGGCTCCTCCACCGTGACCTGCGAGATGCGCGAGTAGACCACCGCCGACGGGTCGGTGACCAGGGTCAGCGCCTCGGCGACCGGGCCGCCGAAGCCGGCCAGCCGCTCGGCCAGCTGCTCGTGGGCGCGCTCCGGGTCCGGGCGGAAGTCCTCGGCCTCGGCGAACACCGAGCCCAGGTACATCAGTTCCTCGGTGATCGGGGTGAGCAGCGCCTTCGCCTTCAGGTTCCCGGCGGACATCACCACACCCTGCACCTCGGGCGAACGCGGCAGCGTCACCCGCCAGTTGGCGAAGCCGGTGTACTCGGGCGCGTACACGTCTCCGTACAGGCGCTTGCGCAGCGGCGAGCCGATGCCGTCGAAGCCGACCACCAGGTCGTACCGGCCGCTGTGGCCGTCGGTCAGGGTGACGTCCACGCCCTGGCCGTCGTCGGCGAGTTCGGCGATCGTGGCGCCGAAGCGCACGGACGCGCCGGCCGCGGTGGCGGCGGCGCTCAGCACCCCGGCCAGGGCGGGCCGCGGGATGCCGTTGTTGGAGGGGGCGTCGCCCATCCGGGGCTGCGGGATCTTGGCGAGCGTGGTGCCGGCCGGGTCGCAGATGGTCAGCACCTCCCACTCGAAGCCGGCCGCCAGGCACGCGTCCAGCACGCCGATCTCGCGCATCACGTGCAGCGCGTTGGACGGCTGGATGATGCCGACGCCGAGCGCCTCCAGCTCGTCGCGCAGCTCGGCCACGTCGACCTGGTGGCCGCGCCGGGCGAGGGCGGTGGCCAGGGTCAGGCCGCCGATGCCGCCGCCGTGGATCAGTACGCGCAGGGGTGAGGTCATGACGGGGTTCTCCCGGGGAGGTCGGTACAGGAACGTCGGTGCGGGAAACAGGGGAGGGAGGGCGCGGGGCCGGTCAGCCGACGGGCGCGGCCCGGACGGCGGAGAGGTCCATCAGGTGGTCGACCAGGGCCAGCAGCAGATCCCGGCCGAACGAGCGCTCCCGCACGTCGCCGAGCAGCATCGGCACCTGCGGGTCGAGGTCGAGGGCGGCCCGGATCTCGTCCGGCGTCCGGGTGTTGTGCGCGTGGAAGCAGTTGATCGCCACCACGAACGGGATGCCGCGGCTCTCGAAGAAGTCGATCGAGGCGAAGCTGGTGTCCAGCCGGCGGGTGTCGGCGATGACGATCCCGCCGAGCGCGCCGTTCACCAGGTCGTTCCACATGAACCAGAAGCGCTCCTGCCCGGGCGTGCCGAACAGGTAGACGACGAGGTCCGCGTTGACGGTGATCCGGCCGAAGTCCAGGGCGACGGTGGTGGTGTTCTTGCTGTCCACGCCGGACAGGTCGTCCACCCCCACGCTCGCGCGGGTGAGCAACTCCTCGGTGCGCAGCGGCGCGACCTCGCTGACCGAGCCGACCAGGGTGGTCTTGCCGACGCCGAAGCCGCCCGCGATCAGGATCTTCACGGCGGCGGGCGCGGCGGGGGGAGCGGGCGGGGTTGGTGCGGTTGGTGCCATGGTTCAGAGTCTCCGGAGTCCTTCGCGTACGGCCGTCAGCAGACCGAGGTCAACGCCCCCGCTCGCCCGGGCCACCGAGAGCGGCGCCCGGGCCAGCAGCAGGCCCTGGGAGATCAGGTCGTCCAAGAGGATCTTGGTGACCGAGACCGGCAGGTCCAGCCCGGCCGCCACCTCGGCGACGGCGGCCGGACGGCGGCACTGGTTCAGGATCATCCGGTGCTCGGGCTGGAGGTTGCGCGGCCCGGACCGGGAACCCCGGGCCAGGGCCACGCGGGCCTCCTCCTCGACCGTGGTCAGCACCGTGATCAGTGTGAGGTTGTCGCGCTCGGGCGCGGTGCGGCCGCGGGTGATGGTGTACGGGCGCACCATCGATCCCGAGCCGTCGTCCTCGTCCTCGTCGGACACCTCGCTCCAGTGGGGCCTCACCGCGCGATCACCCGCGGCCGGCGTGTGTGCTGCGGGCGGCGAACGCGTCGAACTCGCTGCGCGCCGGGGTGCTCATCTTCTGGCCGACCTGCTGCACCAGGGTGTGCATGGCCACCGACATCACCTCGGCGTCCACCTCCTGGGAGGCGATCACGGCCAGGTGGGTGCCCTGGGCGGCGGCGATGATGAACAGCCAGACCTCGGCCAGCTCGACGATCACCTGGTGCACCGGACCGCCGTCGAACAGGGCGCCGACACCCCGGGCGAGGCTCTGCTGGCCGGTGGCGACGGCCGCCAGGCGCTCGGCGTCGGCCCGGTCGATGCTCCGGGAGTGGCTGACGACCAGGCCGTCGTCGGAGAGCAGGACGGCGTTCCTGGTTCCGGGCACCGAGTCGACGAGTCCGTCCAGCAGCCAGTCCAGGTCCTGGTGGGTGGCGATCGTACGGTTCATCACTGGTCATCCGTCCTAGTGGTTCGGGAATCCGCGGCGGGGAGGGCCCAGGGGGACGGGCCCGACGCGGGAGTCGGGGGACCGGCGGCTGCGGTGGGGGACGCCGGGTGTGCGGTGGCGGCGGGCAGCCGGTGCTGCCCGGAGTCCTGGTCACCGTCCTGGCCGCGGGCGGCGCGGGACTGGCGCTGGAAGGCGCCGATCGCGGCGCCCGAGCGGCGCACCGGGCGCGGGCCCGTCCTCGGGGGCCCGTCCTGCCGGTGCGGCTGCTCGGCGGCCGCACCGAAGCCGCCCGGCGCGCCGGGGGCGTCGGGCCGCGGCGGCACCCGCAGCTCGGCGGCCAGGCTGGCCTGGCGGACACGCTGCGGCAGCGGCGGCTGCTCGCCGGTGGGCTCGCTGACCGGCACCGAGGAGGCGTACTCGCGGCGCTCGGCGAGCCGGTAGTGGTCGGCCGGGCGGTACTGCTCGTCGGCGTACGGGGCCTCGGCCGGCGTCACCGTGGCGTAGGCGATGTCCGGGTAGGCGGGGGTGTCGTACCCCTGCTTGTCGTACGCCGCGGAGCCGTGGGCCGCGGAGCCGTGGGCGGGGTTGTCGTACGCCGGGTTGTCGTACGTCGGGGAGTCGTACCCCGTCGCGCTGTACCGGGGGGTGCCGTACCCCGGGGTGGTGTGGTCGCCGTACCCGGTCTGGGCCGAGCCGTACGACTGCGCGCCGTGCTGCTCCATCCCGTACCCGGGGCCGCCGTGGGCGGAGGCGCCGGACGGCTGGAAGCCCGGGAAACCGTGCGCGGCCGTGCCGTCCGCCGGGGAGCTGTGCTCGACCGGCTGGTCGGTCTCCAGCGGCTGGATGTACTCGACGTGCGCGAACGCCTCGACGGGGGTCGGCGCCGAGCCGGGCAGCAGGGCCTGCACGGTCTCGTCGTCCAGGCCGTTCAGGCTGTTCTGGTTGTTCAGATCGTCCAGGCCGTCCGAGCCGTTCAGGTCGTTCAGGTCGTCCAGGTCGGCGATGCCGGCCGCGTGGTCCGGGCCGTCCGCGGGCTCGCTCGCCGCGGTCAGCGCGGTGAGCGCCGCCTTGCGCGAGCGCCGGGCGAGCGGGATCGGCTCGACGGGCGTCGCGTCCGGCAGCCCGGCGTCGCCGTCGATCACCAGTTCCTCCGGGACGAGCACGACCACCCGGGTGCCGCCGAAGGCCGACGGCCGGAACTCGATCCGCAGCCCGGTGTTGGCGGCCAGCCGCGCGACCACGTAGAAGCCGAGGCGGATGTCGTCCGCCCGGGCCAGCACGTCCATCCGGGGCGGACTGCTCATCAGCTCGTTGGCCGCGTCGTACTGCTCGGGGTCCATGCCGAGCCCGCGGTCCTCGATCTCCACCGCGAGGCCGCGGCCGACCATGGCGGCCCGGACCTCCACCGGCGTGGGCGGCTTGGAGAAGGTCGCCGCGTTCTCCATCAGCTCGGCGATCACGTGCGCGACCGAGCCGACGGCCCGCTCGGAGAGCCACGGGTGGCCCTCCACGTCCAGCATGATCCGCCGGTAGTCCTGCACCTCGCTCTGCGCGGCGCGCAGCACGTCCAGCAGCGGGACGGGCTTGCGCCAGCGCCGCTGCGGCTGGCCGCCGGCGAGGATGACCAGGTTCTCCTCGTAGCGCCGCAGACGGGCGGTGAGGTGGTCGAGGTCGAAGAGGCCCTCCAGGACCTCCGGGTCCTCGTGCTTGCGCTCCAGCTCGTCCAGCTTGCGGAGCTGCTGACCGATCAGCAGCTGGGTGCGGCGGGCGATGCGCTGCAGCAGCCGTTCGAAGCCGCGGTGCTGCTCGGCCTGCCGGACGGAGGTCTCCAGCGCGGAGGTCCGGGCCAGGTTGAGCGCATGGCCGAGGCGGGCCAGCTCGTCGGTGCCGTTGCCGTGCGGGCCGGCGGTGATGGCGTGGGTCTCGGCCTCGACGTCCACCTGCTCGCCGCGCGACAGACGCTCCACCACCTCGGGGAGGGTGCGCTCCAGCTCCTGCGCCTGGGTGTGCAGCTCCTGGATGCGGCGGCGCAGCGACCGGGTCAGGCGCCAGGTGGTCAGGATCACCGCGATGACCGCGACCAGGCCGATGAGGCTGGTCAGCACGACCTTGGTGAGCAGCGAGAGGAAGGAGTCCTTGCCGACCTCGACGATGCCGTCGGTGCGGGCCTCGATCGCCTTCACCAGCTGCGGGTTGAGCTGGTCCAGGGCCTGGCGCCACTGGTCCTGCGACGCGGGGAGTCTGACCGTCCCGCCGGACTCCGGCGTGGTCGGCTTGGTCAGGGCCTGCTCGACGGTGTCCTTGGCCTGCCAGGCGGGGCTGTTCATCAGCTCCTGCCAGGCCTGGTCCTCACCGGCGGGGATGTACGGCACGACCTGCACGCCGAACAGGTGCTGCTGCGCGCCGATGGACTGCTGGACCTGCTGGTAGTCGGCGACGCTCAGCCGCCCGGACGGCCAGCCGCGGGCCAGGATGGCATCCTCGCGGGCCAGCATCTCCTTGGCCCAGAAGGCGTTCACCAGGGTCTTGGAGATCCAGGTGACCTCGCCGTTGTCGACGTGGCTGAGCGCGGTGAACAGCCGCAGGTCCACGGCGATCAGGTCGGTGTAGTACGTGAAGACCGTCTGCTGGTCGGTGGCGGCGCGGTCGACCGCGGCGCGCTGCTCGGCCAGCTTGCCCATCGCCTGGCGCGCCTCGGTGACGGCGCTGAGCACCTCGGCGGGCGCGCTGTCGGCGGTCTCGCCGGAGAGCGCCTGGAACTGGCGCACGGCGTCGTCGGTCAGCGCGCGCTGGCGGCGCAGCGCGTCGGTGACGCTGCCGGGCCGGGCGAGCGCCTCGGCGCTGAGCCGGCGCTCCTCCTGGAGGTTGTAGTAGACGATGTTGGAGGGCTTCCCGGCCTTCTGTGCCAGCAGGCCCTGGGCCGCCTGGCGCTGGAAGTCGAGGAAGGTCTCGCCACTGGTCCCGGCCCAGAGGGCGACGAGGGAGAGGCTGGGGACGATGGCCAGGACGAGCAGAGCCGTCCGCAGTGACAGGCGCGGACGCCTGCGGGGGGCCTTCGGCGTCGGGGGCCGCCGATTCGCACGCGCGCGCAGAGCTGACTCCTTGGGACTGGCGGCCGACCCTTCCGGGCCGAACCGTCCGGGGGGCACGGGCTTTGACGAAGCGATACTAGTCATACGGTGTGATGGGAGTGAAAACTCGTTCGCCGCCTGGACGGTGGCCGCACACCGCCTGAACACAACGTCACCGGTCGGTTGACGGTTGGTGGTCGAAGCATCCTTGTGATGGCTGATGACCCGACGTCAGTGCAGGTGGGGGCGGTGGGGGCGGCAGATGCGGAGAGTGTGTGCCCGCGGGGAGCGGGCCGTCCGCAGCCGTAAGGAGCGGGCCTGCCGAGCCTGTGGGCGGCGGGTCGTCGCGCCCGCCGAATCCGTGGGCGGTGGGCCCTCCGTGCGGGGATGGGGCGGGCCTGCCGCGCCCGAGGGCGGCGGCCCACCGTGCCCGCGGAGGGCGGGCCTGCTGTGCCCGAGCGGGAGGGGTGAAGGTGCCCGCGCGCGCAGGACCGGAGTGTCCGCCCGGTCAGGCCGCGAGCAGGCGGGCGCGGGTGGCCTCCAGCTCGGCCGCCAGCCCCTGCCCGGCGCCCTCCGCGTCGCCCCGGCGTACGGCCTCGACCAGTTCGGCGTGCGCCGGGTGGCCGTGGTTCGGATCGCCCTTGCGTAGCTCCAGCAGCCCGACCAGCTCGACCAGACGCTCCTTCAGAACCGGGACGAACTCCGCGAAAAGGTCGGAAAGGACCGGGTTGTGCGCGGCCGCGACCACCGCCGTGTGCAGCGCGATGTCCGCCGTCACGAAGGCGGCGTCGTCCCCCTCGCCCGCCGCCAGGCGGGCCGTCAGCGCCTCGTCCATCGCGGCCAGGTCCGCCTCGGTGCGGCGCACGGCGGCCAGCCGGGCCGCCTGCACCTCGACCACCGTGCGGACCTCGTAGACGTGCGCCAGCTCCGCCCTGCGCAGCCGCGCCGACCAGTCCTCGCTCGGCCGGTCCGCCGTCACGAACACCCCGGCGCCCTGGCGGCTCTGCACCATGCCGGCCCCCGCCAGCGCGCGCAGGGCCTCCCGGACGGTCGAGCGGCCGACACCCAGCTCCTTCGCCAGCGTCACCTCGCCGGGCAGCTTGCCGCCGACGGGCCAGTGCCCGGCCGCGATCTGCTCCTCGATCCGCCGGGTCGCCTGATCGACCAGAGGGGAGGGGCGGAGGGGGCCGAGCGGGGACATCGCGTTCACCTGCCAGGTTGTCTGAGGACTTGGTTCGTGGTTACTGTACCCCGCATGAAGCCGTGGAGTCTCCTTCTTGGTGGCCGCAGCGGGGTCTGACCGGACCGGCACCCCGCTGCGGGGCGCCGTGCTGCCGGTCGTCCTCCGGTGCCGCACCCGGCCGACGCGACCGCACCGTCGCCGCCCGGGTGCCGCACCCCGTCGTGAAGGACTCACGAGACCCATGCGATTCCCCACCCTCCGCACCCCCGCCGGCCCCGTCCCGGCCACCGCCCCCGCCTGGAACCCGCAGCGCGGCAGCGCCATGCCGCACCACCGCTACCGCCCGGCACACGAGCGCGTCCAGCTGCCCGGCGGCCGGCCCGCCGACCGGCCCCGGGAGTGGCCGGGCCGGCGGATCGAGCACGCCCCGCTCTGGGTGCCCGTCGACCTGCGCGACGGCAACCAGGCGCTCGCCGAGCCGATGGACCCGGCACGCAAGCAGCGGATGTTCGACCTCTTCCTGGCCATGGGCTTCAAGGAGATCGAGGTCGGCTACCCCTCCGCCAGCCGCGCCGACTTCGACTTCGTCCGGCAGCTGGCCACCGTGCCCGGCGCCGTCCCGCCGGACGTCACCGTCGTCGTCTTCACCGCCGCCCGCGCCGACCTGATCGACCGCACCTTCGAGGCCGTCGAGGGCCTGCCCCGGGTCGTCGTCCACCTCTACACCGCCACCGCGCCGGTCTGGCGGGACGTCGTCCTCGGCCGCGGCCGCGAGGAGCTGCGCACCCTGATCACCGGGGCCGCCGAACACCTGGCCCGGCGGGCGGAAGGCCGCCCGGGCGTGCGCTTCGAGTTCTCGCCCGAGGTGTTCAACCTGACCGAACCGGACTACGTCCTGGAGATCTGCAACGGCCTCACCGCCCTGTGGGACGCCGACCCCGACCGGCCGGTGATCCACAACCTGCCCGCCACCGTCGAGATCGCCACGCCCAACATCTACGCCGACCAGATCGAGTACATGCACCGCCACCTGGACCGGCGCGACGCGGTGATCCTCTCCGTCCACCCGCACAACGACCGCGGCACCGGCGTGGCCTGCGCCGAACTCGCCGTCCTGGCCGGCGCCCAGCGGGTCGAGGGCTGCCTGTTCGGCAACGGCGAGCGGACCGGCAACGTCGACCTGGTGACCCTGGCGCTCAACCTCCACACCCAGGGCGTCGATCCGATGATCGACTTCTCCGACATCGACGAGATCCGGCGCACCGTCGAACACTGCAACCGCCTGCCCGTCCACGAACGCCACCCCTACGTCGGCGACCTCGTGCACACCGCCTTCTCCGGCACCCACCAGGACGCCATCAGGAAGGGCCTGGCCCACCACGCCAAGACGGCCGCCGACCTGGGCGTCCCGGCCGGCGAGGCGCCGTGGGCCGTGCCCTACCTGCCGATCGACCCGGCCGACCTCGGGCGGGACTACGAGGCGGTGATCCGGGTCAACAGCCAGTCCGGCAAGGGCGGCATCGCCTACCTGCTGCAGACCGGACACGGGCTGGACCTGCCCCGCCGGCTCCAGATCGAGTTCTCCCGGGTGGTCCAGGAGTCGACGGACGACAGCGGCCGCGAGATCGGCGCCGACGAGCTGTACGCGCTGTTCCGGGCGACGTACCTGGACGCGGCGCCGGCGGCCTCGTGGCGCACGGGGGAGCGTGCCGGGCAGGGAGGCGGTGGCGGCCACTGGGCGGAGGTCACCCTCGACGGCCGGGCCTGGCGCGGCGAGGGCAACGGCCCGCTGGACGCCGTCACGGCGGCCCTGCGGGAGGCCGGGACGGCCGTGGACATCCTGCAGTTCAGCGAGCACGCCGTCCGCACCGGCCCCGACAGCGACGCCGTCGCCTACGTCGAGGCGCGGGTCGCCGGGGAGGCGGTGTGGGGCGCCGGGCGCGACACCTCCGTCCTCACGGCGGGCGTACGGGCGGTGCTGAGCGCCGTCGGCCGTGCGGGGGCCCGGGAGATGACGGCCCGATGACAGCCGGTCTCCCCGCCCGCAGCCTGACCGTCGCCGCCGCCCTCGCGGCGGCCGGCCTGACCGGCGAGATCCGCGTCCTGCCCGACTCCGCCCGCACCGCCGCCGAGGCCGCCGCCGCCCTCGGCTGCGAGGTCGGCGCCATCGCCGGCAGCCTGGTCTTCCAGTGCGACGGGGCGCCCCTGCTGGTCATGACCAGCGGCGCCCACCGCGTCGACACCGCCTACCTGGCCGACCGGCTCGGCACCGGCCCGATCGAACGCGCCACCGCCCAACAGGTCCGCGACGCCACCGGCCAGGCCATCGGCGGCGTCGCCCCGACCGGCCACCCGGCCAGACTGCGCACCGTCGTGGACACCGCCCTCGCCGGGCACGACGTCCTCTGGGCGGCCGCCGGCCACCCGCACACGGTCGTGCCGATGACGTACGACGAACTGCTGCGCCTCACCGGCGGGACACCGTCGGAGGTGCACGCCTGAGCGGGCCCGGCCCCGGTTCGTTCCGTTCCGCGCGGGCCCTCCCGGCTGCCGCCCGTAGCCGGGAGGGCCCGCGTCGCTGCCGGACGCGAGCATCCTGCCGTCCGCCCCGTCCGCACGCCATCCCAGAATTCTGGTGGGTGACCGCCCCGGCCGCCGCCGACCGAACCCCCGGTTTCCGCCAAGTTGCCTCCGGGGCGCCCTTCTTCGGTATCCGCGCAGCTCGGAGTGGCTGACCGGCCGGGGCGTCCGGCAGACCCGGAACGGTGGCCGGGCGGAACCGCCGAGGCCGCACGGCGGGCGCGCGCCGACGGCGCCGGGGCGCACCGGGCGGGCGCACATGTCCGGTTCGGGACGGTCGAGTTGTCCGTATGCCGAGGACCGGCCCTCCCGTGTCGGCCGCCACTGCTACACCAAGGGGCGGGCCGAGGCGCACCGGGCGCCCGCCCTCTCGGGAGGCACAGTGGCGAACGACGACGGCCGGGTGTGGGTGCGGGGCCACTTCCGGCGCAAGCCCGCGTCGGGAGGTGGCGGGACCACGAAGGCGAGCGGGTGGGTGATCGCCGGAGCCGTGGCCGTGTTCTGGCTCTGGGGCCACTACGTCGGCTTCACCGACGACGCCGGAGCCCCGCCGCCGACCGCCGCCACGCCGTCCGCGGTCGGCACCCCCTGATGGCCCGGCGCCGGCCCCTGCTGCGCAAGCCACGCGGCCCGGTCGAGCACGTCGCCGCGGCCGCCGTCGGCGTCGCGCTCGCCGTACTGCTGCTCGGCGCCGCGCAGAGCCTCCTCCGGTCCTGGCCCTTCCTCGCCGCCGTCGCCGTCCTCGCCCTCGCGGCCGCCGCCCGCCAGCCGGCCCTCGACCGGGCCCGCACCGAACGCCTGGCCGCCCTGCGGCTCACCCTCGCCCAGGTGGACGCCCTGGACGACCAGGCCTTCGAGTACGCCCTGCGGGACCTGCTGATCCGCGACGGCTGGAGCGCCCGCAAGGTCGGCCAACAGGGCGACCAGGCCGCCGATGTGACAGGCCAGCACCCGAGCCACGGCCGCATCGTGCTCCAGGCCAAACACACCAGGGTCGGCGCCAAGGTCGGCGTCCACGTGATGTACGAGGTGAAGGGGACCGCAGGACCGGTGCACGGTGCCGACATCGCCGTCGTGGTCACCAACGGCACCCTCACCCGCGATGCCATGGCCTGGGGCGACCGGCACCGCATCCACTGGATCGACCGCCCCCGCCTGGAGACCTGGGCCGACCGGGGCACGCCGCTGCACGACCTGCTCGCCCTGCCGGGCCGCCCGGCGAAGCGACGGATCGGGTGGCGGCGGGTGGCGTGAACCGCGGCGGGTTCCAGGGCGGTTCGGTGTCGTTCACACCCGCGATGGCGAAACTCCCGTGCTCCGCGCCGAATGCGTCGACCGCGTCGACGCGGTCCCGCAGGGCGACACGCCGCCCGTGGAACGAAGTCGTGATCTCCCCATCAGCCGCAGGCCAACTGTCATTCAGCAGCGCATGGTTGACAAGGTGAATGTGAGAACTGACCGACGGCCGGGCCACCCCGGGGCCGGTCAGGACGGGCTCTCGGGGTCGGCCCCGAGGGTCTTGCCGTCGACTCCCGGCCGGGGGACGCCGTCGACCGCCACGCAGATGCCGAAGACGCGGGCCTGGCCGGTCCAGCCATTGACCCGGCCGCGGTTGTTGCTGATCTGGACCCGCCTCCGGGCCGGATCCACGGCCGAGACCAGATGCAGGTACACCGCCCCGGCGACGCGGGCCAGGACGATGTCCCCGACCTCCAGCTTCGACGCGTCGACCGGCGCGACGACCACCTGCTGCCGACTGCGGATCAACGGGACCATCGAGGAGCCGCTGGGCCGGAATCCGACGACGGCCCCGGCGGCGACCCGGCCCGCCACTGCGTCCAGCACACCCATGCGGTGATCGTGGCAGACCTGGCCGGGTCACCCAACCGATTTACGCCCCGCCCTGGCGGAACCGCGCCACGAACGTGCGCTGCCAGGGCGTTTCGACGGCGTGCGGGTGGTAGTGCTCCCGGACGAACGCCACCGCCCGGTCGGCCGGGACCCCGTCCAGGACGGCCAGGCAGGCCAGCGCGGTGCCGGTACGGCCGCGGCCTCCGGCGCAGGCGAGCTCGACCCGGTCCGAGGCCGACCGCCCCCACGCCTCGCGGAACGCCCCGGCGGCCTCGGTGCGGTCGGCGGGGAGCCGGAAGTCGGGCCAGCGGAGCCAGCGGCTCTCCCAGTCGACCGCCGGTGGCCTTCGCCCCAGCAGGTAGAGCCCGAAGCCGGGTCGGGGCCCCGGAGGCAGCGGCCGGCTCAGGCCGCGCCCCCGGACGAGCCGGCCCGACGGCAGCCGCAGCACTCCGGCGGCCGTGGGCTCCCAGGACGGCGCGGTGGTCATGGGCCGAGCGTACTTCGTGCCCCGGGTTGTCGGCGGTGTGGCCCTGTGTCGCCAGGTTTCCCTGTCCGGTCCCGGTCTGGGTGCTCCGGCCGCCGCTCGGCTAGTGTGCGTGCATGGGGCTGACGGAAGAGAAGGCCGACCACCTCGCTCCGGAAGCGACGCCGCCCCACGGGGCCGTCTGCCCACGGTGCGAGGAGTCCTCCCGGCTGGCCGTCTTCGAGGAGTACCGCCGGCCGGTCGTACGCTCGGCGGGCCGGGTCCGGCTCCTGGCCGCGGCAGCCCTCGGGGCGTACGGCTGGGGACTGCTGCTCCAGGGGCACACGGGGTTCGGTGCGTCGTTGCTCGCAGGCGCCCTCGCGGCGGGGGCCCTCATCGCCAGGGCGCTCACCCGGGCGGGGTCGGGGTGGCGGACGCAGGTCCTCTACTGTCCACGGTGCCGCGTGCGCTTTCGTCCCGGCGACCCGGTCACCGCGTTGACGATGCCGTCCTCGTTCTCTGCCCCGTGGTGAACCACCGGGCCCGTGCGGGCGCCACCGGCAACGGCCCCGCGCTGCACTTCGGCGGACTCCCCGGTCAGGACGCGGCGTAGAGCGCGGCGGTCGTCGGCAGCCCGGCCCGGTGGGCCAGCGCGGCGGCCTCTCCGCGTGATGCCACGCCCAACTTGGCGAGGATGTTGGCGACATGGAACTTCACCGTGGACTCGCTGATGTGCAGCGCCCGCGCGATGTCCCGGTTGCGGCGGCCCTGGGCGAGCTGGTCCAGGACCTCCAACTCCCTTGGCTGCAAACCTTCCAGGGGATCCGGGCCGGAGGGCGCGGCCGGTGCGGTGAGCGGCAGGTCGACGGTCACCGTGGTGCCCCAGCCGGGCACGGCGTCCACGGCGAGGCGGCCCGCGAGGGCGGTGACGCGGTCCGCCGTCCGGTGTGCGGCGAGCCCGTCCGTGACGAGCAGGCCGGGGCCGTCGTCGCGGACCACCGCGCGCAGGGTGTCGTCGCTGATGCGCCAACTCACGTGCAGGCGCGTCAGGTCGTCCTGTTCCAGCATGATGAGCACGGTGGAGCGGACCGCGGCCCGGGCGGTGTGCGCGGTGTCGGCCGGGATGGACGGGGTGGCCGGGGTGGGCGGTGCCAGGTCGAGGCGGACGGGGCTGTGCCGCAGCAGTGGGCGCAACTCGTCGGCGAGGCGGGCGAACGCGGTGTCGGCGGGCTCCTCGCTGAGCTCCCGGTCGAGGTCCGCGCCGGCCCGCAGGTCCAGCAGGGCGTTCACCGCGAGTTCGGTGGCGCTGCGGCGGGCGGTGGCGTCGTCCAGGGCGGTGGACCGCAGGGGCGCCAGGATCGCGGACAGCGCCGAGGCGTGGGTGCCGGTCAGGTCGGCGATCGCGCGGGCCCGGGCGCCCGCCGAGGCACGGGAGGCGGCGGCGTGCACGGGGGCGGCGTCGGTGGCGCGGTGGTCGGAGTGGATGGTGACCAGCTCCCACACCTGCTGGAGGACGGCGAGCGCCTGCCCGGGCAGCGGTTCGGCGCTCTCCAGGACCAGGACGAGCAGTGCGCCGGTACCGTTCGCCGACGCGGTGATGGTCGAGGCGGCGACGACGGGCCGGGACCGGCCCGCCAGGACGGCGGTGCCCTGCCACGGCCGGCCGACGGCCACGGCGTCCGTCAGCCGGGCGAGTTCCAGGCTGGTGATCCCCCCGGCCAGCTCGGTGGCGCCGAACGCCTTCACGGGCGTGTAGGTGCAGATGCCGCTGAGGTGGGCGATCGCCGTGTGCGGGACGAGGCCGGCGAGCACCTCGGAGAGCCGCCGCAGCAGGTTCGGCCGGGGTGTCCGCAGCACCTCCACGGCCCGCGCCAGCGCCTCCTCGGGCCGCCCCCAGGCATCCCGCCACCGCTCGTGCGCAGCGCCCGCCGTACTGCCCGCCCCGTTGTCCGTCATGCCGTTCAGCCTAGGGCCTGTCGTCGAACTCCCGCCTGCGTGGCGACGCTCCCCCAGCCTTCGGCCGGGAGCCCTCCGGGCGGACGACGGGAGTTCGACGACAGACCCTGGGCCCGGTCGGGCCGGCCCTGGCCGTTCGGCCGGGCGGAACCGGCCGAACGGCGGGCCGGGCACCGGTCGGTGGGGCGTCAGGCTGGAGCCGTCGAGTTCACGAACTCCCTGACACGTGAACTCCCTGACACGTAAAGGACTGTGCGATTCCATGACGAAGGCCATCAGCTTCTCCGAGTACGGCGGCGTGGACGTGCTGCGCCCGGTCGATGTCGAACTGCCCGCCCCCGGTCCCGGCCAGGTGCGGATCGCCGTCCGCGCCGCGGGCGTCAACCCGCTGGACCACAAGCTGCGCAGCGGCGCGATGACCGAGGTGTTCCCGGTCGAGCTCCCGCACGTCACGGGGTACGAGGCGGCGGGTGTGGTGGAGGCCGTCGGCGGGGCTGTGACGCGGTGGCGGCCGGGCGACGAGGTGTTCGGCCTGACCCACGGCGGCGCGTACGCCGAGCACGCACTGGTGGAGGCCGACAGGCTGGCCCGCAAGCCGGCCTTGCTGAGCTGGGAGGAGGCCGCGGCGATCCCGGTGGCGGCGGAGACGGCCTGGCGGGCGCTGGCCGTGCTGGGCGCGGAGAGCGGCCAGACGCTGCTGGTGCACGGCGCGGCCGGTGGGGTCGGCACGTTCCTGCTGCAGTTCGCCCGCTCGCGCGGGATCCGGGTGATCGGTACGGCGAGCGAGGCCAACCACGCGTATCTGCGCGAGCTGGGCGCCATCCCGGTCACGTACGGTGACGGCCTGGCCGGGCGGGTGCGGGCCGTCGCGCCGGACGGGGTGGACCGGGCGCTGGACGCGGCCGGGCAGGGCGGGGTGCTGCCGTTGTCGATCGAGCTGACCGGTGCCGCGGAGAAGGTGGTGACGATCGTCGACTGGGCGGGTGCCGCCGATCACGGGGTCCGGTTCACCGGGGGGACGACGGAGGCCGTCGAGTACCACGGGCCGGCGCTGGCGGGTGCGCTCGCACTGCACGAGGCGGGCACGCTGCTGCTGCCGCTGCACCGGGTGTTTCCGCTGGTGGAGGCGGTCGAGGCGCACCGGCTGAGCGAGCACGGGCACCTGCGGGGAAAGATCGTTCTGACCGTCGGGTGAGCCCGCTCGGCGCCGTCGATCCGTCGGCAGGCCCTGCGGGTCGCCGGCCGGGCCGCGATCCGGGCCGAGATTCGGGTCACGGCCTGAGTCGCCGGCCGGGCCGCGGCGTGGCGCCCCGCGATCTGACTGGCAATCTGTCCGAAATTGTCCCATTCACCCGCTTAGGGTAATTTGGCGGGCGGATTTCCCGGGAACGCGGCGTTGGGCCGTTCGGCCGATGTGCGGTCCTCCGTTCGGTTACGGAGGGTTGACCGGGAGCGGGCGGTGCGGTGCCGCCCGCCCGATCCGGACAGGAGGTCAGATGGACAGGCGCGCGGTGATCAGCGAGTTTCTCGGAACTCTGCTGTTGGTGCTGCTGGCGGTGGGCGCCGCGGTAGTGGCGGGGGAGGCGATCGGTTCCGTCGGGATCGCGCTCGCGTTCGGCCTGGTGCTGCTGGCGCTCGCGTACGCGCTCGGGCCGATCTCCGGCTGCCACGTGAACCCGGCGGTGACGCTCGGTTTCCTGCTGGCCCGCCGGATCGACGGACGGACGGCGGTGTCGTACTGGGTCGCGCAGTTCCTCGGCGGTATCGCCGGCGCGGCGCTGGTCCTGCTGGTGGCCAAGCAGATACCGGGCCTGGAGACCCACGAGAAGCTCGGGACCAACGGCTGGGGTGACCGCTCGCAGGTGCACATCAACGCCGGCGGCGCGTTCCTGACCGAGATCATCCTGACCTTCCTCCTCGTGTACGTGGTCCTGTCGGTCACCCACCGGCTGGCGGCCACCGGCTTCGACGGGCTGCCGATCGGCATGGCGCTGGTGGTCGTGCACCTGGTCGGCATCCCGCTCACCGGCACCTCCGTCAACCCGGCGCGCAGCCTGGGCCCGGCGCTGTTCGCGGGCGGTGCGGCGCTGTCGCAGCTGTGGCTGTTCATCCTGGCACCGCTGATCGGCGGCGCACTGGCGGCCGGGGTGCACCTGCTGACCCATCCGCAGCCGAACCTGGCCGTGGCCGAGGCCGCGGCCACGGACGCACGGGTGGCCGCCGCCGGGCGGTGAACCCAGCCGGACGAAGCCCGGTGCGACGCTGAACTCGGCGTTGTACCGGGCTTTCTGACGTCCGGTCGGTAGAGTCGGGCGCTATGGCGCATCTGAGTGGGGCCTCGGGGCCCGGGCGGCTGGCGGGCAAGTCGTGTGTGGTGACGGGCGCGGCGAACGGCATCGGCCGCGCGGTCGCCGAACGCTTCGCCCGGGAGGGCGCGTTGGTGGTCGCGACGGACATCGACGGCGACGGCCTGCGGCGGCTGGCGGAGCGGCTGCCGCAGGCCGTCACCACGGTGGTCGGCGACGTCTCCCGGGACGACGACGCCCGCCGGATGATCCGCGCCGCCGTCGAGCGGCACGGCCGCCTCGACGTCCTGGTGGCCAACGCGGGCGTGATCCCGCTGATGGAGATCACCGAGGCCGGGGCCGACGACTGGGACCAGGTGATGGCCGTCGACGGCCGCGGGATGTTCCTCACCTGCAAGTACGCCGTGGAGGCGATGAGTGGCACGGACGGCGGAGCCGGCGGGAGCGGTACGGGCGGCGCGATCGTCTGCGTCTCGTCCATCTCCGGCGAGGCCGGGCAGCGCGGCCAGGCGATCTACGGGCCGGCGAAGTTCGTCGCGTCCGGGCTGACCAAGCACCTCGCGGTGGAATGGGCGGACCGGGGCATCCGGGTCAACGCCGTCGCCCCCGGGACGATCACCACCGAGCGGGTGGCCCGGCTGTACGACGAGCCGGGCGGGCCGGAGTACCTGGCGGCGATCGAGAAGCGGCACCCGATGGGGCGGCTGGGCATACCGTCCGAGGTGGCCTCGGCGGTGCTGTTCCTGGCCTCGGACGACGCCTCGTTCGTCACCGGGGTCGTGCTGCCGGTGGACGGCGGGTATCTGGCGCAGTAGGGGGCCCAGGCGCGGGCGTCGGGTTCTAAGGGCGCCGCTCCCCGCGCGCGGGGTTGGTCCCGCCGGCTTCTTGCCGCCGTGAACCTTCCGTGCCCGCTCCCCGCGCGCTCGCCTCGCCGGCTACTCCGGCAGTCGCTCGACCGCGACGATCGCCGCGTCGTCGTCCAGCCGGCCGCCGACGTGGGCGAGCAGGTCCTGGCGGAGCCGGTGCAGCAGGACGGTCGGGGGCTCGGTGTGCCAGGCGGCGACGCGTTCGGTGAGCGGGTAGAAGCGGCGCCGCGTGTCGCGGGCCTCGATCACGCCGTCGGTGTAGATCAGCAGACGGTCGCCGGGCAGGAACGGGAACACCTCCACCTCGTACGCGGCCGGGGCCAGCTCGCCGAGGCCGAGCGGCGGGGCGGGCCGGCGGGCGGCCAGTGCGGTGATGCCGTCGGCGTGCAGCAGGAGCGGGGGCGGGTGGCCGCAGTCGATCAGGCGGAGCACCGAGTCGTTGTCCGGGATGTCCAGGATGACGGCGGTGATGAAGGACTCGCTGCGGTTGTCGACACAGTCCTCGGCCCGGTCGGGCGCGGGGTCGCCCGCCCCGGCGCGGTCGGTCCGCTCGCTCGGCTGGGCGAGGTCCCAGCAGACGCTGCCGTCCAGATAGGCGGCGAGGTCGGGCAGGTCGGCGTGGAGGTGGGCGGCCGCGCGGAACGCGCCGAGCAGCAGGGCGGCGTCGCCGAGCGAGGAGAGGCCCTTGCCGCGTACGTCGCCGACCAGCAGCCGGGTGCCGGTGGCGGTCCGGGCCGCCGCGTAGAGGTCGCCTCCGACCTGCGCCTCGGCCTCGGCGGCCAGGTAGACGGCGGCGAGGTGGAGCGGCCCGATCCGGTCGGGCAGTGGGCGCAGCAGCACCCGCTGGGCGGCCTCGGAGACCGAGCGGACCTGGGCCAGCTGTCGTTCGTGTCGCTCGCGCAGCGCCCGCAGGCCGATCACCAGCGCCGAGACCACGATCAGCGAGCTGAGCTGAGCCTCGATGTTGGAGGTCGCCAGGCCTTCGCGCAGAACGCCGATGAGGGTCAGCGCGGCGATCGCGAGGGCGGCGACACCGGTGGTGGCCCACACGCCGGCGAAGGAGGCCGTGATGGCGGGGGCGACGACCAGCAGCGGGCCGAGGTGGATCTGCGGCGGCGACAGGACTTCGACGACGGTGATCACCGCGATCAGCGCGAGCGGGAGCGCCGTCATCGCGCGGCGGTCGGGCCGCCACGTCCGGTGGCGGTCACGGGGACGCTGCCGAAGTGGCACCTTTCCTCTGTACACCGTGGGGGCGGCCCACCGCACTTCGGGGGGACGTTTCCCGGCACGCGGGCTCCGGCGGGCGTGCTGCTGCGGCGCCTCCGGGCCGGTCGGGTCAGCCCTCGGCGCCGTACCGCGCCAGGTACTGGGCGAAGCGGGCGACGTCCTCGTCCGACCAGTCGGTGAAGCGGGCGGTGAAGGAGATCCGGCGCTGTTCGTTCGCCTCGCGCAGCAGGGTCAGCCCGGCCTCGGTGGCGCGCAGGATCTGGCCCCGCTGGTCGTCCGGGTCGGTCTCGCGGCGCAGCAGGCCGAGCTTCTCCAGGGCGCCGACCTGACGGCTGACGGTCGACTTGTCGAGCATGAAGTGCGAGGCCACGTCGGCGGCCCGGCAGCCGCCGCGCTCGTTGATCAGGTCGAGGATGCTGTAGGTGACCAGGGAGAGGTCCGGGTGCAGCTGGGAGGCCTTGTGCCGGGCGCGCCGGGCGAAGGCGGTCAGCTCGCGCTGGATGGTGTCGATCGACGTCTCGCGGCCGGGCACGGTGGTCCTACCTCCTCGGGAATTTGTTGCACTATACAACGATTCTCGGGTCCACTGCCGCCTGCCGGGGCTCAGCCGGTCTGTCCCGCCCGATGTCCCGCCCGATCGACCGCCACCTGCCAGGCGCGGGCGGCCGCGATCCGGCGGGTCGCACTCGGATGAGTGGCGAACAGTAGCTCAAGCATCCGGGGCGGGTCGACATCGGACACGTTGGCCAGTGCCAGTCTGCGCTGCATCGCGATGAACTGCTCGGTGTCCGAGGTGAGTTCGAGTGCATGCCGGTCCGCCCTGGCCTCGATCCGACGGCTCACCGCGCACTGTACCGGCCCCGACAGGGCGCCCAGCAGCGCGGCGCACGCCGCCAGCAGCGGCAGCGAGCGCGGATCGGCCGCGTCCGCCGCCCCCGCCGCCGACAGCAACGGGCCCCAGCCGGTGAGCAGCCCCAGCAGGCAGACCACCACGGCGGCCCCGGCCGCGCCCAGCAGCGTCCCGGTCAGCACGTCCCGGTGCTTGACGTGCCCGAGTTCGTGCGCCACCACCAGCTCCACCTCACGCGGCTCGGCGGTCGACAGCAGCGTGTCGTACGCGACGATCCGGCGGGTCGCGCCCAGCCCCGAGACGTACGCGTTGAGCGCCGTCGTCCGGCGGGACGCGTCCGCCACCAGCACGTCCCGCACCCGGACGCCGTCCCGCTCGGCGAGCGCGAGCAGCGCCTCGCGCTGGGGGCCCGGCGGCATCGGCGTGAAGCGGTTGAACACCGGCTCGACGAGCAGCGGATGGAGGAAGGACAGGGCCGCCGTCAGCAGCGCCGCCGCGCCCGCCGCCGGGAGCCACCAGCGCTCCGGCGACCAGGCGGTGAGCGCGAACAGCCCGAACACCACCGGCAGCGCCAGCACCAGGGCCAGCGCCAGCCCGCGCAGGGCGTCCACCGCCCAGCCGCCCCAGCCCTGCGTCACCAGCCCGAACCGGGCCCGGACCGACCGGGCGCCCGCCCCGAAGGGCAGCTGTGCCGCCTGGCCGAGGACGACCAGGACCGCCGCCCCCGCCAGCACCTCCGCCGTCCGGGAACCGCCGAACCGGCCGCCCGCCGCCGTCACCAGGCCGGCCCCGGCCGGGGTCAGCCCGAGGGCCAGCGTCAGCGCCAGGCCGGTCAGCCGGCCGCCCAGCGCCCAGGGCAGCTGGGCGCGGCGCAGCGCGCGGCCCCGGGCGCGCTGGGCGGGGGTGAAGTCGGCGGCGGGGGGCGCCAGGTGGCCGGTGCTCTCGGTGCTGCTGCTCTTCGTACCGCTGTTCTCCGTACCGCTCTCGGTGCTGCTCTCCATGGGGGTGCCTGCCGCTCCCGGTGTCCGTCGCCGTGCTCCCGCGCCGTCCGGCGCCTTCCGGGGTTCAGCATGACGCACCGCGCCCGGTCCTCACCCCTCCGCGGGCTCGGTGGCCCCGTGGGTGCCCGCGCGGAGCAGCTGGTGGCCGAGGTCGACCAGCGCCCGGCCGACGGCGAACTCGTCCCCGACCGCCGGGGCCGGTTCGTCGCGCGGATTGCGCCGGGCCTGCGCGTCGCTGTGCAGCAGGGTGCCGTCGGCGTCGAGGACGGCGTGCACCCGGGTGGTGTCGCGGTCCTCGACCACGTGCAGGTTCAACTGCCAGTCCTTGGTGCGGACGGTGCTGCCGCCGGTCGCCCCGGGGCCGGTCGTCGTGTCCGTCGCGGCGACCGCCCTCGGCGCCGCCGAGGCGGTGCCGTCCGCGCGGACGATCACCACCGGGCAGGCGCCGTGCACGGCGCAGCGGACGCTCACCGAACCCAGCAGCGTCCGGGCGAACGTGCCGCGCCCGCGGCTGCCGAGGACCAGCAGGTCGGCGTTCTCGGCGGCCTCCAGCAGCACCTCGGCCGCGTGCCCGAGCACCAGGCTCTCCCGGATCTCCACCGGCCGGTCCGCGCCGACCACCTCGTCCACCTCGGCGGTCAGGGTGCGGCGCGCCGACTCCTCGAACCCGTTGTCCGTCATGGGCGCGAACCACCCGTACAGCGCCGGGTACTCCCACGCCGCCACCACGTGCACCACCGCGCCCGTCAGCGTCGCCTGCCCGACCGCCCAGCGCAGGGCCGCCTTCGAGGGCGCCGAGCCGTCGATCCCGACCACGATCCGCCGGCCGCAGCCGGCTTCCCCGCCGCCCATGACCCACCACCTCGACCTGCCGTGCCGTCCCCCCTCCACGCTGCGCGCGGGTGCGGCCCGCGGGCCAGGGACGGGGTGGCCTGTTCGGGCGGGCCGGTTGGGCCCGGCGGGCCTGTTCGGGCGTTCGCGTCGTTTCCTCGACGCGGCCGTGGGGCGGAGGGGGGCGCGGGGGAGTGGCGTAGGCTGACCGCTCTCGAATCGACCCCGGGGGGACGTTCCATGCGCCGTGTCGCGGCCGCTGTCGCACTGCTGCTCGGGCTGATACCCCTGGCCGCCTGTGGACCCGACGACCCCGCCCCGGCCCCTGCCGCCGACGCGGCCAAACCCCCGGCCACCGGCACCGGCGGGGCCGACGGCGCGACGCCCTCCGGCAAACCCAGCGCCCCCCGCCCCGACGGCAGCATCACCGTGGCGTTCGCCGGTGACGTCCACTTCGAGGGCCGCACCGAGGCCCGGCTCGCCGTGAAGGCGCCGGACCAGGCACTCGGCCCGATCTCCCAGACCCTCTCCGACGCGGACCTCGCCGTCCTCAACCTGGAGACCGCGATCACCGACCGCGGCGCCCCCGAACCGAAGACCTACACCTTCCGCACCTCGCCCAAGGCGCTCACCGCGCTCAAGGACTCCGGCGTCGACGTCGTCTCGATGGCCAACAACCACGCGGTGGACTTCGGCGCGGACGGCCTCACCGACACCCTCGCCGCCAAGGCCTCCTCCCCGGTCCCGGTCATCGGCGTCGGGCGCAACGCCAAGGAGGCGTACGCCCCGTACGTCACCACCGTGCGCGGGGTGAAGGTCGCCGTGGTCGCGGCCAGCCAGGTCGAGGACCTCACCAACCAGAAGTGGCGGGCCGGCGCCAACAAGCCGGGCATCGCGTCGGCCCTGGACACGGCGGCGCTGACCAAGGCGGTCGAGACGGCCAAGCAGCAGGCCCCCGTCGTCCTCGTCTACCTGCACTGGGGCGACGAGGGCAAGGCCTGTCCGACCGGTGCCCAGACCGCCATCGCCAAGAAGCTCGCGGCGGCGGGCGCCACCGCCGTCGTCGGCACGCACGCCCACACCATGCTGGGCTCGGGCATGCTCGGCAACACCTACATCGGGTACGGCTTCGGCAACTTCCTCTGGTACGGCACCTCCAACTACGCCTTCTCCAACGAGACCGGTGTCACCACCCTGACCCTGACTGCGGCGGGCAAGGTGACCGGAGAAACGTTCACCCCGGCCACCATCGACGGCCAGGGCGTCCCCGTCCCGCAGACCGGCCCCGCCGCCGAAGCCGCCCTCAAACGCCGCGACGCCCTGCGCGGCTGCACCGGCCTCACCCCGGCCCCCGCTGCGGCACGCTGAGTACGCTCACGGCATCGGTGGCCGGCGCGCTGCTTTCCGGATCGCGGGCCCTCTCGTCCGCAATGTCCGACCCGATGAAAGTTGCTTCCCGGAGCACGACCCCCGGCTAAAGTTGCAGCTCAGTAAGCTGCTCCCCGCACGCGCGGGGTTGGTCCCACCCTCGGCGCGCTGCCCGGCATCCTGGTCGCCTGTTCCCCGCATACGCGGGGCTGGTCCCGGAAAGCGCCATATCTTCCCTGCCCGCCACGTCTGTTCAGCGCTTCGAGGTGCCGCTTGCCCCGTCGGATCGACAGCTGGGACGGGGCGAGTCATCGTCACGGGGTGGGGAAGTCGGAGGTGGCGATCCGGCCCAGGAGAGTGGCAAGTCGCCGGGGCATGGAGAGGAACGGCGAGTGGCTGCTCGGCAGTCGGTGGACGGAATCGGCGCGCGTGGCGAGTTCGCGCTGCCGGGACGGTTCGAGCGCCTGGTCGCGGTCGCAGACGACGTAGCTGGAGGGCACGGTACGCCACCCTGCCGTGGTCACCCGCTCGGTGAAGGACCGGATGCTCTGCGGGCGCAGCCGGGCCACGGCGCGGTCGGCATCGGCCTCGGGCACGTCGGCGAAGAGTATTCGCCGGGCGTCCTCGTACGGCGGGGTGTGGCCCGTGCCGTCGCCCGGCGCGGGCGTTCCGAGGAACGTGAACATGCTCTCGCCCACGTCCAGTTGGAAAGCGGCGAGGTACACCGCCCCCACCACGTTCGCGGCATCCGCGATGACCTCCGTGGTGGGGACGCCGCCGTAGGAGTGGGCGACCACCACCACCGGGCCGTCGATGCGCCGGAGGCTGTCCCGGATGGCGTCCGCGTCGTCCAGCATGCCCGCCGGGCGGGCGCCGTCGTGCCGGCCGGCCGGGGGATTGGCGCTGGGCAGGTCGACGGTGTGGGACCGCCAGCCGTCGGCGTCGAGCGCGGCGCGTACGGAGTCCCAGCACCAGGCTCCGTGCCAGGCCCCGTGGACCAGCAGGAAGGTCGGCCGGTCGGTGTCAGCGTTCATGTGCGGTACCTCCGTTGTCCGAGCTGCGGATGGCGGGAGACCGTGGCACGAAGCGGGCCGCCCCGCCCAGGGCTCGCGGGCCGAGTGGCCGCACTCGGCACTCCCGACGATACTGCGCGGCCCCTGCACCACCGGCGGCCGGTTGGAGCGTCCGGGGGTGGCCGGCTCGTTGGCGTGATCGACCGGACGGCAGCGGGGTTGGTCCCGCCCTGCAAGAAGAGATCTGAGGAGAAGACGACTGCTCCCCGCACACGCGGGGTTGGTCCCCAGTGGGTGGACACCGCCGACCGGGCGTGGGCCTGCTCCCCGCATGTGCGGGGCCGCTCCCCAGGGCTGAAATCGGGAGCCTGGTGCCAGGTGGGGGCGCTACGCTCTGGTGATCACGAAAACTGGGCGTTGAGGCTCGGCGGGGGGGGGCTGGTCGTATGACGGGTGTTGAGGTGGCGTCCTCCGGGGTGAGACGTGGTGGTGGGCGGCGGCGCTGGGTGGTCGGCGGGGTGGCGGCTGTGGTCGTCGCGGCCGTAGTGACCGGGGTCGCCTTTGTGGCCGGGGTGTGGGACGAGCCCGAGTTGAAGCAGTCGCTCTGCGGGTTGCCGAGGGCGGACAAGAGCCCGCTCGGCGTCGTGCTGCCCAAGGGGCGGCGGGGGGTGGAGACGCGTGAGGTGTCCGAGATGTCGGGGCACGGGAAGGTCTTGTGCGTGATCTCGGTGGACGGGGAAGGGGCCGTCACCGTCCTGATGTTCGGCCAGGATCCGAATCGGCCGACCTCGACCGATACGACCGGTATGGACACCAGGAAGATGATCGCCAAGGGGGTGGTGGCCAGTCTGGGCGGCGCCTCTCAGGTGGACTACTGCCCCGGTACGCGCGACCTGGCCGCGTTCGTCACGGTCATGTCGGACCCCGCTACCTGGCCGGAGTCCCCTGCGGAGCAGGCGGCGCACACCCGCGCACTGGCTTCGCTGGCGGCGACCGTGCTGGCCGAACAGCGGCACGAGGTGTGCTACTGACGGCTGCGAGGCCGGGCGTCAGCCCTTGTGGTCGGCTTCGCCCTGCTTCCAGTAGCCCTTGGCCTGGACGAGTTCGCGGGGGTAGCCGCAGGTGTCGAGGAGGTGTCGGCGGATGGTGGTGACGGCGGTGGACTCGCCGGCGAGCCAGGCGGCTTGAGGGTCGGGCGACGCCGTGAGGACGGCGTCGGTGAGGAGGCGGCCCTTGGGGGAGCCGTTGCGGGGGAGCCGGATGGTGGTGAGGTCGGCGCGGGTGGCGATGGGGAGGGTGTCGGCCGGGGCGGCGATCTCGACGTAGGCGGACACCCTTACGGTCGGCGGGAGTTGTTCGAGGATGGTGAGGGCGGCGGGCAGGGCGCTTTCGTCGGCGGCGAGGAGCAGGTGGGTGGCGCCGTCGAGGGGCGAGTAGCGGCCGCTGGGGCCGGCGAGGCGGGCGCGGTCGCCGGGGCCGGCGATGGACGCCCAGCGGGCGAGCGGGCCGTTGCCGTGGAGGACGATGTCGATGTCCACCTCGTGCTGCTCGGGGCGGTGGTGGCGGATGGTGTAGGCGCGGGAGTGGCCTTCGGGGATCGCCAACTTGACCCACTGGGTGGGGTGTTCGATGCCGAGGCCGGGCAGGGTGGGGCCGGTGGAGGTGAGCCGGACGAGGGTGGAGGTCAGCGGGGTGACGGCGATGACCTCGGCGTCGTGGGTCGGGCGGGTCGGGCGGGAACGGCCGAACACGGCGTACTCCTGATCGGGCCCGGAGGCGGACACGGGCCGGTGGAGGGAGGCGGGGAGGGGCGGGCTCAGCCCTTGAGGTGCTGGTCGAGCAGCGCGTCGACGAAGGCCCGGTCGAGCGGGCGGCGCAGCACCAGGGCGCGGTGGTAGAGCGGGGCGAGCAGGGCGTCGAGGACGACGGCGGCTTCGTCGGCGGAGACGGCCAGACAGGCCCGGGTGTGCGCGACGTCCCGGGTGCGCAGTTCGTCGAGGAAGCCGGTGTGCATCAACTCCGCCGTTCGGGCGTCGAGTTGGGCGTGGCCGAGGAGGGCCTGGAGGACGCGGCCGGCCGGTTCCTCGCCGAGGAAGACGGCGAAGCGGTGGACGTACGCGCGCAGGTCGGCGGGGGTGGAGGGGGCCTCGGGCCAGGCGAGGGCGGGGGTGGCGTCCAGGACCAGGTTGTCGAAGAGGATGTCGACCTTGGACTTCCACCAGCGGTAGATCGTCTGCTTGGCGACCCCGGCGGCGGCGGCGATGCCCTCGATGGTGAGGGCCTCGAAGCCGTGCTCCACCAGGAGGTCGTCGGCGGCGTTCAGCACGGCCAGGCGCGCGGCCTCGCTGCGGCGGCTGCTGGTGGAGCTGCTGCCGGTGGCGGGGCGGGGCTGGGCGGCGATGGTGCTGACGTCCTCACGGGCGGGCCGGTGGGGTTGCCGGCCGGGGGGTCTGATCGGGGCCATCCTCTCATGCCCCTTCCGCCACACCAGCCGCAACGTTGCGTCCAGGTTCAAGGCCCGGTCGCGAAGGCTCGGCGTGGACCGCCCGGCGCGAACTCCGTACGCGGCCTCGCCTCCGGAGTGGAGGTGGCGGTCCGCAAGTTGACGGACCCGCAGCCCTCTCGGCCTGGTCGAACAGCTGTGTTAGGTTAGCCTTGCCTAATGTCGCTGGTCGGAGGGGATTTCCTGTGCAGCAGTCCGAACTGGCCGGTACCGTCGCGATGGTCACCGGCGCCGGGCAGGGTATCGGCGCGGCCGTGACGCGTGCGCTCGTCGCCGCAGGGGCCGTCGTCGCCGCCGTGGACCGCAACCCGGGCCCGCTCGCCGCCCTCGCGGACGAGCTGGCGGGCGCATCCGTGCACGGGTCCGACGGCGTCGGGCGGCCCGTCCGGCCCTACGTCCTGGACGTCACCGACGCCGCCGCCGTCGAGGCGGCCGTCTCCCTGATGGAAAGTCAACTCGGCCCCCTGGGAATCCTGGTGAACGTCGCCGGCATCCTGCGCGCCGCGCCCGCCGTCGAACTCTCCGACGAGGACTGGGTGGACACCTTCGCCGTCAACACCAACGGGGTGTTCCACACCTGCCGGGCGGTCGGCCGCCGGATGGCGGAACGCGGTACCGGCGCCATCGTCACCGTCGGGTCCAACGCCGCCGGGGTGCCGCGTACCGGCATGGCCGCCTACGCGGCCTCCAAGGCGGCGGCCACCATGTTCACCCGCTGTCTGGGGCTGGAGCTCGCCCGCTCCGGCGTGCGCTGCAACATCGTCTCGCCGGGATCCACCGACACCGACATGCAGCGGGCGCTCTGGCAGGGCGACGCGGGGGCCGCCGAACAGCGGGTCATCGACGGCGATCCGGCCGGCTACCGGGTGGGCATCCCGCTCGGCCGGATCGCCGCGCCCGCCGACATCGCCGAGGCGGTGGCCTTCCTGGTCTCCGACCGGGCGCGGCACATCACCATGCACGACCTGTACGTGGACGGCGGCGCCACCCTGCGCGCCTGACCCCACGGCACACCAGGGCCCCGGGACACCCGGAACCCCGACACCCCGGAACCCCGGGACACCGCGACGCGCACCCCCGCCACCGCAGAGCCCGAACCACACCACCCGCCGGCCGGCCGACAACGGCGCCCGGCGGCCACTCGCAGACTGGAGAATCCAGGTGACCACGGTGCATCACGCCCCCGCCGGGACGGACCACACCGTCATCGGCGCGGCCAGCGGGCTGCTGGGCCAGTACCGGGCCGCGCCCGACGAGGCGTTCTTCGCCTCACCGACCCGCACGCTGCTCACCGAGGGCGTGCACGCCAGGGTCCCGCAGGACGGGCGCCCGCTGCCGGTGCGGGTCGCCGAGACGCTCGCCCGGGCCCGCCGCGACGGGGTCGAACACCCGCTGGTGGTCGGCGCGGTGGCGTTCGACCACGACAGCCGGGCCGAGCTGGCCGTCCCCGCGCTGGTCCGCCGGTGCGGCGCGCTGCGCGACGACCCGCTGATCGCGCTGCCCGCCCCGGCGGCCGACCGGGTGGAGTGGCTGGTCCGCCCGGTGCCCGAGCCGGCCGCGTACGGTGCCGGCGTCGCGGCGGCCGTCGAGCGGCTGCGCGGCGGCGAGTTGAGCAAGGTGGTGCTCGCCCGGACGCTGGAGCTGAGTGCCGACCGCCCGCTCGACCTGCCCACGATCCTGCAGCGGCTGGGCCGCCGCGACCCGGGCGGCTACACCTTCGCGGTGCCCGCCGGCGGCGGCCGGACGCTGATCGGCGCCAGCCCCGAACTGCTGCTCTCCCGCCGGGGAACGGCCGTGCTGGCCAACCCGCTGGCCGGCTCGGTGCCGCGCAGCGCCGACCTCGGCGAGGATGTCCGCAGGGCGGCCGGGCTGCTGGAGTCCCCCAAGGACCTGCACGAGCACGCCGTCGTGGTGGACGCCATCCGCGCGGCGCTGGCGCCGTACTGCCGCACGCTGGACGTGCCGGAGCGGCCGACCCTGGTCCGTACGGCCGCGATGTGGCACCTGGCCACCACGATCACCGGCGAGCTGGCCGACCCGGCCGTCTCGGCGCTGGAGCTGGCCACCGCGCTGCACCCGACCCCGGCCGTCTGCGGCACCCCGACTCCGCTCGCCCGCACCGTGATCGGCGAGGTGGAGCCCTTCGACCGCGGCCTGTACACCGGCATGGTCGGCTGGGGCGACGCGGACGGTGACGGCGAGTGGGTGGTCACCATCCGCTGCGCGGAGGCGGAGGAGCGCACGCTGCGCGTGTACGCGGGGGCGGGGGTGGTCGCCGAGTCCCGGCCGGAGGCCGAACTCGCCGAGACCAGCGCCAAGTTCCGTACCTTCCTGGACGCCGCGGGGGTGCCGCGATGAGCAGCGCCCAGCCGGTGGAGTTCCCCGGATTCACCCCGTACCCCGCCGAGTTCGCCGAGCGCTACCGCGCCGCCGGGTACTGGCGCGGCGAGACCTTCGGCCGGATGCTGCGCGAGCGGGCCGCCGCCCACGGCGAGCGGATCGCGATCGTCGATCCGTCCGGCCTGTCCGGCCCTTCCGCTCCGGAGGGCGGGCGCCGCTGGTCGTACGCCGAACTCGACCGCCGGGCCGACCGGATGGCCGCCGGCCTGCTCGCCCGGGGGATCGGCAGGGGTGACCGGGTGGTGGTCCAGCTGCCCAACACCGCCGAGTTCTTCGAGGTGGTCTTCGCGCTGTTCCGGATCGGCGCGCTGCCGGTCTTCGCGCTGCCCGCCCACCGGTACACCGAGATCGGCTACTTCTGCGGGTTCACCGGTGCCGCGGCCTATGTCGTCCCGGCCGTCGAGAACGGCTTCGACTACCGTGAACTGGCCTCCCGCGTCCGGTCGGAGAACCCGTCGCTGCGGCTGGTCCTGGTGGCCGGCGAGGACCCGGGGGAGCACGTCCGGCTGGCGGACGTGCCGTCCGACGGGCCGGGGCCCGACGCCGAGCCGCGCCCGGAGGACGTCGCCTTCCTCCAGCTCTCCGGCGGCAGCACCGGCGTGCCCAAGCTGATCCCGCGCACCCACGACGACTACATCTACTCGCTGCGCGGCTCGGTGGAGCTGTGCGCGGTGGACGAGGACAGCGTCTACCTCTGCGTGCTGCCCGCCGCGCACAACTTCCCGCTCAGCTCGCCGGGCACGCTCGGCACGCTGTACGCGGGCGGCCGGGTGGTGCTCTGCCCGCAGCCGGGCCCCGAGACGGCGTTCCCGCTGATCGAGCGGGAGGGCGTGACCATCACCGGCCTGGTGCCGCCGCTGGCGCTGCTCTGGCTGGACGCGGCCGAGCGCGGGCGCGGCCTGGCCGGCGCGCCCCGACTGGACAGCCTGGAGGTGCTGCTGGTCGGCGGCGCCAAGTTCAGCGAGGAGGCGGCCCGCCGGGTCCGCCCGGTGCTGGGCTGCACGCTCCAGCAGGTGTTCGGGATGGCCGAGGGCCTGGTCAACTACACCCGGCTGGACGACCCGGAGGAGGTGATCGTCTCCACCCAGGGCCTGCCGATCTCCCCGGACGACGAGATCCGGGTGGTCGACGACCAGGGCGCGGACCTGCCCGCCGGCGCCACCGGCCATCTGCTCACCCGCGGCCCGTACACCATCCGCGGCTACTGGAACGCGCCGGAGCACAACGCCAACTCCTTCACCGGGGACGGCTTCTACCGCACCGGGGACCTCGTCCGGCGGACCGCCACCGGCCACCTGGTGGTCGAGGGGCGGGCGAAGGACCAGATCAACCGGGGCGGCGAGAAGGTCGCCGCCGAGGAGATCGAGAACCACCTGCTCGCCCACCCGGCCGTGCACGACGCCGCCGTGGTGTCGATGCCCGACCCGTACCTCGGCGAGCGCACCTGCGCCTATGTCGTGCTGCGCGCGGAGGCCCGCCCGACGCCGCCGAAGGCGATCGAGCTGAAGCGCTTCGTCCGCGGGCGCGGCCTGGCCGACTTCAAGGTCCCGGACCGGGTCGAGTTCGTCGAGGCCTTCCCCGCCACCGGGATCGGCAAGGTCAGCAAGAAGGACCTGCGCGCGGCCATCGCCGCCACCCTCCGCCCCGCCCCTACCAGCTGAAGGAAGCACCGCCGTGGGTCTGCCCCGCATCCCCTCCTATCCCATGCCCTCCGCCGACGGCCTGCCGGCCAACCGGGTCGCCTGGACGGTCGACCCGTCCCGTGCGGTGCTGCTGGTGCACGACCTGCAGAACCACTTCATGAACGCCTTCGACACCGGCGCCGCTCCCGTCACCGAACTCTTCGGGAACGTCGGCCGGTTGCGCCGGCAGGCCGACCGCCTGGGCATCCCCGTCGTCTACTCGGCGCAGCCCGGCGGCCAGAGCCCGGCCGAGCGCGGCCTCCAGCAGGACTTCTGGGGCCCGGGCATCCCGGACGACCCGCGCGCGGCGGCCATCGCCGACGCCGTCGCCCCGGCCGGCCACGACACCGTGCTCACCAAGTGGAAGTACAGCGCCTTCGTCCGCACCGGGCTGGACGAACTGCTGCGCGAGCAGGGCCGCGACCAACTGGTGATCACCGGCGTGTACGCGCACATCGGGGTCCAGGCCACCGCCTGCGACGCCTGGATGCGTGACATCCAGGCCTTTGTGGTGGCCGACGCGGTCGCCGACTTCAGCGAGGCCGAGCACCGTGCCGCGCTCTCCTGGGTGGCCGGCCGCTGCGGCCTGGTCACCACCACCGACGCAGTGCTGGAAGGGAAGTGACGGGCATGGCCTTCACCGTGGAGCGCATCCGGGCCGAGGTCGCGGACCTGCTCGGAGAGGACCCGGCGGACATCCCGCTGGACGAGAACCTGGCGGACTGGGGCCTGGACTCGGTGCGGCTGATGGCGCTCGCCGAGCGCTGGCGGGCCGAGGGCGCGGAGGTGGCCTACCTCCAGCTGGCCGAGCGTCCGGCCGTCGGGGCCTGGGCCGAGCTGCTCGGCGCGGCCTGATGGACACCGCGCTCGTGGCCGGGACGGCCGCCGCGCCCGTCGCCGGGCCTGCCACCGCCGGGCCTGCCACCGCAGGGCTGAAGCGGCCGCCGACCACCGCGGTCGGCCCGATCGAGGCGCAGGCCGCCCGGACGCCCGGTGCCGCCGCGCTGGTGCTGGCCGACGGCTCGGTGGTCCGCTACGGCGAGCTGAACGCGGCCGCCAACCGGATGGCCCGGCACCTGACCGGCCTCGGCGCCCGCCCCGGCACGGTCGTCGGCCTGGCGCTCACCCGCCCGGCCGAGCTGCTGCCCGCGCTGCTGGCGGTGGCCAAGTCCGGTGCCGCGTACCTGCCGTTGGACCGGGACGACGCCCCCGGCCGGCTCTCCTGGGTGCTCGCGGACGCGGCCCCGGTCTGTGTGCTGGGGGAGGGCGTGCCCGGTGCCGTCCGGCCGCAGGAGGGCGAGCTGGCCGGGCTGCTGGCCACCGACCCGCCACGGGCGCTGACCCCGCAGCACCCCGTCTGCCTGGGCTACGGCCCCGGCGGCCGGCCGGCCGGCGTCCCGGTCGCGCACGCGGAGGTGGACCGCCGGGTGCGGGACCTCCAGGCCGCCTACGGGCTGGGCGTCGGCGACCGGGTCCTGCAACTCGGGCTGCCGCTCTGGGAGTTCTTCTGGCCGCTGCGTACGGGGGCGGCCGTGGTGCTCGCCGACCCGGAGAGTCCGGCCGAGATCGGCGAGCTGGTACGGGAGTTGGGTGTCACCGCGCTGCGGGCGGCTCCGGCGGTGCTCGGTGAGCTGCGGCCGGCACCGGCGCCCGTTCACCTGGCCGTCGCGGCCACCGGCTGAGCGGCCGCCCGCCAAGCCGCCGAGCCGCCCGCCGAGCGGCTGCCCGGGCAGCCGCCTGCCCGGCCGCTACCCGCCGAGCCGGGCCGCCGCGAAGTCGGCCGCCGTCCAGGCCATCGCGACCGCGCCGTCCAGGACGGCGCGGTCGGCCTCGGGGGAGACGGCGGCCTCGGCGAAGGCCGGCTCGTGCGGGGCGCAGGCGCCGCCGGTGATGTCCAGCACCGGGTGGATCGCGGGTACGGCGTGCGAGACGTTGCCCATGTCGGTGCAGGCGAACGGTCCGCTCTCGACCGGCTCCGGGCGGCCCAGCGCGGCCGCGTTCGCCCGCCAGAGGGCGAGCAGCCCCGGGTCGCCGCGGAAGTCCAGGTAGTCGGGCTCGGGCCGGGTGAGCGAGACCTCGCAACCGGTGGCGAGCGCGCCGGCCCGGAAGCAGGCCTCGACCCGCTCGCGCAGCGCCGTCAGGTCCTCGGCCGCCGAGGCGCGGATCTCGTACTCGGCGGTGGCGGTGTCCGGGATCAGGTTGGGGGCCGTCCCGGCGGCGGTGGTGATGCCGTGCACCCGCCACTGCGGCGGGAGTTGCTGGCGCAGCAGGCCGAGCGCGACCTGCGCGACGGTGAGCGCGTCGGCGGCGTTGCGCCCCTCGTGCGGGTTGAGGCTGGGGTGGGCGGCGCGGCCGGTGTACCGCACGGAGAGGGTGCCGAGCGCGAAGGAGCGGAAGTCGGCGACCTCGACCGGGCAGGGGTGGACCATCATCGCGGCGTCCACGCCCGCGAAGGCGCCCGCGTCCAGGAGCAGGGCCTTGCCCGCGCCGCGTTCCTCGGCGGGGGCGCCGATCACCCGGACGGTCAGTCCGAGCCGGTGGGCGTCCGGTCCGAGGGCGAGGGCGGCGCCGAGCCCGGCGGCGGCGATCAGGTTGTGGCCGCAGGCGTGCCCGAGGCCGGGCAGGGCGTCGTACTCGCAGACCACGGCGACGGTGACCGGCCCGGAGCCGGTGCTCGCGGTGAACGCGGTCTCCAGGCCGTGCGCGGGCGCGGTGACGGTGTAGCCGTGGGTGCGCAGCAGGTCGGCGCACCAGGCCGCCGCGCGGTGTTCCTCGAAGGCCGTCTCCGGGTGGGCGTGGATGCGCCGGCTGAGCGTCAGCAGCTCGTCCCGGTGGGCCTCGACGCGTGCGCGCAGGGCCGTTCTGACGTCGGTCGGGGTGGACAAGGGTGCCTCCGGAGGCGTCAGGGCCCGTGCTTCACCGGGCTGTTGACCAGACAGTATGTAGATAGCTTAGGCTAACCTAAGTAGGCGTTTCGTTCGCCGGACCCGAGGAGCTCTCAGAACCATGCGTCGCCACCAGGCCGCGTCCGACCCCGTCGCCGCCCCCGCCGCCGACGTACCGCTGCTCGCCACCCAGGCGGCCATCTGGTACGCGCAGGCGCTCGACCCCGACAGCCCGGTCTACAACACCGGCGACGCCGTCGAGATCACCGGCCCGCTCGACGCCGACCTCTTCGAAGACGCCCTGCGGCGGACCCTGGACGAGGCCGACGCCCTGACCGCCCTCGTCGTCACCGACCGGGACGGCACCCCGGCCCTGCGCCCGCGCCCCGGCCACACCTGGCCGCTGCACCGCCTCGACCTGCGCGCCGCCGCCGACCCGGCCGCCGAGGCCGAGGCCTGGATGCGCGCCGACCTCGCCAGGCCCGTGGACCTCACCGAGGGGCCGCTGTTCACCCAGGTCCTCATCCGCCTCGCCGACGACCGCCACTGGTGGTACCAGCGCGTCCACCACCTCGTCGTGGACGCCTACGCGCTCACCCTCCTCGGCGGCCGGGTCGCCGAGCTGTACACCGCGTACGCCACCGGCACCCCGCCCGGCGACCGCGCCTTCGGCACCCCCGCCGACACCGCCGCGGAGGAGGCCGCCTACCGGTCGGGCCGGGAGTACGCCGCCGACCGGGAGTTCTGGCGCGAGCGACTGGCCGGCGCCGAGGCCCCGGCCACCCTGCCCGGCACACCGGACGGCACCTCCGCCCAAGCCGCCGAAGCCGCCGCCCAAGCAGCCACCGCCGGCGCCGAGCCGCTGCGCCGCACCGCCGAACTGCCCGCCGGCACCCTCGCCCGGCTGGAGCGCGCCGCCACCGCCGCCCGCGCCACCTGGGCCGAACTGGTCATCGCCGCCACCGCCGGCTACCTGCACCGCCTCGCCGGCACCGAGGACGTCGTCCTCGGCCTGCCGCTCGCCAACCGCCGCGGCCCCGCCGCCCTGCGCACCCCCACCGCCACCGCCAACATCCTGCCGCTGCGCCTCGCCGTCCGCCCCCGGGACACCGCCGCCGAACTGCTGCGCCGCGTCGTGCTGGAACTCCGCGCCGTCCGCCGCCACCAGCGCTACCCGCTGGAGGACCTGCGCCGCGACCTCGCCCGCACCGGCGACCGGCGCGCCCTGTTCGGCCCGATGGTCAACATCAAGGCCTTCGAACGCGACCTCGACCTGGCCGGCCTGCCCGGTACCGTCCGCAACCTCGCCGCCGGGCCCGTCGACGGCCTCGCGCTCGCCGCCTCGCCCGGCCCCGACGGCGCGCTGCGCCTCGGCCTGGACGCCCACCCCGGCCGGTACGACGCCGACTCCCTCGACGCCCACCAGGACGGCCTGCTCCGCTACCTCGACGGCCTCGCCGACCTGCTGCTCACCGACCCGCAGACGCCGATCGCCCGGATCGACCTGCTGGACGCCGACACGCTGCGCCGCGCCACCGCCGGCCGCGAGGAGCCCCCGGCCGAGCTGACCCTGCCCGCGCTCTTCGCCGCGCAGGCCGCCCGCACCCCGGCCGGGACCGCCCTGCGCAGCGGCGAAACCGCCCTCACCTTCGCCGAGCTGGACGCCGCCGCCAACCGACTCGCGCACCGGCTGGCCGCCCTCGGCGTCCGCGCCGGGACGCCCGTCGCGCTCGCCCTGCCCCGCAGCGCCGACACCCTGGTCGCCATGCTCGCCGTGCTCAAGGCCGGCGGCGCCTGCCTCTCCCTCGACCTCGCCCACCCCCGGCAGCGGATCGCCGACATCCTCGACGACACCCGCCCGGTCTGCGCCGTCGGCACCGCGGCGGCGCTCGCCGCACTGCCCGGCGACGGCACGCTGCCCGCCGTCGTCCTGGACGACCCGGCGGAGCGCACGGCGCTCGCCGCACTGCCCGCCGGGCCGCTGCCCGCACCGGACCCGGACCACACCGCCTACCTGCTGCACACCTCCGGCTCCACCGGCCGCCCCAAGGGCGTCGTCGTCACCCACGCCTCGCTCGCCAACCTGCACGCCGGCCACGGCGAGGACCACATCGCCCCCGCCGTCCGGCGCACCGGTCGCGAGCGGCTGCGCGTCGCCCACAGCGCCTCGTTCGCCTTCGACGCCTCCTGGGACCCGGTGCTCTGGATGGTCCACGGCCACGAGCTGCACCTGCTCGACGACGAGACCTACCGCGACCCGACCGCCCTCGCCGGATACGTCGACCGGGAACGGATCGACTATCTCGACGTCACCCCCTCCTACCTCGAAGTCCTGCTCGCCGAGGGCCTGCTGGACGACGACCGGCACCGCCCCGCGCTCGTCGCGGTCGGCGGCGAGGCCACCCCGGACGCCCTCTGGCAGCGGCTCACCGCCGTGCCGGGCCTGCGCCCGCTCAACCTCTACGGCCCCACCGAGACCACCGTCGACGCCTACTCCTGGACCCCGGGCCCCGACGGCACCCCGGTCGGCCGGGTGGTCCGCGGCTCGCGCGCCTACGTCCTCGACGGCTCGCTGCGGCCCGCGCCCGACGGCGCCACCGGCGAACTGTACGTGGCCGGCGCCTGCCTGGCCCGCGGCTACCTCGGCCGCCCCGACCTCACCGCCGAGCGCTTCCTCGCCGACCCGTTCGGGCCGCCCGGCGGCCGGATGTACCGCACCGGCGACCTCGCCCGCCGCCGCCCCGACGGCACCCTGGAGTTCCTCGGCCGCGCCGACGACCAGGTGAAGATCCGCGGCTTCCGGATCGAACCCGGCGAGATCGCCGCCGTGCTGGCCGCCGAACCGGGCGTCGCCCAGGCCGTGGTGATCGCCCGCCCGGGCCCGCACGGCAAGCGGCTGCTCGGCTACGCCGTCCCCGCCGCCGGTGCCGCCCTCGACGCCGGCCACCTGCGCTCCGCGCTCGCCGAGCGGCTGCCCGGCCACATGGTGCCCGCCGCCGTCCTCGTCCTCGACGAACTGCCGCGCACCGCCAACGACAAGCTCGACCACCGCGCCCTGCCCGAGCCGGCCGCCGACGGCCCGGCGCCCGGGGCCGCCCCCGCGACCCCGCAGGAGGAGGTCATCTGCGGCCTGTTCGCGGCCGTGCTCGACCTGCCCGAAGTGCCCGGCCGGGACGCCGGGTTCTTCGACCTCGGCGGTCACTCGCTGCTCGCCGGCCGCCTCGCCGCCCGTCTGCGCGACACCCTCGGCGCCGCCGTCGGCTTCGCCGACGTCTTCCGCCACCCCACCCCGGCCGCGCTCGCCGCCCTGCTGCGTGAGCGCTCGGCACCCGAGCCGCGCCCGGCCCTGACCGCCGTGGAGCGGGCGGAGCGCACCCCGCTCTCGCCGGCCCAGCGCGGACTCTGGTTCCTGCACCGGCTCGAAGGCCCCAGCCCCACCTACAACATCCCGCTCGTCCTCACCCTCACCGGCCCGCTCGACCGCGACGCCCTCGCGCTCGCCGTCACCGACCTCGCGGCCCGGCACGAGATCCTGCGCACGGTGTACGTCGAGCCCGGGAGCGGCGAGCGTCGGCCCGGCGACCCCGGGGCCGACGAGCCGTACCAGCGGGTGCTGCCGCCCGCGACCGTCCCCCTGCACACCGGGCCGACGCTCGCCGAGGCCGTCCGGTACGCCTTCGACCTGGCCGCCGAACCGCCGCTGCGGGTCAGCCTGTTCGAGGACGGCGACGGCCGGCACACGCTGCTCCTGCTGCTCCACCACATCGCCGGGGACGGCGCCTCCACCACCCCGCTGGCCCGCGACCTGGCCGCCGCCTACACCGCCCGCCTGGCCGGCCGCGCACCCGAACTGCCGCCACTGGCCGTCCAGTTCGCCGACCACGTGGCCTGGCAGCGGCAGCTGCTCGGCAGCGCCGAAGCGCCCAGTCCGCTCGCCGTCCGCCAGCTCGACCACTGGCGCAAGACCCTGGCCGGCCTGCCCGACCAGCTCGAACTGCCCACCGACCGCCCCCGGCCGCCCGTCGCCGCCCACCACGGCGCCACCGTGCCGTTCGCCCTCGGCGCCGACGCCCACGCCGCCCTGGCCGCGCTCGCCCGCACCACCGGCACCAGCGTCTTCATGGCCGTCCAGGCCGGCCTCGCCGCCCTGCTCACCCGGCACGGCGCCGGCACCGACATCCCCATCGGCACCCCCGTCGCCGGCCGGGACAGCGACGAAACCGCCTCCCTCGTCGGCTACTTCGTCAACTCGGTGGTCCTGCGCACCGACACGTCCGGCGACCCCACCTTCCGCGAGCTGCTCGACCGCGCCCGCACCGCCGTCCTCGGCGCCCACGACCACGCCGACCTGCCCTTCGACCGGCTGGTCGAGGAGCTCAACCCGCCGCGCTCACTGGCCCGGCACCCGTTGTTCCAGACCATGCTGGCCTGGCAGAGCGTCCCCGACGAGGAGTTCGCCCTCGGCGGCGGCCTCACCGCCCGGATCGCCGCCGTGCCGTCCGGCACCGCCAAGTTCGACCTCACCCTCAACGCGGGCGAACTGCGCGACGGCGGCATCGCCGGCTTCCTGGAGTACCGCACCGACCTCTTCGACCCGGCCACCGCCGAGGCCCTGTCGGCCAGGCTCGCCCGGCTGCTCACCGCCGCCGCCACCGCGCCCGACACCACGATCGGCCTGCTGCCGCTGACCAGTGAGGAGGAGCGGCTGCGCGCCCTGGTCGAGTGGAACGGCCGGCCGGTCACCTCCGTCCCCGGCGCCACCCTGCCCGAGCTGTTCGAGGCGGCGGCGCTCGCCCACCCGGACGCCACCGCCGTCAGCTGCGGCGACGACTCCCTCGACTACCGCGAACTCGGCGCCCGCGCCGACCGGTTGGCCCGGCTGCTGGCCGCCCGGGGGATCGGCCCCGGCACCATCGTCGCGCTCGCGCTGCCGCGTTCGTCGGAGCTCGTCACCGCCCTGCTGGCCGTCACCAAGTCCGGCGCCGCCTACCTGCCGCTCGACCCCGACTACCCGGCCGACCGGCTCGCCTACATGCTGGCCGACGCCGAACCCGCCGCGCTGCTCACCGACGCCGCCACGGCCGCCCGGCTGCCCGCCCACCAGGTGCCCCAACTCCTCGTCGACGGACCGGAGCCGGCGGCCCACCCGGCCACCCCGCTGGCCCAGCACGAGCGCACCCGGCCGCTGCGCCCGGACGACGTCGCCTACGTCATCTACACCTCGGGCTCCACCGGCCGGCCCAAGGGCGTGCCCGTCACCCACCACAACGTCGTCCGGC
The DNA here is from genome assembly GCF_044744345.1 of Kitasatospora sp. NPDC087315. Taxonomy (NCBI): domain Bacteria; kingdom Bacillati; phylum Actinomycetota; class Actinomycetes; order Kitasatosporales; family Streptomycetaceae; genus Kitasatospora; species Kitasatospora sp. NPDC087315. Next base: position 123,408 of record NZ_JBIUYD010000005.1, on the reverse strand, counting down.
TGTTCAGCGCCACCGACCACTGGTTCGGCTTCGGCGCCGAGGACGTCTGGACGCTCTTCCACTCCTACGCCTTCGACTTCTCGGTCTGGGAGCTGTGGGGAGCCCTGCTGTACGGCGGCCGGCTGGTCGTCGTCCCGCACCTGGTCAGCCGCGACCCGGCCGCCTTCCTCGACCTGCTCGCCCGCGAGCGCGTCACCGTCCTCAACCAGACCCCGTCCGCCTTCTACCAGCTCAGCGCCGCCGACCGGGACCGCCCGGGCAGTGAACTCGCCCTGCGCTACGTGGTGTTCGGCGGCGAGGCACTGGAACTCGGCCGACTGGACGACTGGTACGAGCGGCACACCGACAACGCCCCGACGCTGGTCAACATGTACGGCATCACCGAGACCACCGTGCACGTCTCGTACATCGCCCTGGACCGGGCGAGCGCCGCCGCCGGCACCAGCAGCACCATCGGCGTCAACATCCCCGACCTACGGGTCTACGTCCTGGACCAGCACCTCCAGCCCGTCCCGCCCGGCGTCACCGGCGAGATGTACGTGGCCGGCGCCGGCCTCGCCCGCGGCTACCTCGGCCGCCCCGCGCTCAGCGCCGAACGGTTCGTCGCCGACCCGCACGCCGAACTCTTCGGCGAGCGCGGCACCCGGATGTACCGCTCCGGCGACCTCGCCCGCCGCCGCGCCGACGGCGTCCTGGAGTACTTCGGCCGGGCCGACCAGCAGGTCAAGATCCGCGGCTTCCGGATCGAACTCGGCGAGATCGAGGCCGTGCTGGCCGCCCACCCGGACGTCGCCGACGCCGCCGTGATCGTCCGCGAGGACGTGCCCGGCGACAAGCGCCTGGTCGGCTACGCCGTCCCGGCCCGCCCCGTCACCGCCGAGGACCTGCGCGCCCACACCTCCGGCGACCTGCCCGCGCACATGGTGCCGTCCGCCGTCGTCCTGCTGGACCGGCTGCCGCTCACCGCCAACGGCAAGCTCGACCGGCGCGCCCTGCCCGCCCCCGAGGCCCCGGCCGCGGGTGCCGGCCGCCCACCGCGCACCCCGCGCGAGCAGCAGCTCCGCGAACTCTTCGCCGAAGTCCTGGGCGTCCCGGCGGTCGGCGTGGAGGACGACTTCTTCGCCCTCGGCGGCCACTCGCTGCTGGTCGTCCGCCTCGCCGCCCGGATCCGGGCCGTCCTCGGCCTGGAGGTCGGCATCGGCACCCTGTTCCAGGCCCCCACCGTGGCCGCCCTGGAGTCCGCCCTCTCCTCCGACGCCCACGGCGCCGACGCGCTGGACGTACTGCTGCCGCTGCGCCCGGCCGGGCCCGGCAAGCAGGCCCCGCTGTTCGCCGTCCACCCGGCCGGCGGCCTCAGCTGGTGCTACACCGGTCTGATCCGCCACCTGCCCGCCGACGTGCCGATCTACGGCCTCCAGGCCCAGGGCGTCGGCGCCGCCACCGCCGGGCTGCCGCTGCCGCGGACCCTGGAGGAGCTGGCCGCGCACTACGTCGACCGGCTCCGCGAAGTCCGGCCCGACGGCCCCTACCGGCTGCTCGGCTGGTCCACCGGAGGCATCATCGCGCACGCCATGGCCACCCGGCTCCAGGAACTCGGCTGCGCCGTCGAGCTGCTGGCCATCCTGGACGCCTACCCCGCCGAGGGCTTCCGCGACCTGCCCGTGCCCGACCAGGCCGAAGCCCTGGAGGCGTTGCTCACCATGGGCGGCCACGGCCCCGAGGACCTCGACGGGCAGCCGCTCGAACTCGCCACCGTGACCGCGCTGCTGCGCCGCGAGGGCAGCCCGCTGGCCGGGCTCGACGAGGCCACGCTGGAAGCGCTCAACCACATCTACCTCAACACCAACCACCTGGTGCGCGGCTACGACCACCGGGTCTTCGACGGCGACGTGCTGTTCTTCCGCGCCACCGTCGACACCATCGACGAGACGCTCACCCCCGAGACCTGGACCCCGTACGTCTCCGGCCGGATCGACAACACCGATGTCGCCTGCTCGCACAAGGACATGACCCTGCCCGCCCCCATCGCGCACATCGCGCGCGTGGTCGCCGAACACCTGGAGAACCAGCCCCATGAGTGACGCCCCCGCCAACCCCTTCGACGGTGACGGCGAGTTCCTCGCCCTCGTCAACGACCAGGGCCAGCACTCGCTCTGGCCGGCCTTCGCCGCCGTCCCGGCCGGCTGGACCGTCGCCCACGGGCCGTGCGAGCGCGCCCGCGCCCTGGACTGGATCACCGAGAACTGGACCGATCTGTGCCCGGTCCGGTAACCGAGACCCCGGCGCGCCCCCTCCTCGCGGGGCGCGTCGCCGTGGTCGTCGTCTACACGGCCGCGATGTGCATGAACGGCCTGGACTCGACGATCGTCAACCCGGCCCTGTTCACCATCGCCGAGGACTTCGGCCGCCCCGTCTCCGCGGCCAACGCCGTCGAGGTCGCCTTCCTGGTTGGCCTCGCGGTCGGGCTCCCGGTGGCGGGCTGGCTGGGCGACAGGTTCGGGGTCAAGCGGGTCTTCCTGGGCTCGCTGGCGGCGTTCACGGCGGCCTCGGCCGTCTGCGCCGCCGCCCCCGATCTGGGCTCGCTCTCCGCCGCCCGGGCGGTGCAGGGCGTGGCCGGCGGGCTGCTCACCCCGGTCGGCATGACGCTGCTCTTCCGGGCCTTCGAGCCGCACGAACGGGCCGGGCTCGGCAAGGTGCTGATCGTGCCGACCGCCCTGATGCCCGCCCTCGGTCCGCCGCTCGGCGGCTTCCTCACCGAACACCTCTCCTGGCACTGGCTGTTCCTGGTGAACGTGCCGATCGGGGCGGCGGCCGTGCTGATCGGCGCCATCGGCCTCGCCTCGGAGGGCGAGCCCCCGGCCGGCCGCTTCGACACCCTCGGCTTCCTGCTCGCCACCCCCGGCCTCGGCCTGCTCACCTACGCGCTCGGCTTCGGCCCGGCGCACGGCTGGGCCTCGCCGGCGGTGGCGGTCAGCGGGGTGCTCGGACTGCTCCTCCTCGGCCTCGCCGTCCGGCACCAACTACGGGCCGACAAGCCGCTGGTGGACCTTCGGCTGCTCGCCGACCGGGTGTTCGGCGCCGCCTCCTGGCTCGCCCTGCTGACGGCGGCCGGGCTGATGGGCGCGCTGTTCGTCTTCCCGCTGCTCTACCAGGCCGCCCTCGGGGCCTCGGCGCTGGACGCCGGGCTGAGCGTCTTCCCGGAGGCGATCGGCCTGATGGCGGCCTCGCAGGTGGTGGACCGGCTGCTGCCCCGGGTCGGACCGCGCCGTCTCGCCGTGCCCGCACTGCTGCTCGCGGCCCTCGTCCTGGCGGCGCTGGCCGTCCCGGGCGTCGGCGGGAACGCCTGGGCGGTGCGGGCGCTGATGCTCGGCATCGGGCTGGTTCTCGGCACCGGGGTGCTCACCGTCCAGATCGCCGGCTTCGCCGAGGTGCCGCCGCCCGCCATGGGCCAGGCGATGGGCCTGTTCACCATCGTCCGCACCCTCGGCGGCGCCCTCGGCATCGCCGTCACCGCGGCCCTGATCGGTGCCCTCGCCGACGACGGCACCCACGGCACCGAGCCCGGCCCCTACCGGGCGGCGCTGCTGGCCACCGCCGGGGCCGTGGCCCTCGGCGCCCTGGTCGCGGCCCGCCTCCCGAAGGAGGCCCCCGGCCCGCCGCCGCTGGACTGAGCGGCACCACGCGGCGGCAGGCCCGGACCCGCCGAACCGTATGGCGCGGGCCCGCCCCCGGATTCGGGGCGGGCCCGCGTCTGTCGCCGTTCACGGTCCGCCGGCCGGTCCCGACCGGCGGTCCCGCGAACCGCCGTCACGGCCCCGGCCTCACCTCAGCCGCGCCGCGTTCAGCAGGGTCTGGGTGACGGAGTTGCCGTTGCTGTCCGTGGCCTTCGCCCGCAGGGAGACGAAGCCGGAGTTGTGCGGCGGCGCGGACAGTTCGGCGGTGCCGTCGCGGTCCGGGTTCAGCCTGGTCCAGGTGGCGCCGCCGTCGTAGGAGGCCTCCAGGGAGGTGCTGGTGATCCTCCCGGCCCGGGTGGCGTTGTCCATCGGCGAGGCGGTGACGCCGATGCGCGCGTTGCGGTGGATCGCGCCGTCGGAGTCCGCGCCCAGGTTGTAGTCGAGCTGGACGAGCGGGAGGTAGTCGTAGCCGTCCGGAGCGGTCGCGGAGGTGAACGTCCACTCGGTGGTGGTGCCGGTGCCGTAGGCGAAGACCCCGCTCTGGCCGGTCGTGGCGACCAGGCGGTACGGCTCGGGCTTCGCCGAGGCGGGGACGGTCAGGTAGAGCGCCTGGCCGTCCTGCCGGGCCAGCAGGGTGCCGCCCCGGTAGAGCGCCAGGTTCTCCTTGAGGTCGTCGCTCAGCGCGAAGCCGGAGCGGCCCGCTTCACCGTCGCCCCAGCCGGGGATGTTGACGACCATCCAGTCGCCGGTGCGGCTGGGCAGCCAGGTGCCGGTGTTCAGCCGCGGGTGCAGTGGCGCGGAGAACCACCGGTGGTCGGTGGTCGTGCCGGCCGCGTAGGTGCGCGGCACCGCCCGCTCCTCCACGATCGAGCCGAGGGTGGACTGCTCGTACCAGGTGAAGCCCTGCTGGGTGCCCACGTAGTCGACGCGGGCCCGCGGCATGGGCTGGTACTCGGCGAAGCCGAAGCCGCGGCTGTTGAAGTCCTGGAGGTCGTAACGGAATTCGCCGCCGAGGACGCGAGAGGGCGAGGTGAAGTTCTGCCGGACGGTGGCGAGGCCGGACTCCTTCGGCTGGTACAGCAGGTCGGCCGGGACGGCGCCGTCGTGGCGGTCGACCAGGTCGTAGACGTAGTCGCGGTGGTCACGGGCGGTGACGTCCAGGCGGTCGTCGCCCTTGGCGATCGCGGCTTCCAGCTTCTTGCCCTCGACCTTGGTCAGCGAGGCCACCTGGATGGGCGCGTCGGTGTAGTCGGCGTTGCCGTACCAGGTGCTGAGGCGGCCCTCGGTGTCGTTGACGACCAGCAGCAGCCTGGCACCGGCCGCGACCGCGGCCGCGGACTGCGCGGTGGGCGGGACGGTGGAGTTGGCGTCCACCACGACGGCCCTGCCCCTGGCGTCGATGCGGGCGTAGTCGGCGGCGGCGCCCTGGCCGGCGTGGACGGCGCGCAGGCGGCTGCGGCCGGGGGCGAATGCCGTGGAGCCTACCTGCTGGACGAGGTCGGTGAACTCCGTGCCCGCCCCGTTCACCTCCAGCGTGCTCTGGCCGAGCCGCCAGCGGGTGAGGAAGTGGAAGGCGCCGGTGGTGACGGGAGTGGTCTGCTGGGCCCAGATGCTGGTGTACTTCAGCGGGATCAGCAGGACTTCGTCCAGGCCGCCGGTCTCCCTCAGGCCCCGGTACCACTCCATCCGGTACTGGGAGGCGGTCGCCTCCCTGGGCGTGCGGACCTGCACCTGGTGCGCCCGGCGGGCGTCGAGCGCGACCGTCCGGTCGGCGGTGAGCTCGACCTGCGGGTCGGACAGCACCGCGAGGCCGAGACCGTCCGGCTTCTCGGCACCCGGGAGGTCGGCGGTCGTCAGGACCGCGTAGGTGCCGGGCGCCAGCCGCAGGGTGGTGGTGCCGTCCAGCTGGGCGAGGAGGACGTCACCGGTGTGCAGGTCGTAGACCTCGGCGAGACCCTGGAGCGGGCCGCCGTCGCGGCCGGTCGCGTTGACGGTCAGGTTGTAGCGCTCGCTCTCGACGTTGATGCCGACGAGGGTGTGCGCCACGACGCCGCCGGTGGCCGGGTCGGTGGCCAGCAGCTGCCCGTCGAGGTTGCCGGTGGCGGGTGCCTTCGCCGGGTCGCCGGTCAGGGCGACGTCGGCGGTGCCGCCCGCGGGTACGGTCACCGAGTCGGCGGAGAGCTTGAACACGCCCGCGGGGGCCGGGGTGTCCAGCGCCAGCCTGAGGGTGACGTCCGCACTGCCGGTGTTGCGGTAGGTCACGGTCCTGGTGCGGGGCCGGTCGGCGCCGTGCGGCCAGGAGTAGAAGCCGGACCACGCGGTGGCGGTGGCGTGGACGCTGCCGAGCACCGCGGCCCTGGCGTCCAGCCGGCCGGCGCCGCCGTCGCCGACGGTGATGCCGGGCGTCAGGTGCGTGGTGCTGACCAGGTCGTCCTTGATCTGCCGGCCGGTCCAGTCCGGGTGCGCGGCGGCGAGCAGCGCGGCCGCGCCGGCGACGTGTGGCGTCGCCATCGAGGTGCCGCTCATGGTGGTGTAGTAGCCGCTTCCGTCGGTGTGCTGCGAGCGGGCGGCCACGATGTCCACACCGGGAGCGGTGAGTTCGGGCTTGGGGTTGCCGTCGAGGGCGCGCGGGCCGGTGCTGGAGAAGTCGGCGAGGTTGTCGCCGGAGTCGACCGCGCCGACGGTCAGCGCCGAGGTCGCGGAGCCGGGGGAGGAGACGCCCCCCGCACCGGAGTTGCCCGCGGCGATCACGAACAGCGCGCCGGTCCGGGCGCTCAGGGCGTCCACGGCCTGGCTCAGCGGGTCGCTGCCGTCGCCGACGACGGAGGGGTCGCCGAGGCTCATGCTGACGATCCTGGCGTGCTCGGTCTCGGCCGCCCAGGTCATGCCCGCGATGATCCAGGAGTCCAGGCCGGTGGCGCCCGGGCCGCCGAGGACCTTGCCGACGACGAGCCGCGCGTCCGGCGCGACGCCCTTCTCCTTGCCGCCGGAGGCCGCGCCGGTACCGGCGACGGTGGAGGCGACGTGGGTGCCGTGCCCGTGGACGTCCTCGACGGACTCGCCGGGGACGAAACTCTGACTGCCCGCCACCCGGTCGGCGAGGTCGGGGTGCCCGGTGTCGATGCCGGTGTCCAGGACGGCCACCTTGATGCCCGCGCCGGTGTTGCCCCCGGACCACACCTCGGGTGCGCCGATCTGCGCGGTGCTGTCGGCCAGATTCGCCGTGGCCCTGCCGTCCAGCCAGATGTGGCTGACACCGCCGGCGAAGGCCGGCGCGGCGCCCCGGGCCGTGACGGCGGTCAGCTGCCGCCAGGCGGCGGCGGAGTCGTCCCGCCTGACGGTCGAGGCCGTGGCGTTGATCGCGGGGAGATCCCGCGAGGTGGTCAGCTTCGCGGCGGCCGGGCCGTCCGCGGCGCCGCGGGCACTCCTGTCGTACTGGACGATCAGCGGGAGTGCGGACGCCTGCGCGTCGTCGTAGCCGTCCGCCACCAGCGCGGTGACGTCGAACAGCCGCTTGTCGAGGATTCCGGCGGCGACATAGGGGAGGACGCTGTCCGGGTAGACGTAGGTGTCGTCGCCGACGGTCAGGGTGTGCACCACACCGGTGCTGTCCCGGGCCGGTGTCACCGAGGTGATGACCTGCCCGGTCGCCAGGGTGGTCAGGGTGACCCTGTCACCCGTGAGCAGGGTGATGGTGCGTGAACTCGTGCCGGGGGCGACGGCGGGGCCGTTCGCGGGTGCGGGGGCCGCGACCGCGCTGAAGGGGCCGGCGGGCGTCGCGGCGAGAGCGGCGAGAGCGGCGCCGACGGCTATCAGGCGCCGGAGCCGTGGAGTGGGGGATCGCACAGGTCTCCTCTGGGGAACTTCCGGGGGTGGCAGGGCTGGTGAGATTCTGGTGCGCTCCGTGCCCGGACATCCCTCTCGGCGGTGGCGGTTGCCCGTCAACGGCGTGCCCCCGACAGCCCGGATCCCCCTGGGCGGTACGGATGCTCACTTCGGGCCGCCCGTACGGTACTTCGCCACGCAATCTTCATGAGTGCCCATTGACTGCCGTAGGGCTTCTCTTTACGGTGATCATGGCCACGTCATTCGGAGGCCGATCCGACCCGGCCCGTACCGGCCGGCGAGCCGATGGGGTACGAGCCGATCGTCACGAAGGGGCGAAGTCGGTTGCTGGAGGCGCTGGAAGAACAAGGGCGGCTGCTCGACGGTTTCGGCCTGGGAGCCGAGGCGGAGCACGTCTACCTGGCACTGGTCACCCGCCCCGCCGCCCAGCTCGCGGAACTGGCCGCCGCGACCGGCCGTCCGCAGCACCAGGTGCGGGTGGGGCTGGCGGCCCTGGCGGAGCAGGGGCTCGTCCAGCCGGTGGGCGGCCGCTACCGCGCGCGCGAGCCGGAGCTGGCCTTCCGCAATCTCCTGGCCAGGCGCCAGCGGGAACTGGAGGAGGCCCGGACCAGCGTCCAGCGGCTGGCCGACGTCTACCGCCGGTCCGCGCCGGCCCGCGACACCACGGAGATCGTCCAGGTGGTCGCCGGACACCAGGCCCTGGCGGCCGCCGTCCAGGACGTCCAGGAGAGTGCCCGCAAGGAGGTGCGCGCCCTGGTCAAGCCGCCGGTCTTCGCGCTGTCCGCGGCGGACAACCTGCCCACCCAGCTCGCCCGGATGGCCGAGGGGCTGAGCTACCGGGTGGTGTACGAGCAGTCGGCCCTGTCCCAGGCACCGGACGAGAACCTGATCGAGTCGTCCCTGTGCAGTGGCGAGTTGATGCGGACGGCGCCGGCCGTGCCGGTCAAGCTCTTGCTGTCCGACGCCGGCCGGGCCCTGATCCCCCTGGACCCGGGCGGCGGGGAGGAGCGCTTCGGCCTCCTGATCCGACACCCCAGCCTGATCGCCGTGGTGGAGGCGCTGTTCGAGAGCGTCTGGGAGTCCGCGACACCGGTGCTCCCCCGGCCGGACGGAACCCCGGAGAGCGTGGGCGCCGGGACGGTGTCGGCCAGACCTTCGCCGAGTGATCTGCGGCTGCTGTCGCTGCTGGTGGCCGGTCTCCCCGACCGCGCGGTGGCCACCCACCTCGGGGTCAGCAAGCGGACGGTGGAGCGGCGGGTGCGACGGCTCCTGGACCGGGCGGGGGTGAGCACCCGGATCCAGCTGGGCCTCCACGCGGCCCGCGAGGGGTGGATCTGAGACGGAGTCCGGGCCGGCGGAGTCCCGTACCCCGGCCCCGAGAGCCCCGTACCCGTTGGTCTGTAGCATGACGAACCGTCGATCCGTTCGTCGAAGCGCAGGAGGAACGCGCTGGAGCTCCACTTCACCACCCTCGGACCGCTGAAGGCCTGGCGGGCCGGCCGCGAGCTGCGGATCAACCGGGCCCAGGACCGGGCCGTCCTCGCCGTCCTGCTCGCCCAGGCCGGCCGCCCCGTCCCGGTCGGCGAGATCATCGACGGGGTCTGGGGCGAGGAGGGCGACGAGGCCCCGGACCGCGCCGGCGCCCTGCCCGGCAACGTGTACCGGCTCCGCAGCGCGCTGGACGCGGGCGGCCCGAGCATCCTGCGGCACGAGGCCAAGGGCTACCGGCTGGACGCCGACCCGGCGGGCATCGACCGCACGGCCTTCCTGACCGCGCTCGCCGACGCCGCCACCGCCCGCCGCAACTGGCAGCCGGAACGCGCCCGCACCCTGCTGTCCGACGCCCTGGACCTCTGGACGGGCCGGGCCCTGGACGACGTGCCGGGGCCCTTCGCCGCACACGAACGCCGCCTGCTGGCCGCCCGGCGGGACGAGGCGCGGCGCTCCCGCCTCGAACTCGACCTGGAACTGCGGGCGGACACCTGGACGCCCGCGCCGGCCCGCACCCCCGTCCGCCCGGTGCTGCGCCCCTTCCAACTGCCGCCCGACCTGGGTGACTTCACTGGGCGCGGGGAGGAACTGGCCGCGGTCGCGGAGACCCTGACCGCACCGGACCGGACCGGCCCACCGCTCGTCACGGTGACCGGCCCCCGGGGAGCCGGCAAGAGCGCGTTCGCCGTCCATGCCGCCCACCTGGCCGGCGCCGCCTACCCGGACGGCCAGTTGTACGCGGATCTCCACGGCCGGGACGCCCCGACGGTGCCCGCCGTCCTGGCGGCGTTCGTCCGCGCGCTGGGCGTCGAGGAGCGGGCCGTGCCGCCGGACCCGGCCGACCGCCGCACGCTGTACCACCGGCTGCTGGCCGACCGGAGGGTCCTGGTCGTCCTCGACGGGGCCGCCACCGCCGACCGCGCGGGCCCGCTGCTGCCCGTGGCGCCCGGCTGCGCCGCCCTCGTCACCGCCGACGGCCCCGGCCCGCTGCCGCTCGGCGCCCCGGGCGAGCGCGTCGCATGTCACGCCGTCAGCCTCGGCCGGATGACCCCCGGTGAGGCACAGGCGCTGCTCGGCCGGGTGCTCGGCACCGACCGGCTGGCCCGCGAACCGACGGCCGCCCGGACGCTGGCCGCCGTCTGCGACCATCTGCCGGGTCCGCTGCGGGCCGCGGCGGACCGGCTGGTGCGCCGCCCCGCCTGGCCGGTCGCCGCGCTGGTCCCGCGGACCGGCGGCCCCGGCGGGACGTAAACGAACGCGTTGATCATCCGTCAATCGGCGGGTCACACAATCCCCTCAGCGGCCGCCGTCACCCGCCCGACCAGGCCGGCCGCCGTACCAGCACCGGGCGAGGGAAGAGGGACAAGCAGTTGAGCAGCACCGTCGCACGAATCACCCGCAGGCTCGCCGGCGTCGCCGCCGCCACGGCCCTGGCCGCGGCGAGCGTCCTGGCCGCCCAGGGCACCGCCCACGCCGCCTACGACGCGCCGACCGCCAGTATCTGGGACGACGAACAGCTCCCGAACGACGGCCGGCACATCGACAACCGGGGCCAGTACGGCACCGCTCGCCTCATCATGCAGTCCGACGGGAACCTCGTCACCTACTACGCGCCCGGCCACGACTGGTCACGCCAGTCCGCGACCTGGGCGTCCGGCACCGTCGGCTGCGGCGCCAAGGCGGTCATGCGCGCCGACGGCAACCTGGTCGTCCTCAACGCGTCCGGCGGCCTCTGCTGGGAGAGCGGCACCGGCGGGCACCCGCACGCCCGGCTGACCCTCTGGCGCAACGGCGACCTCCTGATCACCGACACCTGCAACCGCACCCTCTGGGAACGGCAGCCCGGGATCACCTATGTGCCGGGCCAGACCCGGGGCCCGCTCGCCGGCCCCGCCTCCACCGAGAGCCCCTACGTGGTCCTGCCCCCGCCCACCGGCTGCTCGGCGGCCTGACCGGCCGACGCCTTTCGGTCAGGGCTTGTCCGGCAATCCCCGCCGCGCGCGAACTGCCGGACAAACCCTGACCGGTCCTCGGGCCGGCCGGGCCGAAGACGTGCGCCCGCCGTCTCCCCGCGCCGGCCCGGGACCTCCGAGTCCACAGGGAGACCCGACATGGAGACCACCGCAGTCGAGCGAGCGGCCGGAGCCGGCCTTCGCTTCCGCCTCCTGGGCCCGCTGGCCGCCTGGCACGGCGACCGGCGCCTGGCGCTCGGGCGCCGGCAGCAACAGGCCTTTCTGGCCATGCTGCTCGGCCAGCCGGGCCGGGTGCTCACGTCCGCCCGGCTCGGCGACGGCATCTTCGACGAGGACAGCCCGCCGAACCGGCCCAGGTCCGTCCTGGCCACCCACGCCTACCGGCTGCGCAGGGAGCTCAGGAACCACGGCGCCGAGCACTTGCTGGTGACGGTCGACGGCGGCTACCGCCTCGACGTGCCAGCCGAGGCACTCGACACCGGCACGTTCGACCTCCTCGTCGCCGGCGCCGACGACGCCCTCGCCGCCGGTGAGCGGCCGCGCGCCCGCGAACTGCTCACCCGCGCGCTCGCCCTGCACGAGGGGGAGCCGCTCGCCGGGCTGCCCGGCCGGCACGCCGCCGAGCTGCGCCGCCATCTGGCCGAGCGCCGGGTAGACGCGCTGGAGTCGAAGCTCGGCCTCGACGTCGACCTCGGGGACAGCCCGTCCTGCCTCGTCGACCTCGACCAGGCCGTCTTCGCCCACCCCTTCCGGGAACGGTTCCGGGCCCTGCTGATGCGGGAGTACCACCTGTCGGGCCGGCCGGCCGAGGCCCACGCCGTGTACGCCGACGCCCGGCGCTTCTACCGCGCCGAAGGGCTGGGCTGTCCGGAACTGGACGCGCTGCACGCCCGCGTCCTCCGCGCCGACCCCGCCCTCGGCACCCCGGGCCGGCCCGGAGTCCACGCGAGGCCCGACTCCCCTGACCAGCCGGCCGGTTCGGCGCGGCCGCCGGTACCCGACCAACTGCCCGCTGCCGTATCGGACTTCACTGGCCGACAGGCCGCCGTCGCGGAACTGACCGAGGTGCTCGCCGGCCCGGACCCGGGCGCCGTCGTCATCTCGGCGGTCAACGGGATAGGCGGGGTCGGCAAGACCAGCCTGGCCGTGCACGTCGCGCAGGCCCTGGGCGACCGCTTCCCCGACGGCCGGCTCCACATCGACCTGCGCGGCGCCCAGGCCGATCCGCTCGACCCCGCCGAGGCGCTCGGCGCCTTCCTGACCGCCCTGGGCGTGGAGGACCGCGAGATCCCCGCCGACCCGGTAGAGCGCGCCGCGCTCTACCGCACGACGGTCACCGGCCGCCGGCTGCTGCTCCTGCTCGACAACGCGGCCACCGCCGAGCAGATCGCGCCGCTGCTCCCGGGCTCGCGGACCTGCGCGGTGCTGGTCACCAGCCGCGCCTGGCTGACCGCGCTGCCGGGCGCCCGCCACCTCCACCTCGACGCGATGGAGCCGGCCGAGGCGCTCGACCTGCTCGCCGGCATCGCCGGCCGGGCCAGGACCGAGGCCGAGCCCGAGGCGGCACTGGCGATCGTCACCGCCTGCGGCCTGTTGCCCCTGGCCGTCCGGGTGGCCGGCTCCCGGCTGGCGGCCGACCCCGCGCAGACCCTGGGCGTGCTGGCCGCGAGCCTCGCCGACGAGCAGACCCGGCTCGCCCGACTCGCCTGCCACCAAACCGCCGTGGAATCCGTTCTCGCGCTCTCCTACGCCCGGCTCAGCGCACCGCAGGCGCGCGCCATGCGGCTGCTCGCGCTGCCGGACGCCCCCGAGCTCTGCGTCGCCGCCGCCGGGGCGCTGCTCGGCAGCGGCCCCGAGGAGACCCGCGACCTCCTGGAGACGCTGGTCGACCTCAACCTGCTGCAGTCGCCCGCCGCCGACCGGTACGGCTTCCACGACCTGCTGAGGGTGTTCGCCCGGCAGCGGAGCGGCCATGAGGACACTCCCGCCTCGGTGACGGCGGCGTTCGCCCGGCTGCTGGACTTCGCCCTGGCCAGCGCCCGCAACGCCGAGGAGACCGCGCACCGGGTCGACCGCGCCCGGCGCAGTCTCATCGAGGCCACGACCACCGTGCCGGGGCAGGAGTTCGGCACGGTGGAGTCCGCCACCGCCTGGATGCGGTCCAGGACCGCCCTCCACCGCGCGGTGATCGACCGCGCCTGCCAGGACCCCGGCCTGCCGCTGGCCGAGACCGCCGACCTGCTGGACAAGATGGGCTCCGTCCTCTTCGGCCGCGGCTACATCGCGACGGTCGCCGACCTCGCCGGCCAGGTCGCCGCCGCCGCCCTGGCCCGCGGCGACCGCGCGGCCGAGGCACTGGCCCGCTCGGTCCGGGGCAGCATGCTCTGGCACGCCAACTCCTATGCGCGGGCGGGCGCGGAACTCCGCCGCTGCCTGGAGCTGTGCGACGGGCCGGACCGGCTGCGGCTGCGGGCCAACGTCCTCCAGCTGCTCGGCGCGAACGCCCGCGCCCTGCGGGAGTTCGGCGCGGCCATCGGCCCGCTGGAGGAGGCCGCGGCGGTCTTCCAGCGGCTGGACGACGGCACCGCCGAGGGGCTCGCGCTCGGCGAACTCGCCTTCAACCGGGCCCAGTGCGGGCACCTGGCCGAGGCGAGGGCCGCCGCCGAACGCTGTGCCGAACTGACAGGCGCGCAGGTCTCCATCTCCGAAGCGGTCGGCCGGTACTACCTCGCCCGGGTGCTGCACCTGTGCGGCGACCTGGCGCCCGCCCTCGACGCGGCGGAGCACGGGCTGGAGCGGTTCCGCTCCTTCGGCATGATCGGCTTCCAGGCCGCCACCGGCAGCCTGATCGCCCACATCCACCTCGCGGCCGGCCGGGAACGGGCCACCGTCCGGGCCGCGGAGGAGGCGCTCCCGCAGGCCCGCCAGGTCGGCGGCATGCTGGAGGGCACCCTGCTGCGGGTCCTCGGGCGGGCGCTGGCCGGGCTGCACCACACCGACCGGGCCAGGGCCTGCCTCACCCAGGCCCTGGGCCACTTCGAGCGGCTGGGCCTCGCCTCGGACGCGGCCGAGGTCCGGGAGATCCTGCGCGGCCTGGGGTGAAGGGCCTCCGCCGGCGTGCTCATCGAATGTCCATCACCGTCGTCGAGTCTTCTCGCGGTTGCCCGGTCACCCGGACGGGGCAGGCACAGGAAGGGACCGATCATGGTCGTTCAGGGAATCAGGAAGGCCGCCATGGTGCTGGCCGGCACGGCGCTGTTCGGCGGCATCGCCCTCGCGGGCGCGGGCACCGCCGCGGCGTCATCGGGCGGCGGCTGCGGCGGCCCCGCCTGGGAGCAGGCGTGCATCAGCGCGGGCGGCGGCCAGGTCACCGCGACGGCGGTCACCAACCTCGGCAGCAACAGCTGCACCGAGCAGATCATCCTCTGGGACTACACCACCCAGAGCCAGGCCCTCTCCACCTCGTTCCCCTGCCGCTCCGGCCAGTACAGCTACAGCTACACCCTCTCCAACCCGACCCCGGGCCACGACTACAAGGCCGAGGTTCGCCTCTACTGGCAGGGCGGCTCGGGCTACGACTACCAGCTCAGCCCCGACCTCTGGTACTGACCGTTTTCCACGGATGGCCGGTGACGCCGGCCTGAGGGGACGCCCCTGAGGGGCGGGTGGCCGCCGCCACCCGCCCCTTTCGTGATGTCGTCGCGCGGAGAGGTCAGCACTCCGAACGGTTTTCGAACGGCCTTCGGGGCACCCCGAAATGCGCCCTCAATGGAACAGGAAATCGATCTGGGGGAATGTTTCCGCCCATTCCTGCTGAATTTCCCCGCCACCTCCCATGAGCGGCCGTTGACGGAAGCGTGAACGCCACGGTGCGCGCGCCGGTGTGACCCGGCGTCAGGGGTTTCGTCGACGGTGGCTTCGCGCACCGCGCCGGTCGCCGCTTCCTTCCAGGTCAATGACGGTTCCCGGCCGGCGCTCCGCACCCTCGCCGGACGGCCGCCCGCCCGCGTCGCCCCCCTCGGAGCGGGCCCTTGCGGCCGGGGCGGCGCACACGTCCGCTCCCCGGCGTACTCATGGGCGCACGGCTGAGCGGGGGGCGTGCGGGCCGTTGGAATGGCCGGGTCCGCGCCGTTGCGCGTAAACTCCAGCACCCCCATATTCGGATAGTCACATTGCAGCCGGGTTTCTCCGGCTCACTGTCACTGATCCGCCGACGACCCCTGCCATCCCGGGCCGTGACGGATGTCGGCTCCGCTGCCGACCCACTCGCGCACCCCGCTCCGAGGAGGGTTTCCGTTGGACAACCGGTACGAGGCCTACGCCTTTGCCGACCCGCTCTTCTACGACTCGCCCCGGCGCTGGGGCGCGCACGAGGAGTTCGCCGCCGTCGGACGGCCGCTGCCCACCGGGTGGGAACGCGGCGATCTGGAGCTCTGGACCGTGGTGCGGCCGGTGGACGTCCAACTGCCCTTCCAGGGCTGGAAGATCCATGTGTCGTCGTGCCTCGAAACCGCCGAGGAGGTGCTGGAGGAGGTCCACGCGTACTGCCTGCGGGAGCGCATCACGTTCAAGTTCCTGCGCGGCCTGCCCATCCTCCAGGTGCAGAACTCCAAATACGCGGCGCGCGGCGCCAGCGGGAAGTTCTGCACGCTCTACCCGGTGGACGACGCCGAGCTGGAGCGATGTCTCGACGGCCTCGGCCGGCTGCTGGCCGGACGCCGGGGGCCGTACATCCTCAGCGACCTCCGCTGGGGTGAGGGGCCGCTCTACCTGAGGTACGGCGGGTTCGCGGAGCGCTACTGCCGCAACGACACCGGGGAACGGGTGCTCGCCCTCGCCGGCCCGGACGGACGGCTGGTGCCCGACGTCCGCGGCGCCGGGTTCGCCGTCCCCGCCTGGGCTCCGGTGCCCGCCTGCATCGCACCGGCCGTGGCGGAACGGGCGGCGCAGCAGGACACCGGGCTCCCGTACACCGTGGAGCGCGTCCTGCACTTCTCCAACGCGGGGGGCGTCTACCTGGCCCGGGACGGGGCCGACGGGCCGCAGGTGGTGCTGAAGGAGGCCCGGCCGTACGCCGGCCTGGACCAGCGCGGGGTCGACGCCGTGACCAGGCTGCGCAACGAGCACGACATCCTGCTCCGGCTGGCGGGCGTCCCCGGCGTCCCCGCGCAGCACGGGCTGCTGACGGCCTGGGAACACGAGTTCCTGGTCCAGGAGTTCGTCGAGGGCCGGTCCCTCAGCGAGTGGCTGACCGCCCGCTACCCGCTGATCCACCCGGACGCCGACGAGGCCTCGGTCGCCGAGTACACCCGCGAGGCGCTCGGGATCGTGGACCGGATCGAAGAGGCCCTGGCGGCGATCCACGCCCGCGGGGTGGTCTTCGGCGACCTCCACCCGCGCAACCTGATCATCCGGCCGGACGGCGACCTCTGCTTCATCGACTTCGAACTCGCCAGCACCGTCGAGGACTTCGTCCGCCCGGCGCTGGGCGCGGCCGGCTTCACCGCGCCGCCGGGACACACCGGGACGCAGATCGACCGGTACGGGCTGGCCGCGATCCGGCTCTGGCTCTTCCTGCCGCTGGCGCAGCTGCTCGCCCTCGACCCGGGCAAGGCCGGCGAACTCGCCGACGCCATCGAGCGCCGCTTCCCGGTGCCCCCCGGCTACACCGACGAGATCCGCCGGCTGCTCGGCTCCGCCCCGTCCGACGGCCGCACCGGCCGGCCCGAGCTGGGCGGGCACCGGGCCGAGGCCAGGGCGCTGCTCGCCGCGCCGGAGGCCGACTGGCCGGGGATCAGGGACTCGCTGGCCGCCGGTATCGCGGCGATGGCCACCCCCGAGCGCGCGGACCGGCTGTTCCCCGGCGACGTCGCCCAGTTCACCCACGGCGGCCTGGGCCTCGCCCACGGCGCGGCCGGCGTCCTCTACGCCCTGCACGCCACCGGTGCCGGTGTCGACCCCGAGCACGTCCGGTGGCTGGCCCGCGCCGCCCGGACCCGCCCGGCCACGGCCGGCCTGTACTCCGGCACCCACGGTGTGGCCTACGTCCTGGACCTGCTCGGCGAGCGGGAAGCGGCCCTCGGGCTGCTGCGGCGCCTCACCGAGGCCTCGGCGGACGAACCCGGCCCCGGCCTGGCCGGCGGGGCGCCCGGCATCGCCCTGACGCTCCTGCACTTCGCCGGTGCCACCGGTGAACCGCGGCTGCTGGACGAGGCGCTGGCCCTCGCCAGGGCCTCGGCCGACGCCCTGGAGAAGACCGGCCGCGGCGACCCCCGCCGCCGGGCGGGCCTGCTGGCCGGCGCCTCCGGCACCGCGCTCGCCCTGGTCCGCCTGTACGAGCGGACCGGTGAGACCGCCCTGCTCGACCAGGCCGAGACCCTGCTGGAGCTCGACCTCGACCGGTGCGCGAGCATCGCCGACGGCACCCTCCAGGTCGTCGACGGCCGCCGGGTGCTGCCGTACCTCGAGACCGGCAGCGCCGGCATCGGCCTCGCGCTGGACGCCCTGCTGGCCCACCGCCCCGACAGCCCCTCGGCCGACCGGGAACGGCCGATCCGCCGGGCCGCCGAACCCGAATTCGTCATCCAGCCGGGCCTGTTCAACGGGCGGGCGGGGCTGCTCGGCTACCTGGCCGTCACCCGACGGCGCGCCGACGAAGCGGAGGCGACAGCCCTGCTGGGCCGCCAGCGGGCGCTGCTGACCCTGCATCAGGTCCCCTATCGGGGCCGGCTCGCCTTCCCCGGCGACCAGCTGCTGCGGCTCTCGGCGGACCTCGCCACCGGCTCCGCCGGGGTGCTGCTGGCCCTGGGCACGGCGCTGGCCGGGACGCCCTTCCTCCCCTGGACCGGCGGGCCGGGCGCCACCCCGCCGACCACCACCACCCCCGGCTGACGGGCCCCTCGCGGCCTGTCCGCCCCGGGCGCGGGCCCCGCGCCCCCCACCGACTCCCGGCCGCCGGCCGGGCGATCAACCCCGAAGTGAAGGAGACCAGTCATGGCGATCCTCGACCTCCAGACCATGGAACTGCCCGAGACCGAGGCGGCCCCGATCGACGACGCCCTCGCGAACACCAGCTCGCTGAGCGTGCTCAACTGCGGTGCCAGCACCGTCAGCACCCTGCTCTGTCTCTGAGTCGTACCGCCGCCCGGTAGGGCGGGCAGCACGGCGGAGCCGGCCGGGCCGTCACCACGGGCCCGGCCGGCCACCGGGCCGGAGCGGCACCCAGCCGTTCCGGCCCGGTCCGCGCGGTCGTCGGTGCCGCCGCTTGTCTGTTCGTGCGCAGCCGGTGCCGGTACCGCCGCCCGTCCGCCCGCGCGACACCGCCGAACCAGCAGAGAGGTTGCCCGTGGCCGACCGGACCCCCCGCACCGACCGCCGCGCGCCGGGCCGGGTACGGCTGCGCCGCGAACTCACCGCCGAGCCCGGCCGACTCGTCTGCGCACTCCTGCTCGCCCTGGCCGCCACCGCCGCCGCCCTGGCCCTCCCGCTGCTGGTCCGGAAGATCATCACCGACTTCTCCGGCCACCGGCCGCTCGGCGCCGACGTGCTGATGATGTGCGTGGCCGCCGTCGCCGGAGCCCTCACCCAGGCGCTGTCGGGCTTCCTGCTGGCCCGGATCGGCGAGCGGATGACGTACCGCCTGCGGATCCGCCTCATGGAGCACACGCTGCGGCTGCCGCTGGCCGTGGTCCGGGCCCAGGGCACCGGGGAGCTCGCCGCCCGGATCACCTCGGACGCGCTGCTGCTGCGCCAGGTGGTCGAGGTGGCCACCCAGCTTCCGCTGGCCGCACTGACCGTCGCCTCGACGCTGCTCGTGATGGTCTGGATCGACTGGGTCCTCACCCTGGCCACGGTCGTCGCCCTCGCCGTGCTGACCGTCCTGGTCCTGCTGATCCTGCGCCGGATGAAGGCCAACGTGACCGGTCAGCAGGACGCGGTCGGCCGGATCGCCCAGCGCTTCACGGCCGACCTGGAGGCGCTCACCACCATCAAGGCGTACCGGGCCGAACCGGTGGCAGCCAGGGCCCTGGCGGCGGACGCCGAGCGGCTGCGGGCCGTCTCCCTGGAGGGCGCCCGCCTCGGCGCCCTGATCCCGGCGGTGCTGACGCTCGGCAACCAGCTGGCGATGATCGCCGTGATCCTCACCGGCGGCGCCCGGCTGGCGGCCGGGGACCTCCAGGTGGCGGCGTTCGCCGCGTTCCTGCTCTACCTCCTCCAGACCGTCCCCTCGGTGAGCACCCTGGCCACCGGCTTCGGCCGGCTCCAGGCCGGGCTGGCCGCCCGGGACCGCTGCAACGAACTGCTGTGCCTCGCCCCGGAGACCGATCCCCGGGACCCCGGACCGGCCGCCCCCACCCCGCTGCCGGACGCGCCGTCCGTGGTCTTCCGCGCCGTCTCCTACACCCACACCGGGTCGGGTGACGCCGCGCTGCGCGGGATCTCCTTCACCACCGCCCGGACCGGACTGACCGCCGTCGTGGGCCCCTCGGGAGCCGGCAAGAGCACCACGCTCTCACTCATCGACCGTTTCATCCGGCCCTCCGCGGGCTCGATCACCGTCCTGGGCCACGACGCCCGGCACTGGCCGCTGGACGCGCTGCGCGCCCGCATCGCCTACGTCGACCAGGCGTTCACCCTGCTGGAGGCCACCGTCCGGGAGAACCTGCAACTCGGCCGGGCCCGGCCCGTCGACGAGGGCGACCTGGTGGCCGCACTGGACGCCGTCGGGCTCACCGAGGACATCGCCCGCCTCCCGCAGGGCCTCGACACCCTGCTGGGCCGCGAGTCGGATCTGTCGGGGGGTCAGCGCCAGCGGATGGCGCTGGCCCGCGCGCTGCTCTCCGAGGCCGACATCGTCCTGCTGGACGAGCCCACCAGCCAGCTGGACGGGCTCAACGAGCAGCGCTTCCGCGCCATCGTGGCGGAACTGGCGAAGACCCGCGCGGTGATCGTGGTCGCCCACCGCCTCTCCACCGTCCAGCACGCCCACCACGTGATCATGATGAGCCGCGGCACCGTGATCGACGCCGGCGGCCACGCCACCCTCCTGGCCCGCTGCACCCCGTATCGGGACCTGGTCGCCAGCCAGTCCGCCCCGGAGGCTACTGCTGGTGCCGGCCCCGCGCTCGCATAGCTACGGCAAAGACAAGTAGCTCTCCGGAGTCTCCGTGACGTTACGC
The DNA here is from genome assembly GCF_044744345.1 of Kitasatospora sp. NPDC087315. Lineage (NCBI taxonomy): Bacteria > Bacillati > Actinomycetota > Actinomycetes > Kitasatosporales > Streptomycetaceae > Kitasatospora > Kitasatospora sp. NPDC087315. The sequence continues at coordinate 103,245 of NZ_JBIUYD010000005.1, read as the reverse complement.
AACACAGTGCGGGCGTGCCGTTCCGGCTTGGTGGGCCGCTCCATCAGCAGGGCGGTGGCCTCGGTGAGGCTGACCTCGCCCCGGAGGAACTGGACGACGGCCTCGGTGATGGGCATCTCCACGCCGTGGCGGCGGGCGAGGCCGAGGATCGCCTCGGACGTTTTGACGCCCTCGGAGGTCTGGCTGATCGCGGCAGCCGCCCCGGTGACGGACTGTCCGCGGCCGAGGCGTTCGCCGAAGGAGCGGTTGCGCGACAGCGGGGAGGAGCAGGTGGCGACCAGATCGCCCATGCCGGCCAGACCGGAGAAGGTGCGCGGGTCGGCGCCGAGCGTGGCGCCGAGCCGGGAGGTCTCCGCCAGGCCCCGGGTGATGAGCAGGGACTGCGCGTTGTCACCGAGCCCCATGCCGACCGCGATGCCGACCGCGAGGGCGATGACGTTCTTCGCCGCGCCGCCGAACTCGCAGCCGATGACGTCGGGGTTGGTGTAGGGGCGGAAGTACGGGGTGCGGCAGGCCGCCTGGAGGCGCTTGGCAACCGGTTCGTCGGCGCAGGCGACCACGCTCGCGGCGGGCTGCCGGTTGGCGATCTCCCGGGCCAGGTTGGGCCCGCTGACCACCGCGACGCGCTCCGGGCCGACGCCGGCGACCTCGGCGATGACCTCGCTCATCCGCATCCCGGAGTCGAGCTCGATGCCCTTCATGAGGCTGACCAGCACGGTGCCCGGGCCGAGCAGCGGCACCCAGGTGGCGAGGTTGGCGCGCATGGCCTGCGCCGGCACCGACACCACCACGTAGTCGGCGCCGGCCAGGGCGCGCTCGACGTCGGTGGTGGCCCTCAACTGTTTGGGCAGGTCGATGCCCGGCAGGTAGACGGGGTTCTGGTGGCGCTCGTTGATCGCGTCGGCGATCTCGGCGCGCCGGGCGTGGAGGGTGACGTCGGTGCCGGCGTCGGCGAGCACGGACGCGAACACGGTGCCCCAGGAGCCCGCCGAGAGCACTGCCGCCGTCGTCACCATCCTTTCCGCGTGGTGAAGGCGACGAAGTCGGCCCAGGCGGTGGGGGAGAAGGCGAGTTGTGGGCCGGTCTGGTCCTTGGAGTCCCGGACGTGGATGGTCGCGGGGGTGACGGCGACCTCGATGCACTCGCCACCGCCGGTGCTGCTGTGGCTGGACTTGAACCAGGTCAGTTCGGTGCTCATTGATCCTCCACCTACGTGTTGATGAACCGTGCCAGTTCCTCGGAGGGGGCGTGAGTTTGTGTGGGCCCGGAGGTTACTGCTGGTGCTGGGCGGTGAAGGCGATGAAGTCGGCCCAGGCGGTGGGGGAGAAGGTGAGCTGTGGGCCGGTCTGGTCCTTGGAGTCCCGGACGTGGACGGTCGCGGGGGTGACGGCGACCTCGACGCAGGCGCCGCCTTCGGTCCCGCTGTGGCTGGACTTGAACCAGGTCAGTTCGGTGCTCATTGATCCTCCGCCAGCTTGCCGATGAACGTGGCCGACTCCTCGGGGTTGAGGGCCTGCCGGAGGATCATTTCATGACGCTGGCTGAGTAGGCTCACTCTGCCAGGATCGGAATGGAGCAGGCCCATCGCTTGTCCCTCCTCGTAAGCGAGCCGCTGGTGCTCCGAGGTGTCCAGCAGGATGAAGGGTCCGTTCAAGCCGGGATGTGCCCCCTTGTTAGGAACCACCTGCACGGTGACGTGGCGTGCTGACCCGACGGTCAACAGGTGCCGCAGTTGCGCCCTGAGTGCTTCCGGAGTACTGAGCTGGCTGCGCAGTGCTGCCTCTCCGATCAAAAAGTTGAAGGACTTGGTCTGAGTCCTCAACAGCGTTTGACGTTCCAGCCGGGCCGCAAGACGCTCTTCCACTGTTTCGTCGTCGAGTGGCGGCCAGTTGGCATTGAGGAGCGCTCTCACGGTTTCCTCGGTCTGGAGTAGACCGGGGATGAGTTGAGTCTCGTACCAGTTGATGACCACCGCCTCGGCCTCGTACCGCATGTAGTCCTCGGCGAACGACGGGTACTTTTCCGGCTTCAGGTACTCCTCTCCCGCCGCCAGGATGCCCTTCGCTCCGCACATCTGGTCGGCGATGTCGAGCAGATGTCTCGACGGGCGTCTGCGGCCGGCCTCCATCGAGCGGAGGCTCTCGACGACGTACCCGGCCTCCTTGGCCAAGTCCTCGCGGCTGACTCCGGCGTGGGTGCGCCAGAGCTTGATCTGGTTGCCGCAGTACCGCCACGACATGGGAGGCGGCGTGGTGGAAGATTCGCTCATCGCTGACCCCCCGGGTCCTCGTACTGGCCTGGCACCCGAGGCTACTTCGGCGTCGGCCTGGAAGGGGTGCGGATTTGGCCGAAACCCCCTGTGCGGGTGATTTCCGAGCTCGTGCTGACACGAATCCGACGGTGTGGCAGAGGCTGAGGCAGGCGGGCTGGGGCGCGCCCGGCCTGTCCGAAGGCCGTTGCCCCTGGCTTGAGGTGACCCTCTGTGGGGCGGATGGCGACGGCCATCCGCCCGACAGGGGGGCGAGTCCGTGCGGCCCCGGAGATTACTGCTGGTGCCGGGCGGTGAAGGCGACGAAGTCGGCCCAGGCGGTGGGGGAGAAGGCGAGTTGGGTGCCGGCCCGGTCCTTGGAGTCCCGGACGTGGATGGTCGCGGGGGTGACGGCGACCTCGACGCAGGCGCCGCCCTCGCTTCCGCTGTGGCTGGACTTGAACCAGGTCAGTTCGGTGGTCATTGTTCCTCCATCAACGTGTCGATGTGAACAGCCTTCCGCTTCAGGCGTTGTCGAACCCGGCGGCAGTATCGGCCGCCCTCCCCTCCCTGCCGCTAGCAGGAGGGCGCTCCGGTGGGGGACACGCCCGCCGCACCGTCCGGGCCCAGCAGGTGTGCCAGTCCGTCGGCCAGGCCGCCGCGCCAGCAGGCGTAGTCGTGGCCGCCGTTGAACTCGCGGTACTCCAGTGCGTAGCCGCGGGCGGTCAGCACGTCCCGCAGGTGGCGGTTCTGGGGGAGCAGCATCCACTCCTGGAGGCCGACCTCGACGTAGAACCGGGCCGGGCGGCGATCACCCGCCGCGAACTGGCGGGTCAGCCACTCGCTGCCCTCGTCGAACTCGGTGCCGTCCGGCCACCAGAAGGAGCCGGACTGGGAGAGCGCGTTGCCGAACCGTTCGGGGCGGCGGAAGGCGGCGAAGGCGGCGGTGAGGCCGCCCGCGCTCTGGCCGGCGATCACGGTGGCGTCCGGGGACGAGGTGGTGCCGTACAACTCGGTGGCCCACGGCAGCACCTGGTCGGCGAGGAGGTCCACGAAGTCCGGGTTGCAGCTCAGGTCGGCGGGGCGGCCGGGGCCCATGGTGTGGACCAGCAGGGCGACGGCCGGCGGGATGCGGCCGTCGGCGGTGAGGTTGTCGAAGGTGTCGCCGACGGACAGCACCTCGCCCCACATCTCGCCGTCCAGCAGTACGGCGACGGGGTAGGGCCCGTGGGCCGGGTCGTGTCCGGCCGGGAGGTGGACGTCCACCCGGCGGCCGGCCGCCTCGGCGGTGACCGTCCGCCCGCGCGGGACGCCGTCGCGCCGTTGAGCGTACGGCTGCGCGGGTGCGTCCGGCAGGCTGAGCACCGACGACGGGTGGCGGCCGTCCCGGGCGGGAAGCAGTGGACCCCGGGCGAGCGGGTCGGGCCGGGCGCCGTCGAGGACGCGGAGCCAGTCGGCGCGCGTGGTGCCGGGGGTGGTGCCGCGGACCGGGTAGAACTGGTAGGAGGCCCGGTGGTCGGCGCGCAGCCGGTAGGTGAGCGCCCAGTGCCCTTCGGGCTGACGCGCCATCAGGTGCGGGGTGAGGTCGCCCGCGTGGCGGTCCTTGTCGGTGACGGTGTGGACCAGGGCGAGGACGCCGTCGGAGGGGGTGTCCGGGTCGTCGCGGTGGACGAAGGTGACGAGCCGGTACGCCGGGTCGTCCGGGTCGGGCCCGATCAGCGGGGAGCCTTCGGTGGCCAGCCGGGCGAGGAAGTCGCCACCGGGTGCGGTCGGTTCACTCTGCATGCGGTAACTCCAAAGGGGCTAGGCGGGGTTGCCCTTGTGGCCGAGCAGGACCCAGAGCAGGAACGGGCCGCCGAGGACGGTGGTGACGATGCCGACGGGGATCTCCACGCCGTCGATCAGTACCCGGCCGAGGGTGTCGGCGAGGACGATCAGGACGGCGCCGACCAGGGCCGAGCCGAGTACCGGGACGCGGGACGGCCCGGCGAGTCGCCCGGCGATCGCGGGCGCGGCGAGGGCGACGAAGCCGACCGGTCCGCAGACGCCGACGGCGAGTCCGGCCAGCGCGACCGCCAGCAGCAGGCAGACCAGGCGCACCCGGCCCGGGTCGACGCCGAGCGAGGAGGCGACGTTGTCGTCGAAGCGCAGCACGGCGAGCCGGCGGGCGACGACCAGGGCGAGCGGTACCAGCACCGCGAGCCCGATCAGCACCGGTGTGGCCACCGCGTAGTCCCGGCCGTTGAGGCTGCCGGAGGTCCAGACGTACAGCGACCCGGCCGAGTTGAGCGAGCGGCGGGCCATCGCCACCTGGATGACGGCGGAGGCGAGCGCCGACATGGCGAGGCCGACGACCAGCACCCGGTAGCCGCGCGCGCCGAGCCCGCCGGAGACCAGGGTGACCACCAGGACGGCGACGAGCGCGCCGAGCGGGCCGGCCCACCAGGCGCCGAAGGTGCCGGAGGCGGTGACCGAGACGGAGATGAGCACGGCGGCGGTGGCGCCGTCGTTGACACCGAGCAGTTCGGGGGTGGCGAGGCGGTTGCGGGCGAGCGTCTGGGTGAGGCAGCCGGCCAGGCCGAGGGCGGCCCCGGCGGCGATGCCGGCGACGATCCGGCCGAGCCGGAACTTCTGCACCAGCAGGACGTCCAGCCGGTCGCCGTAGCCGAAGACGGCCTGGAAGGTGGGGCCGAGGCCGAGTTCGCTCTGCCCGGCGTGCGCGGCGACGACCACGGCGGCGAGGAGGGCGGTGGCCAGACCGGCCGCGGCGAGCAGCGCCCGGCGGGGGAGCAGCAGCGAGAGCGCGCCGCGCCGCAGCACCAGATCGGGCTTCTCGGTGGCGGTCTCCTCGCGTGCGGTGCCGGATTCGCCGGGCGCGGTGTCGGTCATGCCGAGCGCGGCCATCCGGCGGGAGCGCACGATGGCGATCAGCGTCGGTGCGCCGATCAGCGCGACGATCACCGAGACCGGGGCCTCGAACGGCCGGGCGACCACCCGCGCCAGGACGTCGGCGCCGGTCAGCACGGCCGCGCCGACCAGGCCCGCGAACAGGGTGAGCCGGCCGACCCGGGGCCCGGCGACGGCGCGGGCGAGGAACCCGGCGAGCAGGCCGAGGAAGGAGACCGGGCCGGCCAGGGCCACCGCGGAGGCGGTGAGCAGGGTGACGGCCACGGCGACGGCCGCGCGGGTCGCGTTGGGCCGGTGGCCGAGGCCGCGCGCGAGGTCGTCGCCGAGGGCGAGCGCGGCCAGCGGCCGGGTGGTGAGCAGGGCGACCAGGAAGCCGGCGCCGAGTACCGGGGCGAGCTGACGCAGCATCGTCCAGCCCTCCACGCCGGCGAGCGAGCCGAGCACCCAGACCCGGTACCGGTCGTACGCCTCGGGGGAGTTGACGATCAGGACGCCGGTGAGCCCGCCGAAGGTGGCGCCGACGGCGGAGCCGCCGAGCACCAGGCGCATCGGGGAGCCGCCGCCCCGGCCGCCCGCGATGAGCAGCACGACGGCGCTGGCGAGGACGGCGCCGCCGAAGGCGAAGGCCAGGTAGCCGTAGGAGGTCTGCACACCGAGGACGGCGATGCCGAGGACGACGCCGAGCGAGGCGCCCGCGTTGACGCCGAGCAGTCCGGTCTCGGCGAGCGGATTGCGGGTGACGGACTGGAGTTGGGCGCCGGCGACGCCGAGCGCGGCGCCTACCAGCAGCGCGGTGAGGGTGCGCGGGAGGCGCAGGTCGCCGACGACCAGGGCGAGACGGCTGTCGCTGCGGGCGCCGTGCCGGCCGAGCAGGTAGTCGAGCACCTGGCCGGGGCCGACCTCGCCCGCGCCGACCGAGAGCGAGAGCGCGGTCAGGGTGAGCAGGGCGACGACGACGGCCCCGGCCGCCGCGGCGGCGGGCCAATGGCGGTGGTCGCGGCCGGGCTTGGGGGCGGGGGCGTCGGGGCCGGTGCGGGCCGCGTCGGCGGTACCCACTTGCGACAATGTCATAAGGTAAGGCTAACCTAATGGATGTTCCGTCCCGGGGGTGCCCGGCGTCGACCGCCGACCTCACCCGGCTGTCGCCCCGAGGCCCCCGGGACACCTCTCAACTTCCGTACCACCGCTGCCCGGAGGCACCCATGCCGACTGCCCAGAGCCCGCTCCACCCCGCCCGCCGCCGGGCGGTCCAGGCGCTGGCCGCCACCGGGGCGGTCGCGCTCCTGCTCACCGGCTGCGGCTCGTCGGGCTCCTCCGACAAGGCCTCGGCCTCCTCGTCCGGCACCCCGGCGGCCGACGCCGCGGGCGGTTCGGGCGCCGCCGGCGGCAAGCGCACCGTCAAGGACGCCACCGGCACCGCCGTCGAGATCCCCGCCGACCCGCAGCGGATCGTCACCCTCACCCAGGAGGACCTGGACGCGGTGCTCGCCCTCGGCGTCAAGCCGGTCGGCATCACCAACGGCCAGGGCCTCAACGAGCCGCCCGCCTACCTCAAGGACAAGGTCCAGGGCATCACCGTGGTCGGCAACCTGCTCCAGCCCGTCATGGACAAGGTGATCGCCGCCAAGCCCGACCTGATCCTGGCCGGCGACATGCAGGACGAGCAGATGCTCAAGCAGCTGCGCCAGATCACCCCCGCCACGGTCGTCACCATGGCCCCCACCGACGACTGGAAGCTCTCCTTCCGCGGCATCGGCAACGCCGTCAACAAGCTGGACCAGGCCAACAAGGTCATCGCCGACTACGACGCCAAGGCCGCCAAGGCCGGCGGCGAACTGGGCGCCAACAAGGGGGCCGCGGTCTCCATCGTCCGCTGGAACCCCACCGGCCCCAGCTGGATGGAGAAGAAGCAGTTCGCCAGCGGCGTCGCCCTCGACATGGGCCTGACCCGCCCGAAGGCGCAGGACAAGGACGGCAACGCGCACACCCCGGCGCTCAGCCTGGAGAAGATCAACGAGATCGACGGCGACTGGCTGTTCCTCTCCACCCTCACCGACGACGGCAAGGCCGCGCTGAAGGACGTCCAGTCCAAGCCCGCCTACCAGGAGTTGGGCGCGGTGAAGAACAACCACACCGTCACCGTGGACGGTTCGGTCTGGTCCACCCGCGGCGGCCCGCTCGCCGCCGACGTCGTCATCGGCGACATCACCAAGGCGCTCACCGCCTCCTGAGCCGCCACCCGGCCCGACCGAAGGAACTGGCAGATGGAATTGGCGGTCCAGGGGCTCGCGGCCGGCTACGGCGCGGGGCGCCCGGTGCTCAGCGGCGTCGACCTCACCGTGCCCGCCGGGCAGGTGGTGGCCATCGTCGGCCCGAACGGGTGCGGCAAGTCCACCCTGCTGCGCTCGATCGCCCGGCTGCACCGGCCGGACGCCGGGCGGGTGCTGGTCGGCGGCGAGGACATCTGGCGGCTGCGCCCCCGGCAGGCCGCGCACCGGGTGGCGCTGCTCCCGCAGAGCCCGCAGGCGCCGGAGGCGGTCACCGTCGCCGGGCTGGTCCGCTACGGCCGCCACCCGCACCAGGGCCTGTTCCGGCAGTGGTCGGCGGACGACGAACGGCTGACCGCCGAGGCGCTCCGGGCCACCGGCGTCGAGGCGTTCGCCGACCGCCGGCTGGACCGCCTCTCCGGTGGCCAGCGGCAGCGCTGCTGGCTGGCCATGGTGCTGGCGCAGGACGCCCCGGTCGTCCTGCTGGACGAGCCCACCAGCGCGCTCGACCTCGGGCACGCGGTCGAAGTGCTGGAACTGGTACGGCAGGTGGCGGCCGACGGGCGGACCGTCGTCATGGTGCTGCACGACCTCGCGGCGGCCGCCCGCTACGCCGACCTGGTGGTCGCCCTGCGCGACGGCGCCGTGGTCGCCTGCGGGCCGCCCCGCGAGGTGGTGGACGCGCCGCTGGTCCGGGCGCTGTACGACATCGACAGCGATGTGCTGCCCGCCCCCGGCGACGGCGCGCCGGTGATCGTCCCCCGCGCGGGGACACGGGCGGTCGCGGGCTGAGCGGAGCGCGGCGGGGCCCGGTCCGGTTTGCACCGGACCGGGCCGGTCGTGCGTACGGGGGGTCTGGCCAAGGTGAACCCAAAAGGGCAGTGGGGAGATCTTGGAGGCGTGAGGCCACGTTCCGGGCGTATCACCGAGGGCCTGGTCCTGTCCCGGGTTCCGCTGTTCCGAGCATCCTCCGGTGGTGACGCCGTGATGATCCCGTGCGGGTGCGTGTGGCGCGTCCGGTAGGGCCGGGCATCGGGTGGGGTGGGGATGACTTCGATCGAGCGGACCGCGTATCCGCGGTTCAAGCGGCTGATCACCGCGCGTGAGCTGCATGTGTTCTTCACGCCGTCCGAGGAGGAGCGGGCCTGGGCGCAGGAGGCCACGGACTCCGACGAGCACCAGCTCGCGCTGCTACTGGCGCTGAAGTCGTACCAGCGCATGGGCTGCTTCCCCGAGGCGCACGACGTGCCGGACCAGATGACGGAGTTCGTGCGCCGGGCAGCGGAGCTCCCGGAGCACGCCCTGCCGGTGTACGGCTCGGAGCGGACGGCCAAGGGCCGGCGGAGCATGGTCCGCCAGCGGTGCGGGAGGCGCTACGACGGTCAGGGCGCCCGGGCGCCGGCCGAGGAGACGATGCGGACAAACCGGCCGGGACCACACCGGACAGCCCCGCAGGACCTCCCTTCCCGAACCCCGTCCCGCCCCCGTGCCGACTGACGTCGGCGCGGCCTGAAGGGCCGGCCCGCACGCGTGCAGCCAGGGCACGTCACAACGCGGCGACACGGCCTGGTGCGGCACTAAGATCTCCGAACCGAGTATCAGAGGGGGCAACGTGGCCATCGACATAGTCGACACCATCAGGCTCGCGAAGACGAACCGACGGAGGGACAAGCGTCTGCTTGACCGCCAGGAGGAGCTCGATCAGCGGGCCGCCGACGAGAACGCCGCCCTGCAGAAGGCACGGCAGGCGCTCTACGACGAGGCCCTCGTTCCCTTCCGCGATGTTTTTCAGCGTCTCAAGCACATCGATCCGATCGAGCTGGCCGCGATCGAGAGGCCAACCGTCGGCGGCGAGGTGAGCATCAACGGTTGGCGGCCGCGCAAGATTGCCGTGCCGACCGCTGTCAAAGCGTTGGCAGGCGGCGTGCTCCTGGTAGCCGTCCCGCTTGCCGTTGGTCACATGGTCCCGGCAGGCGCCTATCGCGTGGTGCGGAACTTCGGCTCCGACTCCAACGGCAGGGCGATAAAGACGCTGTACGGGGCGGCGGCCCGCAGCGCCACGCTCGCACGGTTCGGCCGCGGCTCTATCGTCACGGGCGGCGGCGGGGTGGCGGCCGGAGAGAAGGTGCTGTCCGAACTCGGCAAGACTTCGGCCGACCTCACGCAGAAAGCCATCGTGAAGTGCCAAATCCACATGCTCGGCGACGGTCGGCAGGAGAAGGCACGGGACCTGGAGCGACGCGAGAGGAAGATGCGCGAGAAGCAGGACGCGGCGCCCGCGCTGTACGAGCGCAGCAAGGACATGCAGCGCGTCCTGCAGGACCTCCGGTCCAAGCTGGTGAGACAGCTCCCGTCATTCACCACGCTGGTCGAAACGTGCGACGACTTTGCCCGATACGACTCCTGGCAGCGCGCAGAGGTGGCGGCGATGGTGGAGCTCGACGGCCTCGCCGTCATGGTCATGGATTGCCCGATCATCGACGCAGATGGATGGATGACCGAGGCATCGGGGCGGGTCATCGCCGACGCCGAGGTCCGGCTGCGGGCGATGGAACCCGAGGCGTGAGTTCCGTACTTCGGCTTCGGGACTGGTGAGCTCGTATGTTCAGGTGTCGCCTGTGCGCGGCCGAGTCGGAATGGGGCTCGCGCTGAGCGATCGGCGCGAGCCCGGCGGATGCCGATCGCCAGTGGCTACCGCTGCCTGGCACGGAGGACGTGCGAAGGCGCCCGACCGGGCCCTTGCTCACGCACGCTCAGTCGATCCGCTTCCTCCGCAGTCTCGATCAGCTGAGCGGTGGTCAAGGGGACTGCTGCCGCGAAGATCCGCCCGAGATGGTGGCAGTGCAGCATCGGGCGGAGTTCCTCCGGGTGCGGCTCATCGGCGACCGCGAAGAGATCGGGCAGGGTCCAGCCCAGCGGACCTGCTACGGCAGACAGCTGCTGCCGCCGGTGCGGACTCGGGTCCCAGCGCCACACCATCCCGTGCAGCGTGCTGACGGACAGTCCCATGAACGGCAGTTCGCGGATGCCGAAGCCGCGATTGCGGATCAGCGCGCCGAGCACGGCGGCAAACCTGGTCTCGGCGGGACGGCGGCCCGGCCACGACGGCTGGACGAAGGGTTCTGGAGCGGCGGCGTGGGCCAGCGAGCGGACGAAGACCTCCAGCGCGGCGAGCTGCGAGTGGTCGCAGTAACTGATGCGGTATGCGAACTGCCTCATGACCCTGGCGTCGCGCTCCGGGGGAAGGAGTTCCGTCGGTATCGGGTGGCCTGCGACAACGAAGAGGTCGGCGGCCGGTATGTCGAGTTCGGTGGCAAGTTCGGTGAGTCGCTGCGGGGCGGTGCCACTTCCGCTCGCGGCGAGACTGCTCAGGATGATGGCCCGTTCCATGTGAGGAAGGTAGCGGGTGGGCTGTCCCGTTTTATTTGGTCCTTGCCGATGGCGTGGCCCCTGCACTGGGCAGATGCAACCCGTGGTGCTCAGGAAAAGTCCGGCAGTTGTAGCCTGCGAGCCATGACGCTTGGGACTGGGACGGTGCACGGCTTCTGGGCGCGCAAGTTGCTCGCAGACGCGGGTGTGGATCCGAACGATCTGCGGCTGGACGTGTACGAGCACGTGGACCGTGGAATCGCGCTTGCCATGAGCGGGTTCGACTCCGAGCGTTCCGCGCTGGTCGAGGGCGCGGTCTCAGTCGCCTCGGACATTCTGCGGCGATGGCGTACGCCCCGGCCGGAGTTGGTGGCCGGCCTGGTGCGATGCCTGGAGTCCCGTCATTCCCATGCCAGAGGCGACGCGGCGATGGTGCTGGCGCGGCTCGTTTCGGCGGACTCCACGCAAGACATCACGTCGGCCGTTCCCGCACTGATCCTGGCCGCCAACGATTCCTACGACCGGGTTGCCGGGCCGGCGGCGCTGGCTCTTGCCCGTCTCGATCATCCGGGAGTCCTGGACCCGGTACACCGGTGGTTGGCGTCGAGCAGCCGACTCCCGTTCTTCCAGGTGACTTCACTCGGGCAGGTTCTGCGGCCGCTGGTGAGATGTGCCGACGAGTTGCTCCCCGGGATCCGTCGCATGCTCGTCGGCTCGGCCGACAGCGGGGGACTGCGTCCGGTCCTCACAGCACTGGCCGCGTGGGGCCCCGCCGCGAGCGCGGCGGTTCCAGAGCTGGTGCCGGCACTCGCCACCCGCAACGTGCGATGGGTCTGCGACGTGCTCGGCAGTATCGGCGCGGCGGCGGCGCCCGCGGCGAACACCCTCGACAGCTTCGTCCGCGGCGTCAGGCAGCCACCGCGCCACGACGGCAGCACCCTGGTGCCGAACGGCATACGGAGATGGCACGGCGCCCAGAACGCGGCGTGGGCCCATTGGCGGATCACCGGTGAATCAAAGGTCTTCCTGGCTTTCCTGGAGGACGCGGCATCCCGGGGCTTGGGGTACGCCGACCTCGGCCGGTTGGCGGAGTTGGGGCCGCAGGCGACGCGATGCGCGACCGCGGTCCGGCCATTGCTGGAGTCACCCGGCCCGTGGACCCGTGTCCAGGCCGCCTACGCCTGGTGGCGGATCGCCGGCGACACGGACGCCGCTGTCCCGGTACTGCTGGCGGCCCTGGAACCTCTGAAGTCGGGTGATGCCGACGAGCCCTGCCGCGCGGCGGTCCGGTACATCGCCCAGATCGGTGCCCCGGCCTTCGCCGCGGCGCCTCTGCTCGAAGCGACGCTGTCGTCCGACCGGTGCTTCCCAGCGGACGTCTACCCTGCGGCACGCGCGGCGCTGGTGGCCTTCGGCGGCAGTCTTCAATAAGCCAGCGTTTGTTGAAGACTGCCGGCAGGCCCCCGAGAGGACCCCAGGGCCTTCAAAAACCCGGGTGGTTCAACAACCCCCGACCACTGTTTTCTGACAGGATTCCGGGCGTGGGCACGCCACTTGAGGATGCCCGGTTCGAACTCCTGGTCGCTGGCCCGCCGTCCGCACCGAGATCCGCATCGGATACGCATGGGTGTCCACCGGCGGACAGAAGCTCGACCGCCGGCTCGACGCCCTCAACGTGGCCGACCGCCGCCGGATCTTCGCCGACAAGAAGTCGGGGAAGAGAACGACCTGCGGCCCGAGCTGAAGGCGTGCCACGCCCTCCTCGCCCCGGGCGACACCCTGGTGGTGCCCGCCCTCGACCGCTACGGCCGCTCCCTGCAGGACCTGATCACCATGGTCGGCGAACTGCGCAAGCGGGAGATCGGCTTCACCTCGCTGCACGAGCGGCTCGACACCACCACCCCCGGCGGCCGGCTGGTGTTCCACGCCTTCGCCGCCCGCGCCCACGGCAAGGTCGGCCGGGCCCGGGACCGGTCAGGCCGGGCGGGCGGCGCGCGGGCGCAGGAAGACCGCGATGAGGACCGCCGCCACGACCGTCACCGCGACGTCCACCCCGATCGCCAGGTGGAGTCCGTCGAGGACGGCCACCGGGTCCTGGGAGCTTCCGGTGCGGGCGACGGCGACGGCGCTGATCACCGGGATGCCGAGGGCGAAGGCGACCTGCTGGGTCATCGTGGTCAGACCGGTGGCCAGGCCCTGCTCGTGGTCCGGCAGCCCCGAGGTGGCCGTGACGGTGTAGGCGACGATGCCGTAGACGTGCCCGAAGAAGCCGATCGCGCTGCTGGCGATGACCAGGACGATGCCCGTGCGGTCGGTGCCGAGCAGGAGCAGGACGGCGTTGGACGCGCCTTGGACGACCAGCCCGGCGACCAGGCTGTTGCGGGCGCCGACCCGGCCGAGCAGACGCGGGCCGAGCACGCCGGCGAGCGCGGCGGTGACGCCCGGGACGCCGAAGACCAGGCCGGTGACGAGCGCGGAGTAGCCCAGGACGGTCTGCAGATAGATGGTCAGCAGGAAGACGATCGCCGTCTCCATGGCGAACACCACCAGCCCGCCCAGGTTGCCCCAGCCGACCGTGCGCTTGGTGAGCACCCGCAGCGAGGCGAGCGGCTCGGCGGCGCGGTTCTCGACGAGCGTGAAGACGACCAGCAGGACGGCGCCCACGGCCAGGCCGGTGAGGGCGGCGCTGTCGCCCCAGCCCGCGTGCCCGGCCCGGGTGATGCCGTAGACGAGGAAGAGCAGCCCGCCGGTGACGGTGACGGCGCCGGGGATGTCCAGCCGGCCGGTGGCGCGGTCGCGGTCGGCGGGGATCAGCGCCGGGGCCGCGACCAGCAGCACCACCGCGACCGGGGCGTTCACCAGGAAGGCCCAGCGCCAGGAGAGCAGGTCCGTCAGCACGCCGCCGAACAGGGCGCCCACCGCGAACCCGGCGGACATCAGCGCGCCGTTGAGGCCCAGCGCGCGCCGCCGCAGCGGGCCCTCGGGGAAGGACGTGGTCAGCAGCGAGAGGGCGGCGGGGGTCGCGATGGCGGTGGCCAGGCCCTGGAGCACCCGGCCGGTGAGCAGCACGGCGGAGTTCCCGGCCAGACCGCCCACCAGCGAGCCGGCCGCCAGCAGGGCGAGGCCGGTGACGAAGAGCCGGCGGCGGCCGAGCAGGTCGGCGACGCGGCCGAACAGCAGGGTGAACCCGGCGGCCGGGAGGGCGAAGGCGGTGGCGACCCACTGGAGGGCGCCGAGCGAGAGGCCGACCCCCCGGCCGATGTCGGGCAGGGCGACGTTCAGGATGGAGAAGTCCACGGCGAGCATGAACTGGGCGCCCAGCAGCAGCGCCAGGATCAGGCGCCGGCGGGTGGGCAGCCGGTCCGGTGCGGACGGCTCCGCCGGGGTCGAGGAGGGGGCGGCGGTCTTGGAGGGGGCGGGCACGGGCTGCCTTTCGTCGCAGTCGTCGCAGTCGTCGCGGGGGGTGTCGATGGCGTCGTCGCCGGTATCGCGTTCGTCGCCGCGGCGGCCCGGGCCGGACCACCGCACGGAGCAGTCTCGAAGACCGCGACCGGGTTACCCAGACCTCGATATTTGGTACTACTGGCCGGGACAGGCTAAGAACCAGCCGGTCGAGGACACTGGACACCATGGATTCCCAGACCGCCCAGACCGAACTCGGTGAATTCCTCCGCTCCCGGCGCGCCCGGCTGCAACCGCAGGACGCGGGGCTGGTCGCCTACGGCACGCGGCGGCGGGTGCCGGGGCTGCGCCGGGAGGAGCTGGCGCAGCTCGCGGGGGTGAGCATCCAGTACTACACGCGGCTGGAGCAGGGGCAGAGCCGGAGCGCCTCCGAGGCCGTCCTGGAGGCGCTCGCCGACGCGCTGCGGCTGGACGAGGCCGAACGCGCGCACCTGCACGTGCTGGCGCGGCCGTCCGGGGCGGCGCGCCGCCGTTCCGCGCCGGAGCGGCTGGGCCCGGGCCTGCGGCAGTTGCTGGACGCGATACCGGACGTGCCGGCGCTCGTCCTGGGGCGGCGCACCGATGTGCTCGCGTGGAACCGGCTCGGGCACGCGCTGTTCGCCGGGCATCTGGACCAGGCCGCCCCGGACCGGCCCGCCGACCGGCCGAACCTCGCCGCGATGGTGTTCCTCGACCCGCACACGCGGGAGCTGTTCGTGGACTGGGCGGACAAGACCCGGGAGGCGGTGGCGCATCTGCGGGTCGCCGCCGCGCGCTACCCCGACGACCCCAAACTGACCTCGCTGCTGGGTGAACTCGCCGTCCGCAGCCCGGAGTTCTCCATTCTGTGGGCGGCCCATCAGGTGCGTGAGTGCCCGTATCTGGAGCGCGAGTACCACCATCCGCTGGTGGGCCGGATGACGCTCTCGCAGCAGCCGTTGCAGCTGCCGAACGCCCCGCAGCAGCGGGTGATGGTCTACACGGCGGAGCCCGGTTCCCCGTCGGAGGCGGCGCTGCGGCTGCTGGCCTCGCTGGCGGGCGGGGCGGGCGGGGCGGGCGGGGCGGCCGGGGCGGGCGCGGGGGCCGGGGCGGCTACGGCGCGCCCTTCGGTGCCCGACCGGCGCGCTTAAGGCCTGGCACGGTCGGGACCACCCAATAGATCACCCGTTCGAGTGGTTTGGGTCGGGCCGCCGACCAGGGCGGGCCCCCGGCAGACGTGTTGTCAGTGTGTCCCGTTACGTTCCTCCCATCACTGACCAGCTGGGAGGAGAGCGGACGTGGCATGGGTGGAAGCGGGATCGGGCGGCTATCAAGTCGCGCTCGACGCGGAGGGCAGGGTGGTGTGCCGCAACGCGGCCGGCCGCCAGTTGAAGTCGGTCCCGTCGAAGCTCGGTGACGACCCGGTGGTGACCGGCCTCAAGCAGCTCACCGAGTGGCTGGCCGCGCACCGGCGGCGCTGTCTGGAGGACGTCGAGCGCTGGATGGTGCGCTCGCTGCCCGTCCCCGCCGCCGTGATCACGGCCGTCTGGGCCGACGAGGCCTGGCAGGACGTGCTGCGCGACCTGGTGGTCACCGGCCCGGACGGCGCGGTCGCCGGCTTCCTGCGCGGCGCCGACGCCGAGCGCGGCCTCGGCCTGGTCGACCTGGACGGGGACACCGTGCGCCTCACCGACGGCGAGATCCGGATACCCCACCCCGTCCTCCTGGAGGACCTGGCCGAGCTGCGCGAGTTCGCCGTCGAACTCGGCGTCTCCCAGCAGGTCCAGCAGCTCTACCGGGAGGTCTGGCACCGCCCGGCCGCGCCCGGCACCGGGGCCACCGAGGTCACCGACTACGCCGGCGGCCGCTACAAGGAGCTGCGCGAGCTGCTCGGCCGCTGCACCCGGCTCGGCTACCGGGTGCGCGGCGGCCACGCCGTGCTGCCCGTCGTCGAGGCGGGCGTCGCCCTGGAGGCCCGGGTCTGGGTCGGCGACTACTACGAGTACGACGAGTGCGAGACCGGAGCACTCAGCTGGACGGGCCCGGACGGCAAGGTGCTGGCGCTCGCGGAGGTCGGACCGGTCGCCTGGTCCGAGGGAATGCGGATGGCCGCCGCACTGCACGCCGGCCGCACGGTCGAAGGGGAGGAAGCCGCATGAGCACCACCGGACCGAACGAGAAGCTGCTGGACGCCGGAGCGGTGCTCCCGGCCGGCACCCTGCCCGGCGCCGGGCAGCCCGACAGCGTCGCGGACGTGCTCACCGCCCGCGCCTACACCCACCCGGTGCTCGGCGAGCGCCGGATCGTCCGGCTGGTGCCCGGCGCGCTCGGCCCGGCCGAGGACCTCGCGGTGGACTTCCTCGGGCTCAAGCCCACCGGGGAGCCCGCCGAGGTCGGCCAGGTCCGCCAGGAGGCACTCGGCTTCCCCGCCTGGGCACTGGTCCACGACCCGGCCAACGGCCACCACGCACTCGCCCTGGTCAAGGAGATGGAGCGGCTCGCCCGGCAGGCCAAGTCCAAGCCGGGCAACGCCAAGGACGGCTTCGAGGCGCTCGCCGTGCGCCTCGGCCGCACCGTGCCGCACTTCCTGCCCACCTACTGCGAGGAGGTCGGCCGGATCTTCCTCGCACAGGGCAACCAGACCTACGCCGGCACCTTCTTCGGCAAGGCCCGCGAGGCCGAGCGCACCCACGGCCTGGCGATCGACGAGGAGCGGCTGCGCGCCGTCTTCCTGGAGTTCGCGCTGGCCGGCGCGCTCACCGTCAAGGCGCTGCGCCAGTACGTCAAGGAGCTGAGCGTCCGGCTCGACCCGCTGACCGCCTGGCAGCGCTTCCGCCAGCTCTGCGCCGAGCGCTCGGCGGCCGGCATGGCACCCTATGCCGGGGTGGCCGAGGACGCCCGCGCCCTGATCCGCGCGGCCGGGCTCGACCGCGCCGAGCACGAGCAGGCGCTGCTCGCCGAGCTGCTCGCCTCACCCGCCGTCAACCGGGCGCCGGGCGCGTTCTGGAAGTCCTGGCACAGCGTCGTCGTCGAGCTCGGCCGGCGCGACGAGACCGTCCGCGCCCGCCTGCTGGAGCTCCTGCCCGACCCGGAGGGCTCCTCGGACCGGACCACCCAGGACGCCGCCTGGCTCGCCGTCCTCGCCGAGAGCGGCGCCGAGCAACTGCTCACCGGGCCCCGGGCGGAGGAGGCCGCACCCGCCGCCTGGCTCCAGCGCTGGTGCGGCCACCTCGGCCGCAGCTGGCGCACCAGCGGTTCCAGCGCCGCCACGGTGGCCCTCGCCGGGCGGATGGCCGAGCGACTGCGCGCCGACGACGTCCCGGTGGACCTCTTCACCGGCATCCGGAACAGCAGCACCCTGCTCGACCTGCTCGACCTGCTGCTCGCCGAGGGAGTCCCGGTCGCCGACCCGGCCGACGACCACACCTTCGACCTCACCGACTGGGTCGGCGACGCCGGCCCCGACAGCGCCACCCTCGCCGCCGTCGCCGCCGACCCCCGGTTCCGGCCCGCCCTGCGCGCCGCCGTCCCCCGGGCCTGGGACGCCGCCGTCCGCAAGGGCCTGCCCGCACTCCCGGTGCTGCGCGAGCTGTTCGTCGAATGGTCCGACGAGCGCGCCGACACACTCCTCGCCGCCCGTGGCCTGGCCGGCGCCGCCGACCTCCTGCAGCAGCTGATCCTCAGCCGCACCGCCATCCGCCAGGAGAACCCGGCCGCCGCCGAACGGATCGCCGGCCTCGACGCCACCGGTCTGCTCGCCCGCGCCCTGCGCACCGGCATCCTCGACGAACTCGGCTGGCCCGCCCTGGAGGAGGCGCTCGGCCGGCTCGGCCTCCCGCAGCGCGAGGCGCCCGGCTCACCCGTCGACACGACGTTCCGCAAGGGCCTGATCATCGAGGAGGCGTGGCCCGCCCTGATCCTGGCCCGCAAGGACCAGGTCCTGGTGGTCGGCCCGCAGGGCATCCTGCTGGAACACACCCTGCGCATCCCCGACAAGCTGGAGCGCTGGCAGGAGCCCCGGCTTCGCTACGCCGACGGCGAGCTCCTGGTCGCCTGGTACCGCGAGGGCAAGCAGCACGCCTACTGGTCCGGCCGACCCACCGAGATCTTCGCGCTCGGCGGCGAGACCATCGTCCGCTACTACGGCAGCGGCGACACCCCCGGCGTCCCCTCGCTCGCGCTGCCCGGCGGCGGCCGGACGTCCGGCGAGCGCCCGCTGCACGCCGGGGACACCCGGGTACCCGCCGAGCACCGGGTGATCGGTGACGGCACCGGCCACTGGACGCTGCGCTCCGGCCGGAACGGATCCGCCTTCACCGAGTTCGACCCGGCCACCGGCACCCTCGGCCGCGCCGCCGAGCCGCCCCGGATCGCCGCCACCGCGGCCGCCGGCCGGCTCCAGCCCGGCTTCACCCGGCTGCTGCCGCTCCAGCCCGGCCTGGAGGCCACCCCGCTCGGCACCGACGGCACGGTGCTCGGCAGCTGGGCCCGCGTCGACGGGGCCCGGGTCACCACCGTCACCGCCGACGGGCAGACCCTCGTCCTGACCGGGCAGGGCAAGCACGCCCAGCGCTACCCGGTCGGCCGGCTCGGCCTCCCCGGCGCGGCCCACCCGATGATCACCGAGAGCCGCGGCGGCATCCTCGCCCTCGTCCTGCCCGACGCGGACGGGGCAGGGGACGCCGGTAGCGACCGCACCGCCGAGGTCAGCGCCTGCCGGGCCGGCGACCTGCACGCCGCCGGCACCGCCCTCGTCCCCCCGGTCGACCACTGGCACGCCCTGCGGCCCCGCGACGAGGACGGCTCCCGCGTCCTGCGCGCCGTCACCGCCGAACAGGCCGCCCGGCTGATCGACGCCGCCTGGCCGACGGACACCGAGCCCGTGGCCGAGGAGGAGCAGCGCTGGCTCACCGTCCAGGGCGTGCGGCGCCTGCTCGCCAACGGCAAGGCCCGCAACCGGGTACCCGTTCAGGCCGTCGGTGACGCCCTGCCCGGCATCGGCCACCCGCTGCTGCTGGCCGGCGTCGCCGGGCTCGCCCGGTTCGCCGCCAACCTGCTCGACCAGGCCGCCCGGTTCGTCCCGCAGCCCGAGGCCGAGGCCCGCCCCAAGGCCGGCACCGCCCGGCCGGGCACGGCCTACCGGCCCGAGCACGGCAGCGACCACGACCTGCGTGAAGCCGTCGGCATCCTGCTGCCCCACCTCGGCGGCCTCGGCCACTCCTGGGACGGCGGCGAGCAGTGGCGGGTCCTCAACAACCTGCGCACCGTCACCGCCGTCCTGGCCGACCCGCCGGCCGCCGGCCCCGAGGGCTGGTCCGACCCGCTGAAGGTGACACTGCACGGCGACGAAGACCACCACGGCTGGCTCCACCTGCTCGGCCGGCTCGACACCCTCGCGTTCGCCGCGGCCGCCCCGCTCACCGGGTCGGCGGAGCGGTCCACGCTCGCCCTGCTGCTCGGCGAGCTCACCGCGGGCCCGCTCGCCGACCGCGGCGCCACCCTGCGCGAGATCACCCTCACCGAGCCGCTCCACGACCACGCCCACCAGCTCACCCACGGGGACCAGCAGCACCACCGGCGCGCCGGGCAGGTGCTGCGGCACGGCGACCGCACCGTGATCATCCTCGGCTGCCGCCACCACCGCGACGGCCGGGTGTACTGGCTCGCCGTCGACCACGACCCGAGCGGCGCCTTCGGCCCGGTCGCCCACTTCACCACCGCCGAGGAGCGCACCACCGAGGAGACCCTCACCGCCGACTGGACGGCCGAGTTCACCGCGCTGCTCGCCCTGCACGGCGGCTTCGCCCGGGAGGCCGCCCCCGCCGCCGCGTTCGGTGAACTCACCGGCATCGGCAGCACCCGCGCCACGCTGCTGCTCAGCCCCACCGACACCCTGTTCCGGTGGTACGGCAACGCACTGCCCGCCGACCGGCTCAAGGAGTACGGACTCAAGTCCACCGAGGCCAAGGCCGCCCGCGACTGGCTGCGCGACCGCGACCACGAGGCCCTGGCCGCCGTCTGGGCCGCCCTGCTGCCCGCCGACCCGAAGACCCTCTGGACCGAGGGCCCCGATGTCACCGCCGGTGCCGAGCAGTGGACGCAGCGGTTCGGACGGCTCGTCACCCTCCCCGAGGACGCCCAGGCCACCGTCAGCGGTGTCGGTATCCAGCAGATCGAGGCGATGCTCAACCCCGACCGGACGGCCTGGCTCAGCGGCACCACCGGATTCCGGCTGGCCGCAGGCAAGGACGACGGCACCCAGCAACTCCTCGCCGACGACCAGGCAGCGGCGCCGACCAAACACGACCTGCGCGGCGCCGTCGCCGCCCTGCGCTGGCTCGCCTACCACCTCCCGTACGACAGCCCGCTGCGCTCGCTGCTGCCCCGGGCCGCCGAGGCCCTGCGCGCGCGCCTC
Source organism: Kitasatospora sp. NPDC087315 (assembly GCF_044744345.1). Lineage (NCBI taxonomy): Bacteria > Bacillati > Actinomycetota > Actinomycetes > Kitasatosporales > Streptomycetaceae > Kitasatospora > Kitasatospora sp. NPDC087315. Next base: position 82,619 of record NZ_JBIUYD010000005.1, on the reverse strand, counting down.
GCCGACCCGCACCTGCTGCTGGACAACGAGCTCGAGTACACCGTCAAGGGCGAGCGGCTGACCCCGGTGCTGCGCACCAGGTACGGTCTGCCGGCCGAGGGCGGCGCGGACGCCGACGGGCTGGTCCGCTGCGGCGAGGCCCTGGTTCTCGCCCCCGGCTACGGGGGCAAGGAACGGGCCTGGCTGCGCCCCGCCGGGCTCACCGGTGCCGACGACCCGCTGCTCGAACTGCTCGACGGGCTCTCCTACCCGCACGTGTTCAGCGCTCAGCGGCTCGCTCTGGAAGCCGTCCTGAGCGGCGAGCTGGAGCGGCTGGTGGCGGCCCCGGAGCCCCAGGAGTCACCGGAGTCCCAGGCCTCCCCGGCGGAGACCGGCTGGGCGCAGAACCCGCAGTTCAGCGTCCCCGGCCTGGTCGCCGAGGTGGTCGCCGCGCACGGCCTCGGCGAGGACGCCGCCGTGCTCTACCTCCAGTTGCTCGCCCTGCCCGACCCGACCGACCGCAACGTCGCCCGCTGGACGGGCTGGAAGCCCGCCCGGCTGAAGAAGGCCCGTGCCGAACTCGCCGCCACCAGCCTGGTGCTGGAGGCCAAGCGGGCCCGGGCCGGCCGCAGCCTGTTCCTGCCCGGCGGCTGGCAGGAGGCCAAGTCCCCCGGCCTGCCCGCCGAGACCTGGAAGGCCGGCCTGTACGAACTGCCCACCCACCACGCCGTCCTGCCGTACCTGCCGGTTCCCGAGCTGTTCGCCCGGGCCTGGCAGCGGATCGGCACGGGGGACGTCCCCGGCTACGAAGAGCTCCAGACCAGCAAGCGCAGGAAGGCCGCCCGCCGATGAGTACCACCGTGACCGACCCCGTCGCCGGCTCCCCGGCCGTCCCCGGGGCCGCCCCCGCCGCCCGGCAGATCGTTCCGCCGGAGGAGAAGTACGCGGCCGAACTGGAGTTCCTGGCCGCCCACGACGCCGGCCCGCGCCCGCCCGGCTGGCGGCTCACCCCGCGCGCCGTGGTCACCTTCGTGATGGGCAGCGACGGCCAGAAGCTCAAGGCCGGACGGAAGAGCCTGGCCATCGAGCAGAAGTTCGTCGGCGAGCGGGCACTCGTCGAGCGCTGTGTCGTCACCCTCGCCGGCGAGCGCGGCCTGCTGCTCGTCGGCGAGCCCGGCACCGCCAAGTCGATGCTCTCCGAGCTGCTCGCCGCCGCGGTCTGCGGCACCAGCGCGCTCACCGTCCAGGGCACCGCCGGTACCACCGAGGACCAGCTCAAGTACGGCTGGAACTACGCCCTGCTGCTCGCCAAGGGCCCCAGCCGGGACGCCCTGGTGCCCTCCCCGGTGCTCACCGCGATGACCACCGGAGCCGTCGCCCGGGTCGAGGAGGTCACCCGCTGCCTGCCCGAGGTGCAGGACGCCCTGGTCTCCCTGCTCTCCGAGCGCCGGATCGCCGTCCCCGAGCTGGCCGGCACCCCGGACGGGCAGCTGCACGCCGCGGCCGGCTTCACCCTGATCGCCACCGCCAACCTGCGCGACAAGGGCGTCAGCGAGATGTCCGCCGCCCTCAAGCGCCGGTTCAACTTCGAGACGGTCGGCCCGATCGGCAGCCTCGCGGCCGAGGTCGAGCTGGTCCGCCGCCAGTCCACCGCCGCCGTCGCCCGGGCCGGCGCCGCCTACGCGGTGGACGACGCGGTCCTGGAGGCACTCGTCACCGCCTTCCGGGACCTGCGCACCGGCCGCTCCACCGAGGGCTGGGACGTCGAACGCCCGTCCACCGTGATGAGCACCGCCGAGGCCGTCTCGGTGGCCACCGCCCTCGGCGTCGGCGCCGCCTACCTCCCCGACACCGGGGACGTGCTCGGCCGGCTGCCCGGCCAGCTGATCGGCGTCGTCCGCAAGGACGACCCGGCCGACGCGGCCCGCCTGCTCGGCTACTGGGACGGCCCGGTCCGCCGCAGGGCCGAGCAGGGCGCCGCCACCTGGCGCACCCTCTGGGACCTGCGCTCGGCACTGGAGGCGTGAGGCGATGAGCAGCGCGGACATCCCCGACAGCCCCGACATCCCCGATGGCGCGGAGCCCCAGGACTCGCGAGACCCGCGAGACCCGCGCGAGGTCGTCGAGGCGGAGGCGGCCCGGCTGGCCGCCTCCGGCACCGGCGGGCCGGGGCCCTATCTGATCGGCGTGCGGCACCACGCGCCGTCGCTCAGTGCGGTGGTGCCCGCGCTGCTCGACGCCGTCCGGCCCGAGGCGGTGCTGGTCGAACTGCCCGCCGAGTTCCAGCCCTGGCTCGGCTGGCTGGCCGACGAGTCCACCCAGGCGCCCGTCGCCCTCGCCGCCGCCCCCGGCGGGCCCGAGGACGGCGCGGGCCCGGGGGAGGGCACCTCGGACCGTACCCCCGGGCTCGCCTTCTACCCGTTCGCGGACTTCTCGCCGGAGCTGGCGGCCCTGCGCTGGGCCCGTCGCAACGGTGTCGAGGCGATCGCCTGCGACCTGCCGCTCGCGCACCGGTCCGAGGGCCGGTCCGTGGGCCGTCCCGCCGGTCCGAGCCCCGACGGACCGGCCGCCGACACCGGCCCGGGCGTGGCCGACGCGCTGCGCCACCGGCTCACCGGGCGGGACGACGACGAGGACCTCTGGGACCGCCTGGTCGAGACCGCGGCCCCCGGCTCCACCCCGGAGGCCGTCCGGCGTGCCGCCCTGCTGGTCGGCTGGGCGATGCGCCGCGACGCCGAGCAGGGCGACGGCGTCGACCGGTACGACCTGCGGCGCGAGGCCTGGATGCGGGCGCGCATCCGGGCGGCCGCCGCGGACGGGCGCCGGGTGGCCGCCGTGGTCGGCGCCTTCCACGCGCCCGCGCTGCTCGATCCGTCGGCGGACACCGCCGGCGAGGCGTCCGGCGAGGCGTCCGACGGGGTGCCCGGGCCGGACGGCGGCCACGTCGTCTCGCTGATCCCCTACACCTACCCGCTGCTCGACGCCCGCTCCGGCTACCCGGCGGGCATCCGCGACCCCGAGTGGCAGCACACCGTCCTCGACGCGGGCGGGGACGCGGACCGGCTCGCCGACGCCCTCACCGGCACCGCCGTCCGGATCTGCGCCGCCCTGCGCACCCAGGACCACCCGTCGGGCCCGGCCGACGCCCGCGAGATCGTCCGGCTCGCCGGGGACCTCGCCCGGCTGCGCGGGCTCGCCGCCCCCGGCCGCGGCGAACTCGTCGAGGCCGTCCAGACCGTGCTCGCCCAGGGCGAACCCCTCGGCCGCGGCCGGGCCGTCGCCCGCGCGCTGGAACGCGTCCTGGTCGGCACCCGCACCGGGCGGCCCGCGCCCGCCGCCCCGCGCAGCGGCCTCGCCCCCGCAGTCGAGGTCCTGCTCGCCGACCTCGGCCTCCCCGGCCCCGCCGACTCCGGCGAGGCCGCCCCGCGCGAACTGCGCCTCGACCCGCTGCGCTCCCCCCTCGACCGCCGCCGAGAACTGCTCCTGCACCGCCTCGCCGCCTGCGGAGTCCCGTACGGCGAGCCGGTCGCCGGCACCGGCGCCGGAGGCACCGAGACCCTCGGCACCCGCTGGCAGGTCCGGTGGACCCCGGCCGTCGCCGCGATGCTGACGGTGGCGGGCACCCGCGGCGTCACCCCGGCCCAGGCCGCCGAGGGAGCCCTGCGCGAGCGGCTCCGCCGTGAGCGGCAGGCGGACGGCCCGACGGCCCGCGAGGTCGTCCAGGGCCTCGCCGACGCCGCCGCCTGCGGCCTGCCCGCGCTGGCCGACACCCGGCTCGCCCAGCTCACCGCCGTCCTCCCGGAGAGCGGGACGCTGCCCGAACTCCTCGACGGCCTCGCCCTCCTCGACCGCCTCACCGCCGGTCACATCCCGGGCCTCGCCGCCCCGGCGCCGCCGGGCGACGCGCAGGCGGCCGGGCCCGCCGAGGGCGCGCCGGGGACGGGCGCGGACCCGGGACCGCTCGCCGCCCCGGGCGTTCGTCCTGAGCCGGGTGCGCCCGCTTCACCCGTTTCGCCCGACGGTTCGGCGGGTGCCGGTGACCGCGCCGCCGCGCTGGCCGCCGCCGGCGGGCTGCTGACCGTCGCCGCCGTACGCCAGCTGGAAGGGCTGGGCGGCTCCGACGACCCCGCCGACGCGCGGGCCCTGGTGGAGCTGGCCCGTCGGGCCGACCAGTCCGGCGGCCTGCGACTCGGTCATGCGCTGGCCGAACTCGCCGTCGGGGGAAGCCCGTTGGTGCGGGGTGCGGCCGGTTCGGTGCGGGTGCTGCTCGGACAGGAACGGCCCACCGCCTTCGGCGACCGCGTCGCCTCCTGGGTGGACGGTGCCACCGAACCGGCCGCCCGGCACGTGCTCGGGCGGGCGCTGGTCGGGCTGCTCACCGCGGCGGAGGGGCTGTTCGCCTCCGCGCCCGAGGTGCTGGAACCGGTGCTGGAGCGCGTCACCAGCCTGCCCGACAGCGGGTTCCTGGACCGGCTGCCCGCCCTGCGGGGCGGCTTCGACACCCTCAGTCCGGCCGCCCGCGACCGGCTGCTGACCCTGGTCGAGGAGCGGCTCGGCACCCGGCTCCAGGCCCTGCCCGACACCGTCGCGCCCGCGCTGCTGGCCCGTTGGGCCCGCGCCGACCTGGCCGCCCGCACCGCCCTGGGCCGACGCGGCCTGTTCCCTCCGGCCGTCCCCGGGCCCTCCCCGGCGGCGGCCGGACCTGCCACACCGCCCCAGGCGGCGGGTCAGGCCACCTCGGGCCCGGCCGCGTCCGGCCACGACATCGCCGCCGACCCCGCCACCCATGCCCTCGCGCCCGCCGAGCGCTGGCGGCTGCTGCTCGGACGGCCCGGGAGCGGCGGCCTCGGCGGGCGGTCGGCCCGCCTCGCCACCGCACTCGACGAGCTGTACGGCACCGGCCGGGGCGAGGGTTCCGGCCCCGGGCTGGACGGGCGTGGCGGCGCCGGTGGCAGCCGGGGCGGCCGCGAGGCCCCGTACCCCGGGGTCCGGGAGTGGTCCGAGGAACTGGCCACGCTGTTCGGGCCCGGCATCCGCGAGGAGGTGCTCGCCGCGGCCGTCGCGCACGGCCGGACCGACGCGCTGGACGCGATCGACCCGGCCGCCGTCCGCCCGTCCGTCGACCTGCTCCGCACCGTCCTGGAGCACGCCGGGGGCCTGCCGGAGGCCCGGATCGCGAGGCTGCGCCCGCTGGTGCGGCGCCTGGTCGACGAGCTGACCCGGGAGCTGGCGACCAGGCTGCGCCCCGCCCTGACCGGGATCAGCGTGCCGCGCCCGAGCCGCCGGCCGGGCGGCGGCCTGGACCTGGACCGGACGATCCGGGCCAACCTCGCCACCGCCCGTCCGGCCCGGCCGGGCGTACCGGGCGGCGGCACGGTGATCGTCCCCGAGCGGCCGGTGTTCCGGACCAGGGCCCGCAAGGCAGCCGACTGGCGGCTGATCCTGGTCGTGGACGTCTCCGGGTCGATGGAGTCGTCCACGGTCTGGGCGGCGCTGACGGCCTCGATCCTGGCCGGGGTGCCGTCGCTGAGCACCCACTTCGTGGCCTTCTCCACCGAGATCGTCGACCTCACCGAGCGGGTCGAGGATCCGCTGAGCCTGCTCCTGGAGGTCCGGATCGGCGGGGGGACCAGCATCGCGACCGGGCTGAAGTACGCACGGGAGCTGGTGACGGTGCCGTCCCGCACACTCGTCGCGGTGATCAGCGACTTCGAGGAGGGCGGCCCGATCGGCGGGCTGCTCGCCCAGACCAGGGCCCTCGTCGACTCCGGCTGCCAGCTGCTCGGCTGCGCCGCGCTGGACGACACGGGGACGGCCCGCTATTCGAAGGCGGTCGCGAGCCAACTCGTCGCGGCCGGAATGCCCGTGGCGGCGCTCAGCCCGCTGGAACTGGCCCGCTGGGTGGGGGAGAAGGTCCGATGACGGAGCAGCAGAGCACGACGGAGCAGCAGGGCGTCACGGAACGGCAGGCCTGGCCCGCCGTGCGGCCGGAGGTGGTCGCCGAGGTGGTGGCCGGGCTGTCGGCCCGCCTGCAGAAGCGGTTGGACGGTGCGGCGGAGAAGCTGGCCGACCGGCCGGTGGAGCACTCCGGTGACGAGTGGCGGATCGCGGTGGACGAGGAGACGTCACTCGTCCTGCACGCGCCGGGAGGGGTGGTCGCCGACGCGGCCGACGTCCGCTGCGGCTGTCTGCTGGCACCCGCCTGTGTCCACCGCGCGGCGGCGGTCACGGTCTGCCGCCTGGCCGACCCCTCGACCGACCCCTCGGCCGAGACCGGTTCGGGGGAGACCGGTCCGGGCCCGGCCGAGGGGCCGGAGCGCGCGCCCGGGGAAGCCGCCGGAGACGCCCCGGGCCCGGAGGCCCCCCTCACCGCGCCCGAGCGGGCCGCCGTCCGCCACCTCCACCGGGCGGCGGCCGCCGTGCTGGCGGCCGGGGTGAGCGGGGCGGGCGCCGTCCTGCAGGCGGAGCTGCTGCGGGCCGCCCACCGGGCCCGGATCGCCGGGCTGTACCGGCCGGCCGCCGCCGCGGTGGCCGTGGTGACGCGGGTCCGCGCGGCCCGCTCGGGCGAGCCGGACCACCGGCTCGCCGACCTGGTCGCGGGCCTGCGCGAGGTGCTGGAGCTCACCGCCGCCCTGGTGGCCGGGGCGGGCCGGGTCGACGAACTGCGCGGCACCGCCCGCCAGGTGTACGGCGAGGTGGGCGGCCTGCGGCTGTACGGGCTGTTCGTCGAGCCGGTGCTGACGGCCACCCACGCGGGTGTGCTCAGTTGGGCGGTGGACGCGACCGGTCGGCTGAGCACCCTCGCGGAGATCATGCCGCACGACGACGCGACGACGGCCGCCCCGCACGCCGTCGGGGCCGGGAACCGGGCGGTGCGGCTGGGGGACGCCTCGCTCGGCCACCGGGAGTTCAGCCGCTCCGGGCTGGCGGTCCAGGGGGCGACCAGGTCGGCCGCCGGACGGCTGGGCGCGGGCGCCTCCGTCCGGGCGGTCCGCGCGGCGGGGGCGGCGTGGACGGCGGAGCCGTCGGCCGCGCTCTGGGCCGAGCCGCCGGCCGCGCAGGTGGAGCGGGCCCTGTCGGCGGCGGCGCTGCCGTACGAGAGCCGGCCGGCCGGGAGCGACCTGCTGTTCCTGGACGTGACGCTGCTGGGCGCCGCCCCGTACGGACCGGGCGGCGGGGCGCAGTTGCTCGCCGACTGCGACGGGCTGGTGATCGCCCTGCGCGCGGCACACGACCACCCGGGCCTGGCCTACCGGGGCAATCTGGCCCTGCTGGCCACGGCCCCGGGCCTGCGCCTGCGGGTGATCGGACGGCTGGAGCGCGCGGCCCGTCCGGAGCTGCGGCTGCTGGCGATCGGCGTGCCGCCCGGCGAGCCGGGGCCGCAGTCGCCCGTGCTGGCCCTGCCCGCCGACCGGGCGGGCCGGGTCAACCTCGGCCTGGAGCGGATGCAGACCGCCGACCTCACCCCGGCAGCCCCGCCTGCCGCCGCCCCGCCCGCCACGGCTGCCACGGTCGCCGCCCCGGAGGGCCCGGCCCCGGACGCCCCCGTGCACCTGCTCACCCGCCGGGTCGAGCAGGCCGTCACCGGCGGGCGGCTCGGGCTGGCGTTCGGCGCGGGGTCGGCGGGCACCGACCAGGCACAGCTGCGGTCGGCGGGCCTGGCCACGGGGGCGGCCCTGCTGGACGGGCTGCGCGCGGCGGCGGGGGACCAGCCCCGGGATGTCTTCGGCCGGGTCGTGGCGGATGACCACGACGCGTTCACCGGTGCCTGGCTGGCGGCGGCCTGTTACGGCGAGGAGCTGGCCTCGGCGCTCTGCGCGGGCGCCTGGGTCCCGGACCAGGGCCGGCACGAGGGGGCCGAGGCCGAGGCGCCGGGAAAAGTATTTGCAAAAGCAGGTAATCCGCGCTAAATGGCATACTTGGCGGACAGGAAGCGTTCAGAGGCCGTAGGACGGCCGGGGCCGGGAGACGGAACCGGACGACGGAACCTGGACCGGGAACAGACGGGAACAGAGAGGCGAGCCATGGGTATCCACGACGATGCCGCCGAGATCCGCGCCTGCGGCTGGCGTACGCTCGCCGCGCTGCACGGTCTGATCGACGCCGCGCTGGAGAAGGCGCTCCAGGCGGAGCACCAGCTCTCGGTGGTCGAGTACACCGTGCTGGAGGCGCTCTCCCGGCAGGACGGCTGGCACATGCGGATGCAGCAGCTGGCCCGCGCGGCCGCGCTGAGCAGCAGCGCGACCACCCGCCTGGTGACCAGGCTGGAGGACCGCGGCCTGCTCAGCCGCTACCTCTGCATGGACGACCGGCGCGGCATCTACACCGAGCTGACCCCGCAGGGCCGCCAACTGCTGGCAGCCGCCCGCCCGGTCCACGAGGCCACGCTGGAGGCCACTTTGGCCAAGGCCACCGAGATCCCGGAGCTGGCCCCGCTGGTCCGTGCCCTGGGCGAACTGGAGCCCGCCGCCCGGGCCGCCCCGACCGCGGTCTGATCGTCCCGGGGGCTGTCCCGGCCGGGGGGCAGCCCAGATCGTGGTCGGGGCGGTCCTCAGCGCCGCCCGGCGAGGGCGTCCCGGTGCACCCGGTCGAGGAGGGCGAGCAGCAACTCCTTGCTGGAGGCCCGCTCGCGGACGTCGCAGAGCACGACCGGCACGGTCGCGTCCAGGTCGAGGGCGCGGCGGACGTCCTCGGGCGCGCAGTCGCGGCGGCCGTGGAAGCAGTTGACCCCTATGGCGAACGGGATGCCGCGCTGCTCGAAGAAGTCCACGGCGGCGAAGCTGGATTCGAGCCGCCGGGTGTCGGCCAGCACGATCGCGCCGAGCGCGCCCAGGGCGAGGTCGTCCCACATGAACCAGAACCGGAACTGGCCCGGCGTGCCGAAGAGATAGAGCACCAGGTCCTCGCGGATGGTGATCCGGCCGAAGTCCATCGCCACGGTGGTGGTGGACTTGCCCTGGACACCGTCGAGGCTGTCGACCCCGATGCTGGCGCGGGTCATCCGCTCCTCGGTCTGCAGCGGTTCGATCTCGCTGACCGAGCCGACCATGGTGGTCTTGCCGACGCCGAAGCCACCGGCGACAAGGATCTTGACCGCGCCCGGCACCAGGCTCTGGGACGTCAATTCGGGTCTCCTGAAAGAGAACTGAAGGTAAGAAGAGAACGGCCACCGGCGTGCGGCGACGGCCGTGAGGGGCCGAGCAGGGCGGGGCCGCCGGTCAGAGCCGGCGGACGCCCTCGATCACGGCCTGGATCAGCGAGAGGTCCGGTGCCTCGGCGAGCTGGACCGGCGCCCGGGTGAGGATCAGCCGCGCCTCGGCCAGATCGTCCAGCAGCACCTTGACGACGCTCACCGGCAGGTCGAGGCTGGCCGCGATCTCGGCCACGGCCAGCGGGCGTTCGCGGCACAGGTCGATGATCGCGGCCGGCTCCGGCGTCAGCCGGGCGGTGTCCGTGAGCGGGTCCGCGGTGACCACCAGGGTGATCAGTGCGAAGCCGTCACGGACCGGGCCGGTCCGCCCGTTGGTGATGGCGTAGGGGCGGACCAGATGGCCGGCGTCCTTGTCGAAGAACCAGGCCTCCTCGGCGCCGGCGGTCACGCACCGCCGCCCGCGCCGACCTGGCCGGCGTCGCTGCGCGGCGCCGCGGTGAGGTACTGGCCGACCTGCTTGACCAGCACGTTGATCTCGTACGCCATCAGGCCCGCGTCGACCAGTTCGCTGGTGAGGACGGCGAGCCGGGCACCCTGCCCGGCGGTGGTGACGAACAGGAACAGCTGGTCCATCTCGATCACCGTCTGCCGGACCCGGCCGCCGTTGAAGCGGTGGCCGGCGCCGCGGGCGAGGCTCTGCAGGCCGGAGGCGACGGCCGACAGGTGTTCGGCATCGGCGCGGTCCAGGCCCTGGGAGAGGCCGACCAGCAGGCCGTCCTCGGAGAGGACGATGGCGTGCCGGGTCTCGGGTACCCGGGCCACCAGCTGGTCCAGCAGCCAGTTGAGGTCGCGCGGGGTTTCGGTGTGCTGCGTCATCACTGCTCGTCCTTAGCTGCGGAAGGTGCGGCCGGTGCGGGGGGAGCGGCCGGTGCGTCCGAGTCGGGGGCCGCCGCACGGGCGGTTCGGGTGCCGCGCTGGATGGCGGCCATGGTGGCGCGGGACCGCTGCGGGGAGAGGTCCTCGGCCGAGCCGCCGGGAGCCGGAGCCGGGGTGCCGTACGGACCGGCCGTTGGTGCGGCCGGGGCGACGGCCGGCGGCGGCGGCATGGCGCCGGGCGCGTTGGCCTCGCGCAGCTGCTCGGCGAGGCTGGCGTTGCGCACCCGCTGCGGCAGGATGCGCGGGGTACGCAGCTCGCCGTCCGGGCCGTGCTCCACGGGGGCCTCCGGGGCACGCCGGTGGCTGGGCGTGCGACGGTCGGCGGGGTGGCTCGTCGGCAGGTCGTCGTGCCGGCCGTCCGGCGGAGGGCCGCCGGGGAGGCCGGCCGCCGGCTCGTCGGTCAGGCCGTCGTACGGCCGGGGCAGCACGGGCCGGGGCACGACCACGGCGCCGGGCAGCCCGGGGATCGGGGAGCCCACCGGCAGACCGCCGTTGGCGGGCTCCCCGTCGGCCCGTCCGCTGTCGATGGGGTACTGGGCCAGAAGTTCTCCGATGATCACACTGCTGTCGCCGTCACCGGACGCCTGACGCGGTGCCCGACCCGGCGCATGGCCGGACGCATGACCGGACGCATGACCGGACTCCCGACCCGACGCATGAGCGGGCACCTGCCCGGGAGCCTGGCCCGGCTGGTTCGGGCCGGCGCCCGGCGCCGCGCCCGGCCCGTTGCCCAGCAGCCCGCCGAGTACCCCGGCCAGCGCGCCCGACAGTTCGGCGTGGGCCTCCTCCGCCGACCCGCCGTCCGCGGCCTCCTCCGGCACCGGTGTCCGGGTGACCCGGGCGCCGGTCGGCAGGCCGGGCACCGACGCCGACTGCTCCGCCTGCTCCAGCAGGACGGCGGGCACGAGCACCACGGCCCGGGTGCCGCCGTAGGGGGAGGGGCGCAGCGTGACCTGGATGTCGTGCCGGGCGGCGAGCCGCGCCACCACGAAGAGGCCGAGCCGCAGGTCGTCGCCGAGCGCGGAGACGTCCAGCTCGGGCGGGTTGGCCAGGTAGTCGTTGAGCCGCTCGTACTCCTCCTCGCTCATGCCGAGGCCGCGGTCCTCGACCTCGACGGCCAGGCCCTTGGGGACCTCCTGCGCGGAGACCTGCACCTGGGTGTACGGCGGGGAGAAGGTGGTGCCGTTCTCGATCAGCTCGGCGATCAGGTGGATGACGTCGGCGACGGCCTGCCCGCTGAGCGAGGCGCGCGGCACGCCCTGGACGACCACCCGGGCGTAGTTCTCGGTCTCCGAGACGGCGCTGCGCAGCACGTTGACCATCGGCACGGCGTTGCGCCAGCGCCGGGCGGGCAGGGCGCCGCCGAGGATGACCAGGTTCTCGGCGTTGCGGCGCATCCGGGTCGCCAGGTGGTCGACCGCGAACAGCTCGCGCAGCAGCTCCGGTTCCTCGTGCTCGCGCTCCAGTGCGTCCAGCATGCTGATCTGGCGGTGGATCAGGATCTGGGTGCGGCGGGCGATGTTGAGGAAGACCTTCTTCGTCCCCTCGCGGCCCTGGGCCTGGTGGACGATGGCGGCGACGGCGGCCTGCCGGACGGCGGCGAGGCCGTCGGCGGTCTGCTGGACCTCGTCGCCGGAGCGTCGGGGCGGGGCCCAGGCGGGCGGCGACGGGACGGACTCGCCGGCCTGGAGCCGACCGACCACCTCGGGGATCTCGTGCCGGGCCAGTGCGAGGGTGTCGGTGCGCAGGTCCGCCAGCCGGCCGGACAGGGCCAGGGCGACCCGCACGCCGTGGACCAGGCTCCAGAGCAGGACGACGGCGACGGCCGCGCTGACGGCCAGCAGGGGCGTGCGGTGTCCGGCGCCGCGCAGCAGGAAGGCCGCATAGCCCCAGGCGGCGGCCAGGCCCAGGCAGGGGACCAGCGCGAGGGCGAGGAGCGAGCTGCGGAGGGAGCCGGACCGGCCGGCGCGGTGGCCCGTGCGGGGGGCCGATATGCCTGGCATCTGATTCCTTGTTGCAGGGCCGAACGGTGGGGTGGCCCGTGCGCGGTCCGGCCGGGGCTTCAGGGCGCCACGGCCGGGGTTGCCGGACGGACTGACGCGGTGTCACCGTCCGTGCGGGGTGCAGCACGGCCCGCCGACTGCAGGAACGCTACCAGCCCCAGGTGCCCTGATCGCAACATCAACTGACGATATGTGAACGGGTGGTGACGGGGCCGGATGCCCCTCCGGAGACCGCCGGATGGCGGATCGTCACAGGTCGGAAAGGGTTTCGGGAACGCCGACGGCTTTCCGGAGGCCGCGGCCGGTCTCCGGAAAGCCGCCAGGAACAGGTCAATCGCCGGTGCGTCGCCGGCGCGACCCCCGTACGTCGACGCCGACGCCCGGCCGGACCGGGCCCGTTCAGCCCGCCAGCGGCATGTGCAGCACGGAGGCCTCCAGCTCCATCGTGCGCTCGGCGTCGCTCTCCACCTCCGCCTCGTGCTGGGCCAGTTCGGTCCAGGCCCAGCTGGCCGGGCCGGACAGCTCGGCCGACCACTGCTTGCCGTAGGTGCCCGCGGCGACCTGGCCGAGCCGAAGCCGCTGGACGTCCGAGGTGCCGGCCGGCGGGTAGACGTGGGTGGCGTCGCGCAGGTAGCGCTCGATGTGGAACTCGGCCTGGAGGCCCCGGGCGGCGTGGATCTCCATCGCGTTGCGTGCGGAGTCCAGCGCGTACTCGGTGTTGATCAGCTTGGCGTTCATCAGCTCGGCGTCGCAGGCCTTGCCGTGGTCCAGCAGGTGCGAGGCGTGGTACGCGGAGAGCTTGGCGGTCATCAGCCGGGACTGCATCTCGCCCAGCTTCAGTGCGATGTTGGGCAGTTGGGAGAGCGGCTTGCCGTAGAGCGCGCGACCCTCGGCGAAGCGCACCGTGTCCTCGACGATCGCCCGGTGGATGCCGAGCGCGACGGCGGCCAGGTTCAGCCGCCCGTACAGCGTGGAGGAGGAGTAGGCGACGTCCAGGCCCTGGCTCTCCTCGCCCAGCCGGTTGGCGGCGGGGATCCGGCAGTCCTCGAAGACGAGTTCGCCGAAGCTGAAGCCGTGCAGTCCGCTCTGCGAGCCGAGGGTGCCGGGCCGGAAACCCGGGCGGTCGCTCTCCACCAGGAACGCGGAGAGCCCCCGGCTGCCCTCGCCGGTGCGCAGCACCACGCCGTGCACGTCGCCGATGTGCGAGTTGCCGACGAACCACTTGCGGCCGTTGAGCACGTACTCGTCGCCCTCGCGCCGCGCGGTGCCGGACATGCCGAGCACATGGCCGCCCGACTCGGGCTCGGTGACGGCGATGGTCGGCAGCGACTCCCCGGAGGCGAACCGCGGCAGCCAGTGGCGCCGTTGGGCGTCGGAGCCGTAGTGGATGACCTTGGCGACTCCGAGCTGCGAGGCCTGTGCCATCGCGCCCATCGCGCCGCTGACCCGGGAGAGCTCCTCGACGATCACGGTTTTGGCGAGGTGGCCGAGACCGAGTCCGCCGAACTCGCGCGGAATGGTGACGCCGATCCAGCCGCGGCGGGCGATCTCCCGGGAGAGCTCGAACTCCACTCCGCGGTCGGCTTCCATTCTGGCCACCTGCGGACGTACTTCCTTCTCCGCGAACTCCCGGACCTCGGCTCGGAGGCTCTCGTGCCGCTCGTCGGTGAAGTAGTCCATAGCCATGGGTGGGTCCTCTCGGTCAGCGGGTGGTTGTGCCTCCGTCCGTGCTGCCGATTCCGCTCGTCCGCCAATGGACGTGGGGGCGGGGTGCTGGCGGCCGGGTGTCCTGTTGCAGCCGGGCGCGTGCGGAAGTTCGGGCGGCATCCGGGGGACGCCATCCGTGTTTTCGGCAGGGCTCATTGTCGTATGGGGACCCGGGTGCCTCCACAGTTGACCTTCGATTGGCGTGAATCGTTTCAACCGAACACCGGGAGGATTGGAACGCAGGGGGGCGGGGAAATGGTCCTTCTTCACTTCGCGACCTGCCCAAGCCGCCGTCCACATGCGGCTTTGACTGTTCATCAGCACGGCCGAACCGGAGAGCCGGGAGCGCGGATCGTGTCGGATGTCTGATTACATGTGCGCCATGACTGATGTGATGAGCACTCAAGGCCAGTTCCCGGGTGCCGCCGGTGAGTCCGAGCGGACCCGCAGGCTGCGCAGCCTGGGTCTCAACGAACCGACCGCGGACGAGGCCTTCGACCGCTTCGCTCACCTGGCCGCCAGCATCACCCGCGCCCCAATCGCGATGGTCAACTTCATCAACGACGAGCGCCAGATGTTCCGTGGGCTCTACATTCCGCCAAGTTCGGCCGAGGTCGCACCCGAAGGATCCTCCTGGGCCGACCGAGGCATCGCCTTCGACCTGCCGACCCGTCAGATGCCGATGAGCCACGGCTTCTGCCCCCACGTCGTCGCCCAGCGCTCCCCCCTCGCGCTGGACGACATCCTCGCCTACCCCCGGTTCGCCGGAAACCCGGTCGTGGACGAGCTGGGCGTGCGCGCCTACCTCGGCGCCCCGCTCGTCGACGACACCAACACCGTCATCGGCACCGTCTGCGTGCTCGACCACGAACCCCGCCAGTGGGGCCGCGAGCGGCTGCGCGACATCCAGCACCTCGCCGAGGCCCTGCTCTCCGAGATCCGGCTGCGCGACAACCTGCTCGCCCAGCAGCAGGAGATGTTCGCGGCCTTCGACGGCTCACCGTTCCCGATCATCCTCACCGACGGCCCCGGCCAGGAGATCCGCTACGCCAACGCCCAGCACGCCGACACCTTCGGCGCCCCCGCGGCGTACGGCTCGGTCGGCCAGGCCTACCCGCAGCTCGGCGCGGCCGGCCTGCAGCAGGCCGTCGCCGAGGCCTACCGCACCGGACGGACCACCGTCCTGAACGACGTCCGGATCCAGTCCGCCCGGCCGGACGCCCAGCGGGGCCAGCAGATCTTCAGCTTCACCTGCACCCCGCTGCGGGCCGCGCGCACCGGCCAGGTCAACGGTGTCCTCACCGTGGGCATGGACGTCACCGCGCAGTCCCGCACGGAGGAGGAGCTGGGCACGCTCGCCGCGCTGCTGGTCGACCGGCTCCAGCAGAACGGCGCCACCACCGGCCGTCCGGGCGTCGCCGCCGGGGAGACCGGACTCGTCCTGCCGGGCTGAGCCCTGACCGACCACCGTGGCGACGGACCGGCGACCACCCGGCCGACCACCGCCGCTCCCACCGCAGTTACCGCCGACACCGTGGCGGGGAGCCTCTCACCCCCGAGGAGAGGCTCCCCGCCACTTCGCCGTCCGGGCGGGGGCCGTGTTTTCCGGCCACACTGCCCCCGGTCACGCCGCTGTCCTGCCACGCCGCCGCCCCGGCATCCCGCCGCCCGGCCGGCCTGCCGCCGGGCCCGCCGGTTCACCCGACCGGGCCCAGGCGGGTGAACCGGCGGAGCAGGCAGCCCCGGGCACGCCCCGCGCGCGGCCCGCCGATGGTAGGCATGGGCCGCATGGAGTGGTTCGCCGCACCCGAGTACTGGCTCAGCAGGCTGCTCCTGCAACGGATGCTGGCCGCCCTCTACCTGATCGGCTTCCTGGGCGCCGCCGCCCAGTTCCGGGCCCTGATCGGCGCGGACGGCATGCTGCCGGTGCCGCGCTTCACCGCCCGGGTGCCGTTCCGGCAGGCGCCCGGCCTCTTCCACCTCCACTACAGCGACCGCTTCTTCGCCGCCGTCTCCTGGACCGGAGCCGCCCTCGCCGCCGCCCTGGCCGGCGGACTGGGGGACGCCGTCCCGCTCTGGGCGACGGTGCCGCTCTGGGCGGTGCTCTGGCTGCTCTACCTGTCGATCGTCAACGTCGGACAGACCTGGTACTCCTTCGGCTGGGAGTCCCTGCTGCTGGAGGCCGGCTTCCTCGGCGCCTTCCTCGGCAACGAGGACACCGCCCCGCCCCTCCCGGTGCTCTGGCTGATGCGCTGGCTGCTCTTCCGGGTCGAGTTCGGCGCAGGCCTGATCAAACTGCGCGGCGACCGCTGCTGGCGCGACCTCACCTGCCTCCGGTACCACCACGAGACCCAGCCGATGCCCGGCCCGTTCAGCTGGTTCTTCCACCACCTGCCGGCCCCGCTGCACCGCGTCGAGGCCGCCGCCAACCACCTCACCCAGCTCGTCGTCCCGGTCGGCCTCTTCCTCCCGCAGCCGATCGCCACCTACGCGGCCTGCCTCGTCGTCCTCACCCAGCTGTGGCTGGTCGCCTCCGGCAACTTCGCCTGGCTCAACTGGCTGACCATCACCCTCGCCCTCGCCGCCGTCGACCCGCACCGGCTCGGCCTCCCGGCCCGGCCCGGCCCGTACGGCGCCGCACCCGGCTGGTACGAGGGCCTGGTGATCGCGCTGACCGCCGCCGTCGCGGTCCTCAGCTACTGGCCGGTGCGGAACATGGTCTCCCGCCGCCAGATCATGAACCGCTCCTTCAACCGCCTGCACCTGGTCAACACCTACGGCGCCTTCGGCAGCATCAACCGGATCCGCCAGGAGGTGGTGGTCGAGGGCACCGACGAACCGGTCGTCACCCGGCACACGGTGTGGCAGGAGTACGGCTTCAAGGGCAAACCCGGCGACGTGCGCCGCCTCCCACGCCAGTACGCCCCCTACCACCTCCGGCTGGACTGGCTGATGTGGTTCGCCGGGATCTCGCCCGCCTACGCCCGGCCCTGGTTCCTGCCGTTCGTCGCCCGCCTGCTGGTCAACGACCCCGCCACGCTGCGCCTGCTGCGCCACAACCCCTTCCCCGGCGCCCCACCGACCCACGTCCGGGCGACCCTGTATCTCTACCGGTTCACCGATTGGCGCGAACTGCGCGAAACCGGCGCGTGGTGGCACCGGACGGCGCTGCACGAATACCTCGCGCCCGTCAGCCTGGGCATCCTCACCCGTTCCGGCTACCGCCCGCCGCTCGGACGGCGGATCCGCACCGTGCCGGTGGACCGGTTGCGGCGGCCGGGCGGCCACTCGCCCGGCCCAGCGCCGCACCACCCGCCCGGCCCTCCCGAGTAGCGGCCACGCGGGCGGTATGGCACGCCACACCCGACCGTGGGGCGGTGGGTGCGTGCAAGGCTCGAACGGGCACCCGTATTCTGGGCCTCCACAACCGGCGGCCCGACCGCGCGCCCCCAGCCCCTCCCGTCGGGGCCCCGTGCGCACCCGGTCCGCCTCCCCTCGCCGCCAGCCCCGCCGCAGTCGCCCAGAACCGGACCTCACATGACAGTGCTTCACTCGCGCAACGCCGACGCCGCCGACGACGCAGCCGCCAAGGACGCCACGGACCCGGAGCAGGCCCGCGGCCAGGAGGCCACGGCAGAGCCCGACCTCCGCGAGGACCTCGGCCGGTACGCCGAGCTCGGCGCCTTCAGCCTCACCGCCGACACCCACGCCTGGTACGCGGCCGTCGACACCGTCGCCACCCCGGAGGACGCCCGCGCCGCCTCCACCTCCCTCGCCGAACTGCGCGGCCGCGACCTCCAGCAGACCTGGGAGGCCGTCACCGCGCTCGCCGCCGAAGCCAAGCTCGAGGAGCCGGACACCGTGGCCAAGGCCGCGCTGCTCGTCGAACTCCTCCAGCGCGTCCACCGCACCTCCACCGTCCTCGTCGGCGCCGCCTACGAGGCCGACCTCGACGCCCTCGCCGCCGCCACCGCCGACGGCACCTGGCGCCGCGAGCGCGGCGTCAAGCTCTCCTGGCTGCGCGCCCGCGCCCTGCGCAAGCAGGCCACCGCCCTGGCCGCCGGCCCCCGCCGCCCCAGCCGCGAGGACCTGCACGAGGCGCTCGCCTCCGCCG
Source organism: Kitasatospora sp. NPDC087315 (assembly GCF_044744345.1). Classification (NCBI taxonomy): domain Bacteria; kingdom Bacillati; phylum Actinomycetota; class Actinomycetes; order Kitasatosporales; family Streptomycetaceae; genus Kitasatospora; species Kitasatospora sp. NPDC087315. The sequence continues at coordinate 64,729 of NZ_JBIUYD010000005.1, read as the reverse complement.
AGGTCGAGCGCCGCGCCTGGGCCGTCCTCGCCTCCGAGGGCACCCTGCCGGTCCCGCCCGCCGACGGCGCGCTGGTCGAGCGCACCGCCCAGGCCTTCGAGGCCATCAACAGCGGCCTGGGCGGCCTCGCCCGCCTGCTGCCCGACCACGACCTGGACGGGCTGTCGTTCACCGACCTCATCGACCTGGTCGACCGCCTCGCCGCGGACGAGGGCACCCTCTACCGCCTCCCGACCCTGCGCACCCTGCGCACCACCCTGGAGGAGGCCGGGCTCACCGAACTCCTCACCGAACTCGCCGCCGCCCACGCCGACCGCCGCGCCGCCGAGGCCGCGTACAACGCCCGCCAGGCCCTGGCCGGCGGCCAGCGGGACGGGCTGGCCACGGCCGCGGAGACGGGCACGGAGCCGGAGGCTGCGGCCGAGGTCGAGGCCGAAGCCGAGACGGAGATCAAGGTCGAAGCCGAGGCCGGGGCCGAGGTCGCGACGGACGCCGCAGCCGAGGCCGAGACGGACGCCGCAGCCGAGGCCGAGGCTGCCGCTGCTCCGGCGACGGACGAGCCGGCGGCTGAGCTGAAGGCCGAGCCGACGGCCGAGGAGCCCGCCGAGTCCCAGGTCCGGGTGGTCACTCTTCCGGCCCCCTCGCCCGCCGCCGACGACCTGGTACTGCCCGCGTCGGCCACTCCGGCCGAGCCCGAGCCCGAGGCCGTGGTGGCTGAGGTGCCCGAGGCCGTTGAGTCGGTTGTCGAGCCGGTGGCTGAGGTCGAGCTGGCCGAGGCCGAGGCGGTTGCGGCTGAGGCCGAGCCGGTTGTTGTTGAGGTGGCGGAGGTCGCTGGGTCGGCTGCCGAGCCGGTGGCTGAGGTCGTCGAGTCGGTTGCGGCTGAGGTGGCGGAGGTTGAGGCCGGGGCCTCGGTTGACGTCGTGGAGGCGGAGCCGGTCGTCGAGGCCGTTGTGTCCGAGGCCGTTGAGTCGGTTGTCGAGCCGGTGGCTGAGGTCGAGCTGGCTGAGCCCGAGGCCGTTGTGGCTGAGGTGGCGGAGGTTGCTGAGTCGACTGCCGAGCCGGTGGCTGAGGTCGAGTCGGCTGAGCCCGAGGCCGTTGTGACTGAGGTCGAGGCCGTCGTGCCCGAGGCCGTTGAGTCGGTTGTCGAGCCGGTGGCTGAGGTCGAGCTGGCTGAGCCCGAGGGCGTTGTGGCTGAGGTTGTCGAGCCGGTTGTTGTTGAGGTGGCTGAGGTTGAGGCCGGCGCTTCGGTTGACGTCGTCGAGGCGGAGCCGGTGGTTGGGGTTGAGGCTGCCGAGTCGGTGGTGGTGGCCGAAGTCCAGGCCGTTGCGGCTGAGGTTGTCGAGCCGGTTGTTGTTGAGGTGGCTGAGGTTGAGGCCGGCGCTTCGGTTGACGTCGTCGAGGCGGAGCCGGTCGTCGAACCCGAGGCGGTCGAGGCCGAGGCCGTCGTGCCCGAGGCTGCTGAGCCGGCTGCCGAGCCGGTGGCTGAGGTCGAGTCGGCTGCCCCCGCCGTTAAGGTCGAGGCCGAGCCCGCCGCCGCTGAGCCCGAGCCTGCGGCCACCGGTCGGCCGGCGAAGCCGGACTTCACGCCGGGCCGCCCGGTGACCGCCTACTCGGCGGAGGAACTGCTGGCCGTCGTCCGGTGGCTGGACGGCGATGGCGTCGACCGCAGCGACGAGGAGTTGCTGCGGGCGGCGATGAAGGAGCTGGGCTTCGCCCGCCTGGGGCCGCGGATCAAGGAGGCGCTGGGGACCGCGGTCGCCGCCGCCAGGGGCTGACCGCAGGCCCCGTCGAATCCTGGGTGGCACCGCCGGTTAGTCCGGCGGTGCCACCTTTCGCGTTCTCGTCGTCCGGCCGGCCCCCGCCCGGGGTCCGGTGGTACCACTCCTGAGGGGGCGCCGATGAGCTGACTGGCAGCCACGGGTGAGACAGCGGGTAGTCGCCTGGATACATATTGCTGCCATGACAAGAAGACACAGCGGCCCGTCGCGGCTCCACGCCCGTACGGTCCGCCTCGCGACGGCAGCGGTGACGCTGGGAATGATCGGCGTCGGCCTCACCGGTCAGCTCGCACCGGCCGCGGCCGCCCCCCGACAAGCGGTCGCCGCCGTCCCCGAACGGGTCAGGGCGACCGGGACGCCGCTGGTTCAGGAGACCTTCACCGGGGCCACCGCCGACGCGGACTTCACGGCCGTCGGCTCCGCCTGCCTGACCGGTGCCCCCGCCGCCGCCGCGCCCGGGCCGGGCAACCATCCGCTCGGCGGGTGCCCGGCTGCCGAGACCGGGCCGGTGCCGCCCCTCAACGCGGCGCCGTTCGGCTATCTCCGGGTCACCGACTCCAGCAACGACCAGAGCGGTGCCGTCCTCTACAACCAGGCGCTCCCCGCCGGAAACGGCCTGGACGTCACCTTCGACCAGTGGCAGTACGGCAGCACCACGCCCAACACCCCGGCCGACGGCATCTCCTTCTTCCTGGTGGACGGCGATGAGTCCCTCACCCACCCGGGGGCTTTCGGCGGCAGCCTCGGCTATGCCCAGAAGCTGCCCAACGACGACCCGAACCTCGCCTTCCTGCCCGGCGTCGACCGCGGCTACCTGGGGGTCGGGCTCGACGTCCTGGGCAACTACTTCGGCGACTGGGAGCAGCGCGGCAACGGCTGCGCCCAGCGCTCGCCGGCCGGTACGCAGTTCCGGGTGCCCGCGCCGGGCGCCAACATGGTCACCGTCCGCGGGCCGGGGGACGGTCTGCTCGGGTACTGCTTCCTGACGGCGACGACGAGCAACTTCACCACCACCGGTCCGTGGCCGTCCACGCTGCCGGGCCTGCTGCAGGGCCCGCTGACCACGCTGCCGCCGGGCGTCACGCCCCAGGACGCGCAGACCGCGCTGGAGCCCTCCCGGCGTCGGGTGAACGTCCATCTGACGCCCGCCCCGCACCCGGTCCTGACGGTCGGCATCGACTTCAACGACGGGACCGGCCCGCACCAGGTGCTGTCCACGCCGGCTCCGGAGCCGGTGCCCGCCACGTACAAGTTCGGGTTCGCGGGGTCGACGGGCGCCTTCACCGACGTCCACCTGATCCGCAACGTGGCGATCACCACCGAGCAGCCGCTGCCCACCCTGAGCCTGGTCAAGACCCCGCACGAGCCGCTGCCCGGGCTGCTGGTGCCGGGTACCCCCGTCCCGTACGACTTCGTGGTCACCAACGCGGGTGCCTCCCCGGTGACCAACCTGGCCGTCAACGACCCGCTGGTCACCCCCATCACCTGCCCGGTCAGCACGCTGGCGGCCGGTGAGACCGTCACCTGTACGGGGACGTACACCATCACGGCCGAGGACGTGGCCCGCGGCTTCGTCACCAACACGGCCCAGGCCACCGCCACCTTCAACGGCACCCCGATCACCTCGCCGCCCTCCTCGGCCACCGTGCCCATCGTCACTCCGCCGGGCATCACGGTGGAGAAGCACGTCGACGCCCCCGAGCCGTTCGCCGTCGGGGAGACCGTGCCCTACTCCTACCTGGTGACCAACACCGGCGGTGTTCAGCTGGACGCCGTCACGGTGACCGACGACAGGGTCACCGGGATCGTCTGCGCCGCCACCGTGCTGGCACCGGCGGGCAGCCCCGGGGCCGGCACCACCTGTCACGGCACGTATGTGGTGACCGAGGCGGACGCGGCGGCCGGCCAGGTCACCAACCACGCCTTCGCCACCGGCACCGCCAACGGCACCACGGTCACCTCCCCGACCGTCGACGCCACGATCACGATCAGAGGGGCGTCGCGGCTGAAGCTGAAGAAGCACGCCGACACGAAGGGCCCGGTCCGGCCCGGCGAAACGATCCACTACACCTACACCGTGACCAACACCGGCACCACCGAACTCCAGGGCCTCACGGTCACCGACGACCGCGTCCAGCAGGTCACCTGCGATCTGACCAGCCTCGCCGCGGGCCAGAGCACCACCTGCCACGGCACGTACCAGGTCACCGAGGCCGACGCGAAGGCCGGCAAGGTCACCAACCGCGCCCGGGCGACCGCTCTGGACCCGCAGGGCGGGACGGTGGAGAGTCCGCCGGCGGAGGTCACCGTCACCGTCACCCCCTGCCCGGCCGATCACGACCACAAGGGCGGGCACCCGGGTTGCCCGAGCCACCCCGGTCACCCCGGTCACCCCGGTCACGACCGGCCGAACGCCGTCCCGCCCGCTGATGGCGGCCACCCCGGCGGTCCGGGCGCCGGCCACGCCGAGGGCTCCGTCCTCCCCAGTACCGGCAGCGGTCCGGAGACCGCCGTCGCGGGCCTGGCCGGGAGCGGCCTGATCGTCCTGGGCTGCGCCCTGTGGCGCCGGTCCCGCCGACGCGCTGCCGTCACCGAGCGCTCGGCCCCGCGGGACAGCTGACCGCGGGACGGCTCGTCCTCGGGCCGACGTCATGTCCGAGGCCGCAGGACGCCGGCCCGCAGCACCGCGGCGGCCCCACCGTGCTTCATCGCCGGTGGGGCCGCCGGTCTGTTGCGGGGCCGCCGTTGTCGCCGCTCGTGGCCGCGGGCCCCGTACCGCGGCTCAGTCGGTCTTGGTCCAGGGGGCGCTGGACATCAGGGCCTTGACGTTGGCGACGTAGCCGGGGTTGGGGATGACCAGGCTGCCGCCGGTCTCGCCGGTGACCGGGTCGGTGACGGTGTTGTAGTGCACGTTGCCCGCGCCCGCGTTGTACGCGGCGATGACCAGGTCGAGCAGCGGCGTCTTGCCGGTGACCGGGTCGGGGGAGAGGTCGTACTTCCCGCCGAAGGAGGAGTCGCCGTAGTAGGCGACCAGCCAGTCGAGCAGCTGGGTGCCCAGCTGGACGTTCCCGGCGAGGGTCTTCGGGTCGGAGGCCGTCCCGAACTTGCTGTTCATCCAGCTCACCGTGGCGGGCATGATCTGCATGGTGCCGATGCCGCCGTCACAGGCGAGGATGCCGGACTGCCAGCCGCTCTCCTGCCAGGCGATCGCCCTGACCAGGTTGGCGGGCAGTGCCGGGAGCCTGTCGGTGCCGCCGTTGCTGAGGTTCAGCACCCGGGGCTGGCCGGCGGCGGCGGTGAGCGCCGCGGCCACGGCCTCCTTCGGCTCGTCGGGCTGGGGCTTGCTCGGCTTGCAACTGCTCTGCAGCGGCGGGACGTGCGGGGTCGCGGGCGCGGGCGGCGGCGGGGGTGCGACCGGTCCGGGCTTGGCCGTCGGCGCGGGCGCGGCCGCGACGGGGGCGGGGGCCTTCTCCGCGACCGGGGCGGAGGGCTTGGCGCTGTTCGGCTTGGCGCCGTTCGGCGTCGCGCTGCTCGTTGTCGCGCTGGGCTTGGCCGACCTGCTCGTGCTCGGCGACGGGCTGCCGGTCGGGCTCGGGCCGGTACTCGCGGTCGGCGTGTCGGAGGGGGTGGCCGTCGGGGCCGCGGACGGCGAGGTCTCCGTGGTGGTGGCGGCCGGTGTGCTCGGTGGCCCCCCGGCCTCGTCGGTGACCTTCTTGCTGCCGCAGCCCGTCAGCAGCGCCGTCGACACCGCCGCAGCCGACACCATCACCAGTACCCGACGCGAAGCACCCAGGTGCATGCGATCCAACCCCCCAGTCGTCACCGGCCGGCCCGGTGAGAGGCGGTCATCTTACGGCGAGCAGATCATCGGACTGATAGGCGGGTTCGGCCCGTTCACCGGCCCGGCGGGAAGCCCGGGGTGAAAATCGTTTGCCGGGAGGCGACCGCGCGATGAGACTCGGCCGGACGAGCCGTGCCGGCCGACGCGCGGCCGAGAGCCAGGGAGTTCTCCAGTGCCCGACCTTCTGCGTCCCCGTGCCCTGGCCCCGGGGGACCTCGTCGCGGTGGCCGCGCCCGCCGGACCGCTGGAGGCCGAGGCGGTGCCCCTGCTCGACCGCGGTGTGGCCACCCTTGAGGCGATGGGCTTCCGGGTCCGCCGGAGCACGCTGACGGCCGTCGACCGCCGCCGGTGGTGGGCCTCGGCGCCGCCCGTCGAGCAGGCCGGGGAACTCAACGGCCTGCTCCGGGATCCGGAGGTCCGGGCGATCGTGGCGCACACCGGCGGACAGGCGACGGTGGGCTACCTGGACCTGCTGGACCTCGACGCCGTCCGGGCGGACCCCAAGCCGATCCTCGGCTGCAGCGACCTCTCCCTCCTCCTGCTCGCCCTCCACGCGCGCACCGGGCTGGCCGGCATCCACGCGGACATGGCCACCTACGGCCTCGGCGGCTCCTGGCACCGCCCAGGGCCCGCAGGACACCGCGACCACCGGGCCGAACTCACCGGGACCTACGCCCGGTTGCTGACCGGCACCGAACCGCTGGGCACCCTGACCGCGCTCTCCCCCTGGGAGTGCTGGCGGCCCGGCCGGGCGTCTGGGCCACTGGTCGGCGGCCTGCTCGGCCGGCTGGTGACGCTCCAGGCGACGCCGTTCGCCCTGCCTCCCGAGCGCTTCGACGGCGCGGTGCTGTTCTGGGAGGAGGTGGACCGCCCGCTGTCGGGGGTCTGGCACGACCTCCAGGCCCTGCGGCTCTCCGGAATTCTGGACCGGGTCGCCGCGATGGTCGTCGGCGTGCCGCACCAGGTCCCGGCCGCCGGCTGCGGGGACAGCCGGCCCACCCTGAGGGACGTGGTCCTCGACGTCGTCGGCGACCGGGAGCTGCCGGTGCTCGGCGGGGTCGACTTCGGGCACGCCGGCCCCAACCTCCCGCTCCCGCTGGGTATCAGGGCCACCGTCGACGCCACCGCCCGGACGCTGGCCCTGGACGAGCCGGCCGTCGTCCGGGCCTGAGCACCGGGGCTCAGGCCGGTGCCGCCCCGGGCAGCGCCCGCGCCAGCTGGGCCGCCAGCACCCCCGGCGCCTCGGCCAGCGACGGGCCGTACCAGGTCAGATGGCGGCCGCTGACCAGGGCCGCCGGGACACCGGGGAACGCCTCGGGGCCGTCGGTGGCGGTGAAGTGATAGGGCTCGTCGGGGAGCACGACCAACTCCGGCTCCGACGCGAGGAGTTCGGGCAGCGGGACGGCCGGGTAGCGGTCCGGGTGGTCGGCGTGGATCAGCTGGACGCCGAGGCGGCGGAGCAGGTCACCGGCGAAGGTGTCGCGGCCGAGCACCATCCAGGGGCGGCGCCAGACGGGGGTGACGGCACGGAGCGGGACCGGCCGGGGGAGGACGGTGGCCCAGGCGGCCTCGGCGTCGTCGAGCCAGGACGGGCGCGGGAGGCCGCAGGCGGTGGTGAGGAGCCGGTGGAGCGAGCGGAAGGCCCCGTCGAGGGTGCGGATGTCGGTGACCCAGACCGGGAGACCGGCCGCGCGCAGGGCGTCGAGGTCGGGCCGGCGGTTCTCCTCGTCATTGGCGAGGACGAGGTCGGGGGCGAGCGCCGCGATCCGGTCGACGTCGGGGTTCTTGGTGCCGCCGACGCGGGTGACGGCGAGACCGGCGGGGTGCGAGCACCAGTCGGTGGCGCCGACCAGCAGCCCGGGCGCGGTGACGGCGACGGCCTCGGTGAGCGACGGGACCAGCGAGACGACCCGCCGGACGGGGTGGGGGCCGACTCGAACGGGCATACCGAGATCGTCCGCCGGAGCGAAGAGGTCGGAGGGGAAGAAGTGGGTGGAGCGAGCCGAGGGAGCCGGGGGAGAGGCCATCCCATCACCGTAGACCGTGCCGTTTCGCACGGTGCGGCGCTGCGCCGGAAAGTCCCGGGAACCGAGCGGGCACAAGGGCCGACTACCTGGTCCGGGTTCGTAGGACGGGCCCGAGCACGACCATTGACCAGGAGAGTTGTCATGCGCCCTCGCGTGTTCTGCGGTATCGCGGCCGCCGTAGCCCTGTTCGCCACGGCCTGCGGAAGCGGTGGTGGGGGGAGCGACGCCGCGAGCGGGGCCGGCGGCCAGGCGGCGGCCGCGGGGGCGTATCCGGTGAAGGTGGCGGACTGCGCGGGCAAGGAGACCGTCGTCAAGGAGGCCCCCCGGAAGATCGTCACCAGCAATGCCGCAGGCCTGGAGATGCTGCTGCAACTCGGCGTCGGCGACCGGGTGATCGGTACCGGGTTCCCGCCGGGGAAGGGCAGCCTCCCGGCGGCCCTGGCCGACCAGGGCGCAAAGGTCCCGGTCCTGGGGGACACGGTGATCGCCAAGGAGAAGCTGCTGGGCTCCGGCGCCGACCTCTACGTCGACACCTTCGGGTCGATGCCGATGATGGGCGGCGCGGGCGCCGGGCCGAGCGAGGAGGAGTTCACGGCGGCGGGCATCAAGCACGTCGTCCTCCTCTCCACCGCCTGCGCCGGCACGCCGAAGGCCGCCAAGGGCCCGCGCACCGACCTCGCCGAGGTGGAGAACGACATCCGCCGGCTCGGCGCCGTGACCGGGACCGCCGCCCGGGCCGAGGAGTTGGTGGCCGGGATGGAGAAGCAGATCGGCGAGGTGCGGACCGCGACCGCCGGCGTCCCCGACGACCAGCGGCCCGGCTACTTCCTCTTCGACTTCGACGGCGGCGTCAAGCAGCCCGTCGCCGTCTGCGGCCGGCAGGTCGCCAACGCGGTGATCACCCTGGCCGGCGCGCGCAACGTCTTCGCCGACTGCGACGCCGACTTCAAGCAGGTCTCCTGGGAGGACGTGGTGGCCAAGAACCCGGACTGGATCCAGCTCGCGGTGCGCAACCGGGGCAGCGAGGAGGACAACCGCAAGGCCTTCGCCGACGCGGAGGCCTTCCTGAGAGGCTTCCCCGCCACCCAGGGGCTGAAGGCGGTCAAGGACGGCCGCTTCCTGCGGATCGGCTCCGAGGTCACCACCATCGCGGGGGTGCGCGACGCCGACACCGTCCGGCAGATCGCCGCCACCGTCCATCCGACCCTCGTCAAGAACGGGCAGTAGCAGGTGACCACGGCCGCCCTGACCGAGAAGAGGAGCCGGGCGCGGACCCTGCGGGCCGGTCCGCTGGCCGCCGGGCTCGCCGTCGCGCTGGTCCTCGCGCTGACCGCCGCGGTGTCCTTCGGGTCGGTGGACATCCCGCCCGGCGAGGTCTGGTCGGTGGTCGCCCACCGGCTCACCGGACGCGCGCCCGAGGCCGGCACCCGGGACCTCATCGTCTGGCAACTGCGCGTCCCCCGTGCCCTGTTGGCGGCGATGGTCGGGGCGGGCCTGGGCCTGGTCGGCACCGCCGTCCAGGCCCTGGTCCGCAACCCGCTCGCCGACCCCTATCTGCTCGGCATCTCCTCCGGGGCCTCGCTCGGCGCGGTCGCGGTGATCGTCCTCGGCACCTCGCTCGGCCTGGAGATGAACTTCGGCAGCGCCATCGGCCTGACCGTCTCGCTCGCCGCCTTCGCCGGCGCACTGGCCGCGTTCTCCCTGGTCTGGGTCCTGGCCAGGCGCGGCGGCGGCTTCTCCCCGCTGCGCCTGGTGCTGGCCGGCATCGGTATCGGCCAGTTCCTCACCGGCTTCACCAGCTACCTGGTGCTGCAGACCAGCGACGAACAGCAGACCAGGGGCGTGCTGTTCTGGCTGATGGGCAGTCTCAGCGGCGCGGTCTGGGGCCAACTCGCCGTCCCCGCCATCGCGGTGGCCCTCGGTCTGGCCTTGCTCCAGGCCCGCGCCCGGGGGCTGAACGCCATGCTGATGGGCGACGAGACGGCGGCCGGGCTCGGCGTGGACGTCACCCGGCTGCGCCGCGAGATCTTCGTTGTCACCAGTGTGCTGACCGGCGTCCTGGTCGCGGTCTCGGGCGCGATCGGTTTCGTCGGCCTGATGGTGCCGCACGTCTGCCGGCTGCTGGTCGGCGGCGACCACCGCCGGCTGCTGCCGCTCTCGGCCCTCACCGGGGCGGTGCTGCTGGTGGTGGTCGACACCATCGCCCGCACCGCGCTGGACACCCAGGAGCTCCCGATCGGCGTGGTCACCGCCCTGCTCGGCGCGCCCACCCTGCTCTACCTGCTGGACCGACGTCTGGAGCGAAGTTGAGGATCGCGGTCGAGGATCTGAGCGTCACCCTGTCCGGGCGGACGGTGGTGGCGGGCGTCCACCTGGTCGCCAAGGAGGGGGAGATCGCCGGTCTGGTCGGCCCCAACGGCAGCGGCAAGTCCAGTCTGCTCCGCACGGTCTACCGGCATCTGCGGCCGAGCGCCGGCCGGGTGCTGCTGGCCGGCCGGGAGCTCGCCGAGCTCACCCCCGCGGAGTCCGCCCGGCACATCGCCGCGCTGCCCCAGGAGCGCGGCGGGGACTTCGAGTTGACCGTCCGCGAGGTGGTGGCGATGGGCCGCACCCCGTACAAGCGGGCGTTCGCCGCGGACGACGCCGAGGACCACCGGGTGGTCGCCGAGGCGCTGGTGCGGGTCGGCATGACGGAGTCGGCGTCCTGTCAGTTCGCCCAGCTGTCCGGCGGCGAGCGCCAGCGCGTGCTGCTGGCCCGGGCGCTGGCCCAGCAGCCGGACGTCCTGGTGCTGGACGAGCCGACCAACCACCTGGACGTCCGCCACCAGGTGGAACTCCTCACCCTGCTGCGCGAACAGCGCCGCACCACGCTGATCGCGCTGCACGACCTCAACGCGGCGGCCTCGGTCTGCGACCGGCTGCACGTACTGCACCGCGGCACCCTGGTGGCGTCCGGGGTGCCGCGTGACGTGCTGACCGCCGACCTGCTCGCCGAGGTGTTCGGCGTGCGGGCGGCGGTGGTCGAACATCCGCTCACCGGTGACCCGTTGATCGCGTTCGACCACCGCACGCCCGCCGGCGCCTCAGCGCCGGCCGGCCACCGTCAGGAGGTCTCGAAGTGACTGGGGCGGCCGTTGCGCTCGACCAGGCGGCCGACCTTCGCGGCCTCCTCGCTGCGCAGCAGCTCCCAGCGGCCGTCCGGCTGGTGGAGCACCGAGGAGTGCCACGGCGTCATCCAGACGTCGGCGGCCTCCAGCAGCCGGATGCCGAACTTCAGCACGCCGACCTTCTGCGGGTGGATGGAGAGGCGGAAGGAGCGGGGGTGATGCTCGGCGATCAGGTCGCCCCAGGCGCGGCTGCGCTGGATGACGCCGTAGGCGCGCTGGCGGCAGTCCCGCTGCAGGGCGGACTTGGTGCCCTCGAAGCCGAAGGTGTCCTCGGTGAGGAACCGGGTGATCCCGCGGTAGAGGCGGGCGGTCTCCTCGTCGGTGAGCACCTGCTCGCGCAGCTCCTCCTTGGTGGGCGCGTACTTGGCGTGCACCCGGGCGCGCTTCTCGTCGAACGGCAGGTCGCCGAGGACGGCCCGCAGGTCGAAGGTGGCGAGGTGGTTCAGGCCCTCGCGCTCGATCATCGCGGTCAGTTCGTCGGAATACTGGTCGATGTGGTCGTCGGGAACGTGGATCAGATCGCCGAAGATGTGCCCGTCGGAGCAGATGAGTATCTGAGCGCCGGGCTCGTAGAGCTTGCCGATCTCCTCGCAGAGCCCGTTCAGGAAGGTGAGCGAGAGGCGCTCGCCCTCGTCGGGCAGGTGGCTGAGCACCTTGGCGAGGTTGGGCGACTTGCACGGGAAGCCGGGCAGGGTGAACAGGATCGGGTCGCCGGAGGTGATGAAGTCCGCCAATTGCTCCCGCTGGAGCGGGAAGTCGGCGGGCGTGGCGTCGACCTCGGGGTCGGAGGCCCGGCGGTGCGGCAGCAGCAGGTCGAGGATCTCGTCGCAGAGCCGCTCCACGGACTGCGGGTCCGTGACGGGGCCGGTGGTGCTGGCGGACTGGGTGTCGGTGATAACGGTGCCGGCGGGCGGCATGGTGGTCCTCCACGGAATGGGTTACGGGCTTCGGGGCAGGCGGAGCCACGCCCCGGCACTGGTTGCCGGGACGCTGAGGGGGTGCCGGGGAGTTGGTGGGGCCGGTCAGACCCGCTTGTCGTAGGCGACCGGCAGCTGGTTGACCCCGCGCGCCAGGACGGCGGGCACCCAGGTGAGTGCGTCGATCTCCTGGCCGGGCCCGGCGGACGGGCGCAGCCCGGGCAGCCGGGTGATCAACGTGCCGATGGCTACCTGGAGTTCGGTCCGCGCCAGGGCGGCGCCGGGGCAGAAGTGGATGCCGTGGCCGAAGGCCAGATGGGCGTTGGGGGTGCGGTCGAAGTCCAGGACGTCGGCGTCCGGGAACTGCTCGCCGTCGCGGTTGGCGGCACAGAGCGAGATGATCACCGAGTCCCCGGCCGGGATGGTGGTCCCGTGCAGGTCGCTGTCCTCGGCGAAGAAGCGCCAGGTGGTGAGCTCGAACGCGGAGTCGTAGCGCAGCAGTTCCTCCACCGCCCGGGGGAGCAGGCCCGGGTTTCCGGCGATTCCGTCGCGCAGCCGGGCGAGTTGCTCCGGGTGGCGCAGCAGCGTGATCAGCATGGTGGTGATCTGGTTGGTGACGGGCTCCTGGCCGGCCACGAGCAGCTGGAACACCATCGAGTCGAGCTCTTCGGGGCTCAACTCGCCTTCGTCGCAAGCGGTGACGAGCCTGCCGAGCAGATCGACATCGGGCCCGGCGGGGTCGTAGTGGGCGCGCTTGTGGGTGACGACGTCGGCGATGTACGTCTGCAGGCCGCGTAGCCGGCCCTCGTACGCCGGGCGGCCCGGGTCCTGCGGACCGACCGGCTGGACGACCTTGCCCCAGTCACGGTCGAACCGGACGGCCAGCTCCTGCGGCAGGCCGATGACCTCGGCCAGTACCCGGAACGGGTAGTGCGCCGCGAAGCCGGCCACCAGGTCGGCGTCGCCGGTCTCGGGCAACTCGTCGACCAGGGCGTCGGCGAGCTCCTGGATGCGCGGGCGCAGGGCCTCCACCCGGCGGGGGGCGAAGGCGTCCAGGACGAGCTTGCGCATCGTGGTGTGCTTCGGCGGGTCCTGGTGGAGCAGGTGCACCTGGAGCTGGGAGTGCTGCGGCTCGGGCATGATCGAGGCGAGCTTGCGCCAGGCGTCGTTGCCCAGGGAGTGGTTCTTGCCGAGCCGCGGGTCGCTGAGGGTCTCGTGGGCGGCCCGGTAGCCGGTCACCAGCCAGGCGGCGATCCCGCTCGGGAACTCGACCCGGTGGACCGGGCCCGCCTCTCTCATCCGCTGGTAGAGCGGATAGGGGTCGCTCTTGTACTCCGGCCCGTACAGCGGTACCGGGTCGGGGAGTCTGTCGTATCCGAAGGGGCAGCTCGGGGCGTCGGCCGCATCGCCGGCCGGCCTGCCTGCCGTCGGATCGTGCACGGTGTCGGTCATGTGCGGTGTTCCTCCGGTCGGGTTGTCGGTGGTGCCTGTGGTGCTGGGGTGTTGCGCGGTGGTGCCGGGTGGTGCGGTGGGTCCCCGAGTGGTGCGGCTCGTACCGGTGTGACGGGATGGTGCCGGGCGTTACGGGGTGCTCCGGGTGGTGCCGTTGGTGCGGTGGCGCAGGGCGAGAAGGGCCACCGCGAGCGCGGCCACCAGGGTGGCCAGGACGAGCCCCGCCCGGATGCCCGAGGTGCCGGTGCCGCCGAACATCGTGGCGGCGGTGGCGAGGGCCGGGCCGAGGGCGAAGCCCAGGCTGCGGGCGAGCTGGACGGCGGAGCCGGCGGTGGCCAGCTGCTTCGGCGGTGAGGAGCTCATCACCAGCGCCTGTACCGGGCCGCCGTTGAGGCCCATGCCGGCCCCGGCGAGCGCGAGCCGACAGGCGATGTCGAGCGAGGACCAGTCGGCGTCCAGCGGGACGAGCAGCAGCATGCCGAACGCCGTGACGGCCGCGCCGGTCAGCGCCGTGGGCCGGGCGCCCCAGCGGTCCGCCAGCCGTCCGCCGAAGCGGCCGGCGAGCACCATGCCCAGCGGGAAGGCGAGCATGGTGAGAGCGGTGTCGGTGGCGCTGATCCCGTCGTCCCGGCGGAGGTGCTGGGCGAGCAGGTAGTGGTTGGCGGCGAAGCCGGCGGCCAGCGCCAGCACCGAGCCGTTGACCCCGGCGGTGCCGGCGGCGCGCAGCACCTCGATGACCGGCCGACCGCCGGGCCGGCGCGCCCAGAAGACCACGAGCGGGGCGGCGGGCAGCGCGAGCAGCAGCCACAGCGGCGCGTCGGGCGCGAGGGTGAGCGCGAGCAGGACGGCGGCCACCGCCGAGCCGATCAGCGCGGCGTCACCCAGCGAGCCCCGGTCGGGCAGCCGCAGCCTGCCGCCGCGCGGGGCGTCCCGCCGGGCGATCAGCAACGCGGCCAGGCAGACCGGTAGTTTGACCAGGAAGATGGCCCGCCAGCCGGCGTGGTCGAGCAGCAGCCCGCCGATCACCGGGCCGGTGACGGCGCCGAGCGGGCCGAGGGTGGCGGGCACGCTCATGGCCCGGCCACGCAGTTCGGGCCGGACCGCGGTGGCGGCCAGCACCGGCATCAGCACGAACAGCACCGCGCCGAAGGCACCCTGGGCCAGCCGGGCCGCGATCAGCCAGCTCGCCCACGGGGCGACGGAGGCGAGCACGCTGCAGAGCGCGAAGCAACTGACCGCCAGCAGCAGCGCGGACCGGGTGCCGACCTGGTCGAGCCAGCGCCCGGCGGGCAGCAGCAGGGCGACCAGCGGAAGCTGGTAGCCGAGCACGGCCCACTGCGCGGTGGTGGAGGAGACATGCAGGCTGTCCGCGATGTCGGTGAGCGCCAGGTTGACCACGTTCATGTCGAGCATCGCCACGAACGAGAGCAGGCCGGCCGCGACGACCAGGCTCCACCGGTCCTTCGGCTCTGCCTGGCCGCCACTCAGTCCACCTGTGGCGAGCGGCTGCTGCGCTGCCATGGTCTTCCTTCCTTTCCCCCGCACTGTTCCGGACACCACCTCGGCGGCGGGTTCCGGTAGAGCAGTCGGAGGTGTGCGGGCTTCAGTTCCGAACACTTGAAGGAATTCTTGCGGTTGGCCGGATTCTTGCTTCGGTGGCCGATCTTGACCGTCCGCCGACAGGTTCGTCGCCTGCCCGCCACCCGCTCGTCGGCCGGTCGCGGCCCGTCCGACCACCACTTGTGCCGTCGTCCGGGCATGCGAAGGGCGGCGCGCTCCGACGGGGTGACCGTACGGGGCGCGCCGCCCGGGTGGGCTCTAGATCTGTGCGGTCAGCAGACGGCCGCCAGTTCGGCGGACGGCGCCGGAGCCGAGACATCGCCGGCCTCGGCCGCCCGGAGACGGGCTATCAGCTCCTCCCGGGCGCGGGCGACCCGG
Organism: Kitasatospora sp. NPDC087315; assembly: GCF_044744345.1. Taxonomy (NCBI): domain Bacteria; kingdom Bacillati; phylum Actinomycetota; class Actinomycetes; order Kitasatosporales; family Streptomycetaceae; genus Kitasatospora; species Kitasatospora sp. NPDC087315. Next base: position 49,609 of record NZ_JBIUYD010000005.1, on the reverse strand, counting down.
GAGCGGACGGTGCCGACGGGGCAGCCGGCCACCTCGGCGGCCTCGGCGTAGCTCAGGCCGACCACCTGGGTGAGCACGAAGGCCTCGCGGCGCTGCGCCGGCACCCGGTCGAGCAGGTCCCCGAGGGCGACCCCGTCCTCGAAGCCGGCGGTCGGCGGGATGCTCTGCCGCTCGGCGGCCTCCTGCCAGTCGGGCAGGGCGGCGCAGCGCGGACGGGCGGCGGCCGTGCGGTAGCGGTCGATGACCGTCCGCCGGGCGATCGACAGCAGCCAGGTCCGGGCGGAGGAACGTCCGGCGAAGCCGGGCAGACTGCGCAGGGCGCGCAGGAACGTTTCCTGGGCCAGGTCGTCGGCGGACTGCACATCGGTGAGGTGGGCGACGAACCGCCACACGTCCCGCTGGGTGGCCCGGACGAACGCCTCGACGTCGGCCGCCCGGCCCTCGCGGGCGGCCAGGGCCAGCGCGGTCAGCTGGTCGTCATCCACGGCGGCCTCCCACCCGGCCGGATCGGGCCGCCGGGCGGTGCGGGACGATGGTCGCATGAGATGCGCCCATTTCCGTACCGCTCTGTCCACCCGTCTCGACGGTGAGCCGGCCGGTGTGCCGGACCGGCGGCTGGACAAGCACGTCGCGCGGTGCGCGGCCTGCCGGGAGTGGCTGGAACAGGCCGAACGCCTGCGGGCGCCGGCCCTGACGGGTCTGCCCGACGGGCCCTCGGCCCAGTGGTCGGCGCAGCTCTTCGCCCGTCTGGGGAAGGACGGCTCCGGTACGTCGGGCGGCTCCGGCAGGGAGGCCGGCCCCGGCGCGACGGTCTGCGTGGGTGCGGTGGGCGTCTCGGCCGGTCGTCCCGGGCAGGGGGACGGCGGGCCGGTGCGGTAGGACGGTGGCGTCGGGCGAGGCCGGTGCGCCGTCGTAGTCAGGCATGGAAGGTCCTGAGGTCAAGGTCTGGGCGCGGTGCCGTTGCGGACGGCACCGGCGGCGTCGGTGGGCGGGCGCGGGGAGCCGCGTCCCGGAGGAGACGGCGGGCGCGGGCCCGGGCCCCGGCGCGCGGCCGTCAGGGGACGGCGCGGCGCAGGGCGACCTGCCCGCGGCGGCGGAGTCCGGGCGGCGGGCGCGTCAGAGGGCGGACGCGAACGCCGGCGGGCCGCGCCGGACGAGGGCATGGGAGAGCAGCACCAGCCGGGGGAGCCGGGCCCGCCGCTCGGCCGGTCTCGGCGAGGCCGGGGGCTCGTACCCCTGCGGGCGGGCGAACAGCGCCAGCAGCGGGACCAGCAGCACACCGGCCACCACGGCGCCGAGCGCGCCCAGCAGTTCGAACATTCTGGCCAGTGCCGTCTCGCCGCGCCAGAGCAGCAGGGCGCAGGCGAACGCGGCCAGCACATGGGCGGCGATCATCCCGGCCGACATGCCGTGCGCCGACATGTCGTGGCCAGGCATCCCGCCCATTCCCGGCAGATGGGACGAGGACACCCCTGAGGCCATTTCCGAGGAGACCCCTGACGAGGACATCCCCGACGAGGACATCCCCGGCATGCCCGCGGACATCCTCGATGCCTCGACACCCGCCGCGCCGTGCGAACCCAGTCGGTGCAGGCCCGACACGGCGCGCAGCCCCTCGGTCGGCGGGATGTCGGGATCGATCCCGGCCATCCTGGCCAGATCGGTGGGCGAGAGCCCGGCGGGCGCCCGCTCCGGATTGCAGAGCAGCAGCGCCGTCCAGTCCGTCGTGGTGAGCCGGCCCAGACCGGTGCCGCCGGCGGTGAGCGCCCCGGCCTGTTCGAACACCAGGTGCAGCGCGCTCTGCGCGGCGACCATCCAGACGCTGATCAGGCCGAGCCCGCGTCGCCGCCCGGCGAGCAGCCAGGTGAATCCGAGGGTGAGGCCGAACGCGCCCACCAGCACCGGCGGGGAGACCCCCGCGCCGGCCATGGCGACGTGCGCCGTGGCGGCCAGCGCCACGCACAGCGCGGCGAAGACCACGGCGCGCAGCGAGCGGATCCGGTCGGTCATCACGATGGCACTCATCGTCGCACCCGCCCCCACCGCCCCGTACTGCCCCCTCCGGTATTGGCCGGTTCCATGCCGGTGGGAGTATGCCCGGCCCGCCCGGCCGGGCCGGGCCGACGGACCCCCGGAGGTCGCGCGGTAGAGACGGTTCGTACGGTTGACGAGTACTCGATTGTCCGTTCTGGCGCGGGACCGCCGCCCGTGCCCGCCCGTAGCGCTCGGGCACCCCGCGGCGGAGCGCCGTCGGGTCGGCGGCGGCACGGGCCGGTGGGCACGGAGAGGCGGGCGGAACGGTGTACTGGCTGATTCACGACTATCGCGAGGACGATCTCGCGGCGGTGGTCCGTCCGATCGACACCACGGCCGAGCTGTCGGTGTTCTCCCTCGTGGAGTGCATCGGCACGGACATCACCTCGCGCGTCCGCGGCCGAACCCTGCATGCGACCGTCTGAATATCCTTCAATCGTACGGTCGTTGCGGTTTGACACCATTCGGTCGGTGCTCCCTAAATGTGCTCGTCACAGCACGTCAGGTGGGCACCGACCGGACAGGAGGCCCGGCATGGGCACAGTCACCGAACCCGCGGCCCCGGCCGTCGACCTCGCCGACCCCCGCTTCTGGCGGCTGCCCGCCGCCGACCGTGCCGCGGCCTTCGCCGAACTGCGTGCCCTGCCCGCCCCGGTGTACTTCGGCGAGCGCCCCGCCGCCGGCCGCCCGGGCAGCGCCAGGGGCTTCCACGCCCTGGTCCGGCACGCCGACGTGGTCGAGGCCAGCCGCACCCCCGCCGTCTTCCTCAGCGGACCGGGCGTCACCACCCCCGAACCCGCCCGCTGGGTCCGGCTGCTGTTCGGCGACTCCATGGTCAACCTGGACGACCCCCGGCACGCCCAGCTGCGCCGGATCGTCTCCCGGGCGTTCACCCCGCGCCTGATCGCCCGGGTCGAGGACGACATCCGCCGAGTGGCCGCCCAGCTGGTCGACGGGGTGGTGCGGCGGCGGCCCGAGGACTTCGTCACCTCGGTCGCCGCCGAACTCCCCTTCCAGGTGATCTGCAACATGATGGGCATCCCCGAGGAGCCCCGCCGCGCCATCCTCGACCAGGTCAACCACGCCTCCGAACACACCGGCGTGGCCCGTCCGCTGCGCAGCCGCATCCGCGTCCCCGGGCGCGGGCTGCGGGCCCTCGCCAGGATGCAGGGCATGGTCGCCGAGCTCGGCCGCGAGCGCCGCCGCCGGCCCACCGACGACCTGATCTCCGCCCTCGTCACCGCCGACGTGGACGGCCGCCGGCTGAGCGGGCGGGAACTCGGCGCCTTCTTCTCCCTGCTGCTGGTCGCCGGCGTCGAGACCACCCGCAACGCGCTCGCCCACGGCCTGCACCTGCTGACCGTCCACCCCGGGCAGCGCGCCCTGCTGCTCGGCGACCTCGACCGCTACCTCGGCGGCGCGGTGGACGAGATCGTCCGCCACTCCACCCCGATCATCCAGTTCCGCCGGACCCTGGCCGCCAACCACGAACTCGGCGGCCCCGGCGGCACCCTGCTGCGCGAGGGCGAGAAGGTGGTGCTCTTCTTCGGTTCCGCCAACCGCGACGAGGCCGTCTTCCCCGACCCGGACGCCTTCGACCTCACCCGCACCCCCAACCCCCACCTCGGCTTCGGCGGCGGCGGCCCGCACTACTGCCTGGGCGCGCACCTCGCGCGGCAGGAGATGAAGGTGCTCTTCCGTGAACTGTTCACCCGGCTCCCCGAGGTGCGCTCGGTCGGCGAGCCGGAGCTGGTCCCGTCCAGCTTCGACCACCGGGTCCGGTCACTGGGGTTCACCTTCTAGGGGGGCCGGGGCTTCCAGGGGGGCCGGGGCGTCCTACCCGCCGGTCGGGATGCCCCGGTCGGCCTTCACCCGCTTCATCGTCAGATGCGAGTTGACCTGCGCGATCCCCGGCAGCCCGGAGAGCACATCGGTGATGAACCGCTCGTACGCGGCGATGTCCGCCACCGCGATCCGCAGCAGGTAGTCCGGCTCGCCGAACAGCCGGTGCGCCTCCACCACCTCCGGCAGCTCCGCGACCCGGCGCTCGAACTCCGCCACCGTCTCCCGGTCCTCGTGCCGCATCGTGATCGTCACGAACGGCTGGAAGCCCCGCCCCACCGCCGCCCCGTCCAGCAGCGCCCGGTAGCCGAGGATCGCGCCGTCCTGCTCCAACTGCCGTACCCGGCGCAGGCACGGCGAGGGGGTGAGGTCCACCCGGGCGGCCAGCTCCGCGTTGGTCAGCCGACCCTCCTGCTGGAGCTCGTGGAGGATTCTGCGGTCGATTCGGTCCATGGCGCAACATTCTGCCAAAACCGGGCCCGGAAGGGCATGAAGTGGCCATCGGATGCCAGCCTCATCCGGCTACTGTCAGTGACCGGAAACCGCCCGAACGAGCACGACAGGTCACCGCCCATGGACACCCACGCCCTCCTCCTCTTCCTGGGGGTCGACCTGCTGCTGGTCTGCACCCCCGGCCCGGACTGGCTCTACATAGCCGCCCGCGGTCTCGGCCAGGGCCGCCGCGCCGCCCTCACCGCCGTCGGCGGCGTCTGCGCCGGCTACGCCGTCCACACCCTGCTCTCCAGCGCCGGACTCGCCGCCGCCCTGCGCGCCGTCCCCGCCGCCCTGCCCGTGCTGCGCCTCACCGGCGCCGCCTACCTGCTGGTGCTGGCCGTCACCATGCTGCTCGCCCTCCGCCGGGGCGGTGCCGCGACCGCCCTCGCCGCGCCCCGGCCGCAGCCCACCGCCACCGTGCTGCGCCAGAGCATGCTCACCGCCCTGCTCAATCCCAAGGGCCTGCTGCTCTACCTCTCCCTGGTGCCGCAGTTCGTCGACCCGGCCGCCGCCCTGCCGCTCGGCGGGCAGGTCCTCGTCCTCGGCTCGCTCAACGTGCTGGCCTGCGCCGTGGTCTACGGCCTGGTGGCGCATGCCAGCGGGCGGCTCGGCGGCCGGTTCGGCGGCACTCCGCGGGCGGCCCGCCGGCTGACCGCCGTCTCGGCGGTGCTGCTGATGCTGGTGGCGGGCGTCACGGCGAGCGCCTGAGATCCGGAGCAGAATGCGGGCATGACCGAGCGTTCGTTCCGCCCGCTGCCCGCTGAGCCCGCCGAACCTGCTGAGCCCGGTGGGTCCGGTGGGTCCGGTGGGTCCGGCGGCGACCGGCCCACCGCGGACGCCTGGGCCGCCGTCGGCGGGCCCGCCGGGCTGCTGGACCGGGTCTCGTTCCGCGGCCCCGATGCCGTCCTGGCCTCCGGACTGCCCGTCCGGCAGCTCGCCCGGGCGACCGTCGCCGCCTGCTCGCTCGCCGCCGCCGAACTCGCCGCCCACCGCGACGGCGGCCCCGTTCCCGCCGTCCGGGTGGACCAGGGCGCCGTCGCCACCGCCTTCGTCAGCGAGCGTCACCTCCGGATCGACGGCCGCGCCCCGGTCGGCTTCGCCCCGTTCTCCGGGTTCTGGCAGGCCGCCGACGGCTGGGTCCGCACCCACGCCAACTACCCCCACCACAGGGTCCGGCTGCTCGCCGCCCTCGGCCTGCCCCCGGACACCGCGCCCGAACGGTTCGCCGAGACGCTGCGCGCGCAGTCCGCCGTCCGGATCCAGGAGCGCGCGTACGAGGCGGGGGCGCTCGCCGTCGCCGTCGCACCCCCGGGCGAGTCCACCCACCCCCTGATCGAGTCCCGGACCGTCGACGCCGCCCCCGCCCGCCCGCTGCCCGCCGCCCCGCTGCCCGCCGCCGGCCTCCGGGTCCTCGACCTCACCCGGGTGACCGCCGGCCCCGTCGCCACCCGCACCCTCGCCCTGCTCGGCGCGGACGTGCTGCGGATCGACTCCCCGCACCTGCCCGAGGACGAGGACGCCCACGCCGACACCGGCTTCGGCAAGCGCTCCACCCGCCTCGACCTCGCCGACCCCGCCGACCGCGCCGCCTTCGAGGACCTGCTGGCCACGGCCGACGTCGTGGTCAACGGCTACCGCCCCGGGGCCCTCGACCGCCACGGTCTGGCCCCCGACGCCCTGCTCGAACGCCGACCAGGGCTGATCGTCGCCCAGCTCTGCGCCTGGGGCTGGACCGGCCCGTGGGCCGACCGCCGAGGCTTCGACAGCCTGGTCCAGGCCGGGACCGGCATCGCCGCCCTGACGGCCGCCGCCGACGGCCGCCCTGGCGTCCTCCCCGCCCAGGCCCTCGACCACGGCACCGGCTACCTGATCGCCGCCGCCGTCCTGCGCGCCCTCACCGACCAGCGCACCGGCCGGCCCGGCGGCCGTCACCTGCGGTTCTCGCTGGCCGGCACCGCGTCCTGGCTGGTCCGCGGCATCCGGCCCGAGGAGGGGACGGCCGGGGGCCCGTACGGTCCCGCCCCCTGGCTCGCCGAGACCGGCTCCCCGTACGGGCGGCTGCGCCACGCCCTCCCGCCGATCGCCTACGAGGGCGGCCCCACCGACTGGGCCCGGCCGCCGGGGCGCTGGGGGACGGACGCGGCCGTCTGGCGCTGACGGGCCGCCGGACCCCGGTGCCGGCATCGGGGCCATGACCGCTCACGCGACCGACTGCACCTGGCCCGGCGAGCGGTGCCCGGTCCTGACCGAGATGTACTGCCTGACCGTGGCCGAGGGGCTCGCCGCGGCGGAACTCCGCCGCCGCTCCAGGGCGCTCCCGGTGAGCCCGGCTCGCCGGGCCCGGCTCACCGGCTCCGGTTCGGTGGCGGGCTCAGACACCGGCCGGGATCTGCTTCGCCCGGCTGCGGACCTGGAAGGCCGTCACGATCTCGATCAGACCGAGGATCACCAGCCAGCACCCGGCGAGGACGGTCAGGGCGGCGATCGAACCGACCGGCCAGATCATCAGCAGCACGCCGGCCAGCGTGTTGGCGACGCCCGCGAAGGCCTGCCAGCCGCGCGCGGGCATGTCCGGGTCGGAGGCCGCGGCGGCGAGCTGGGTGATACCGCGGAACAGCCAGCCGATGCCGATCCAGATCGCCAGCAGCAGCAGCGACTGCACGGCGCTGCGGAAGCAGAGCAGCCCCAGCAGCACGCAGATCGCGCCGCTGATGAAGGCCAGGACGCGCATCGCGGTGGTGGCGTGCGTGCCGAAGGCGGCGACCAGCTGCACGATGCCGATGATCAGCAGGTAGAGGCCGAACAGCACGCCCACCACCAGCAGGGTCTGCTTCGGCCAGACGAAGACGATGATCCCGAGGGCGAGGGAGGCGAGTCCGGCGAGCAGCAGGACCTGCCAGGCGGCCTTGGCGAGCGTTCCGAGCGGTCCGGCGACCGGGGAACCGTCGGGGGTGATGAGTGGGGAGACCACGGTGGCGTACTCCTGATGGCTGGATGGCTGGATGGCGGGGGATCGGGGGAGCGGGGTGAGCGGTTGCGGGGGGAAGCGACGGGGCAGGGGACGTCTTTCATGATCGCCACGGGTGCGGGGTTCCGCCCGTCGGATACGCCCGTTCGGGGGACGGCGGGGTCTGTCGAACGGCAGCGGAACTGATTGCTCCTCAGTCACCCGAATGACATCTTCCGCTCACCCGGCGTCGATACCGTCCTGCGGTATGACTTCTGAAGGGTGGGGGACCCCTCCGGTCGAGCCGATCAGCCAGCACTACATCGTCTGCGGGGGCAACGCGCTGGCCCACCGGCTGGTCCTGGAACTCGTCGAGCACTACGAGGTTCCGGTGGTGGTGCTGCTCCCGGACCGCACCCGCGACCACGCGCCGTGGATCGAGCAACTGCCCGGAGTGGCCGCCGTGGTCGAGTGCGCGGGCATCACCGAGGAGGCACTGCGGGCCGTCCGGGTCGAGACCGCGCGCGGCCTCGCGCTGGTCGACGGCCACGACGAGGAGAACATCCATGCCGCGCTCGGCGCCCAGGGCTGCAACCCGGACATCCGCATCGTGCTCCGGATGTTCAACCAGCGCCTCGGCGAGAACATCCAGCACCTGCTGAAGAACGGCGCCGCGCTCTCCGGCTCCGCCACCGCCGCGCCCGCCTTCGCCGCCGCCGCGCTCTCACGCCCCAACTCCGTCCAGGTCGGCGACCGCTTCCTGCACATCGCCTACGACGGCGACATCGACTCCGGCCGGATCTGCGTGGTCGCCGACCAGATCGACCGACAGGACCTCAGCCGGATCCGCCTGCTGCCCGACCAGGACGGGGACTCGGCCGCGTTCGTCCGGCTGGCCAGGGAGTTCGGCGACGACGGGCCGATCCGTCCCAGTGGTGTCCGGAGACCGCCACCGGCCGCGGAGACCGGGGTGGAGGAGGGCGGGCCCGGGGAGCCGGAGGCGGCGGTCGGCGGGGTGGCGGCCGGCGGGGTGGCGGCTCTGCAGGCGCTGCCCAGCGAGCCGCCGGTCCTGATCGGCTGGTGGCGCCGGCTGCGCTGGCGGCTGCTCGACACGCTGCGCTTCTTCACCAGTGCCCGGCTGCGGCTGGTCCTGATCACGGCACTGGCCGCCGTGCTGCTCGCCTTCGGCCTGCTCTGGTACCTCAACCGGGACTTCGGCTGGTCGCTCTACGTCTCGCTGCTCGACCTGGCCGGTGCCGCCCAGCCCGACCAGCCCGCCGAAGCGACCGCCGGGACCGGCACGGGCGGCGCCTGGCAGCGGGTCGCCCAAGTGGTGATCACCTTCTGCGGCATCACCTTCGCCCCGGTCGCCACCGCCATCATGGTCGAGGTGCTCGGCTCCGGCCGGCGCGGCCAGCCCCGCAACCCCGGCGCCGGTACCCGGGACCACGTCATCGTGTTCGGCCTGGGCAATGTCGGCACCCGGGTCGCCGCCCAACTGCACGGGCTGGGCGTGCCGGTGGTCTGCGTCGAACGCGACCCGCAGGCGCGCGGCATCGCCGCCGTCCGGGCGCTCGGCATCCCGGTGGTGGTCGGTGACGGCCCACTGGAGGAGCAGCTGCGCCGGGCCCGGCTGAAGCACGGCCGGGCCCTGGTCGCGGTCAGCGGCGACGACGCCACCAACCTGGAGGCGGCTCTGGAGGCGCGTCACGGCAAGCCCGGAATCCGGGTGGTGGTACGGCTGTTCAATGACGACTTCGCCCGGCACGTGTACGCCACGCTGGACAACGCGGCGTCCCGGTCAGTCTCCTACCTCGCCGCACCCGCCTTCGCCGCCGCCCTGATGGGGCGCGAAGTGCTCGGCACGCTCTCGGTGTTCCGGCATGTGCTGCTGATCGCCGAACTGCGGGCGGAGGAGGGCGGCGGCCTGGTCGGGATGAACCGGCACGACCTGGAGGACCCGGGCGGCGTCCGGGTGATCGCCGTCCGCCCGGCCGACAGCCCCGGGGCCTACCGGTGGAACTACGCCGACCGCACCCGGGGGCTGGTGCCCGGCGACCGGATCGTGGTCGCCGCCACCCGGAGCGGGCTCGCCCGCATCAACACGGCGCTGGTGGGGGAGGGCTGACGGGTGGGCGGGTCCGGCGGTAGCCGGTCCGGCGGCCAGCTGACGGGCGACAGGTTTCGGATAACAGATAACAGATGTTGAAATCTGTTATCTGTTATCTGTTATCTGTTATCCGTCATTCGTCGGCCGTCACCTGAAACCCGTCAGCGGTGGGTGAAGGACGGCGGCCGCTTCTCGGCGAAGGCGGCCATGCCCTCCTTCTGGTCGGCGGTGGCGAACGTGGCGTGGAACAGCCGCCGTTCGAACCGGACGCCCTCGGCGAGGGTGGTCTCGAAGGCGCGGTTGACGCTCTCCTTCATCATGATGCTGGCGGGGGTGGACATCGCCGCCACGGTCTCGGCGGTGGCCAGCGCCTCGGCCAGCAGCTGGTCGGCCGGGACGATCCGGGAGACCAGACCGGCCCGCTCGGCCTCCTCGGCGCCCATCATCCGGCCGGTCAGGCAGAGTTCCATCGCCTTGGCCTTGCCGATCGCCCGGGTCAGCCGCTGCGAACCGCCGATGCCCGGGATGACGCCGAGCTTGATCTCCGGCTGCCCGAACTTCGCGGTGTCCGCCGCCAGCAGGATGTCGCAGAGCATCGCCAGCTCGCAGCCGCCGCCCAGCGCGAACCCGGCCACCGCGGCGACCACCGGCTTGCGCAGCTCGCCGAGGCGGTCCCACGGACCCAGCCAGTCGTCCAGGTAGACGCCGGGGAAGGTGTTCCCCTGCATCTCCTTGATGTCGGCGCCGGCCGCGAAGGCCTTCTCCGAGCCGGTGATCACCAGACAGCCGATCTCCGGGTCCCGGTCGAAGGCGGTGGCGGCCGTGACGACCTCGTTCATCAGCTGGGTGTTCAGCGCGTTGAGCGCCTTCGGCCGGTTGAGCGTGATCAGCCCGACCCGTCCCTTGCGCTCGACGAGGATCGTCTCGTAGGTCTCGGTCATCGCCATTGACTCCCATGTCGCTGCTCGGCACCACGTGGGTGCGCCCTGACCACCCAACGATCTACGACACGGGTCGCCTCGCGCCAGTCTTGCCATGCGAGACGGTCGTCACGGGTGCCGGGATCCGGCCGTGGCCCGCGCGGCCGGTCAGAACCGGACGTCGTACCGCCCGGCGGCCTGCTGGACGGCCTCCGGTTTGACCTCGCCCCGGCGGGCCAGCGCGGCGAGCGCGGCCACGGTGACCGACTCGGCGTCCACGCCGAAGTGGCGGCGGGCGGCGGCGCGGCTGTCGGAGAGGCCGAAGCCGTCGGTGCCGAGCGAGGTCCAGTCCTGCTCCACCCAGGGGCGGATCTGGTCCGGCACCGCACGCATCCAGTCGCTGACGGCCAGCACCGGTCCGGGCGCGCCCGCCAGGACCCGGGTCAGGTACGGGACGCGGGCGGTGCCGCCCGTCCCGGCGGCGGCCCCGGCCAGGTTGGCGGCGTCGCAGGCGAGCGCCTCGCGGCGCAGCTCCGTCCAGGACGGCGCCGACCAGACGTCCGCCGCCACCCCCCACTCCTCGCCGAGCAGGCGCTGCGCGGCGAGCGCCCAGTGCACGGCGGTGCCGGAGGCGAGCAGCTGGATCCGGGGCGCGTCCGGCCCCGGGCGGTCGGCCTCGCGGAAGCGGTAGAGGCCACGCAGGATGCCCTCGGTGACGCCCTCGCCCGTGGGTATCGGCGGCTGCGGCCGGGTCTCGTTGTAGACGGTGACGTAGTAGAAGACGTCCTCGCCGTCCGGCCCGTACATCCGGCGCAGGCCCTCGCGCACGATCACCGCGATCTCGTAGGCGAACGCAGGGTCGTAGGAGAGTGCGGCCGGGTTGGTGGAGGCGATCAACTGCGAGTGCCCGTCGGCGTGTTGCAGCCCTTCGCCGGTCATGGTGGTGCGCCCGGCGGTGGCGCCGACCAGGAAGCCCCGGCCCAACTGGTCGGCCAGCGCCCACATCTGGTCGGCGGTGCGCTGCCAGCCGAACATCGAGTAGAAGATGTAGAACGGGATCACCGCCTCGCCGTGGGTGGCGTACGCGGTGGCGGCGGCCGTCAGCGAGGCCATCGAACCGGCCTCGGTGATGCCCTCGTTGAGGATCTGGCCGGTCGCCGACTCCTTGTAGTGCAGCAGTTGGTCGCGGTCCACCGGGTCGTACGTCTGGCCCAGTGGCGAGTAGATGCCGGCGGTGGGGAAGAGCGACTCCATGCCGAAGGTCCGGGCCTCGTCGGGGACGATCGGCACCCAGCGGTGGCCGGTCGCACCGTCCCGCATCAGCTCCTTGACCAGGCGGACGAAGGCCATGGTGGTGGCGATCTCCTGGCTGCCCGAGCCCTTGCGCAGCGCCTCGAACGGCCGGTCGGGCAGCTCGGGAAGCGGGGTGAAGCGCACCCGGCGGGCGGGCGCCGGCCCGCCGAGCGCGGCACGGCGCTCGCGGAGGTACCGGGCCTCGGGGGAGTCCGGTCCCGGGTGTGCGTACGGGACCAGACCCTCGCCCAGCACGCTGTCGGGGATGGGGAGTTCGAGAAGATCGCGCATGGCGCGGAACTCGCTGCCGGAGAGCTTCTTCATCTGGTGGTTGGCGTTGCGGGCCTCGAATCCCGGGCCGAGCGTCCAGCCCTTGACGGTCTGGACCAGCACGACGGTCGGTGCGCCCCGGTGTTCCAGCGCGGCCCGGTACGCCGCGTACACCTTGCGCGGCTCGTGGCCGGCCCGGGAGGTGGCGACGGTCTCCAGCAGGCGCGCGTCGTCCAGGGTGTCGGCGAGAGCGCGCAGCGCGGGGTCGCCCGGCCTGGTGAAGAGGTGGTCGCGCAGATAGCCGGCGTCCGAGGCGGCGTAGGTCTGGAACTGTCCGTCCGGCACCTCGCGCAGCCGGCGGACGAGCGCGCCGGTGGTGTCTCGTGCCAGCAGATCGTCCCAGGCCTCGCCCCAGAGCGATTTGACGACGTGCCAGCCCGCGGCCCGGAACTGCCGCTCCAGCTCCTGCACGATCTTGCCGTTGCCGCGTACCGGGCCGTCCAGCCGCTGGAGGTTGCAGTTGATCACGAAGGTGAGGTTGTCCAGCCCCTCGCGGGAGGCCAGCGCCAGGGCGGCGGTGGCCTCGGGCTCGTCCATCTCGCCGTCCCCGAGGAACGCCCAGACGTGCGATCGGGAGGTGTCCTTGATGCCGCGCGCGGTCAGGTACCGGTTGAACCGGGCCTGGTGGATCGCGGACAGCGGGCCGAGGCCCATCGAGACGGTCGGGAACTCCCAGAACCACGGCAGCCGGCGCGGGTGCGGATACGACGGCAGGCCGCCTCCGCCGGCCTCCTGCCGGAAGCGGTCCAACTGGGCCTCGTCGATGCGTCCTTCGAGAAACGCCCGGGCGTAGATCCCCGGCGAGGCGTGGCCCTGGAGGTAGAGCTGGTCGCCGGAGCCGTCGGTCTCCTTGCCGCGGAAGAAGTGCTGGAAGCCGACCTCGTAGAGCCAGGCGGCGGAGGCGTAGGTGGCCATGTGTCCACCCAGGCCGCCGCGCTGGTTGCCCCTGGTCACCATGGCGGCGGCGTTCCAGCGGTTCCAGGCGGTGATCCGCCGCTCCATCGCCTCGTCGCCGGGGAAGGCCGGTTCGGCGGCGGTCGGGATGGTGTTGACGTACGGGGTCTCCAGCAGCGGCGGCACGTCGAGGCGCCGTAGTTCGGCGTGCTCGACGAGGCGGCGCAGCAGGTGGGCGGCGCGATGCGGTCCGCCGAAGTCGCTGGCGGCGTCCAGCGAGGCGCGCCACTCCGCGACCTCCTCCGGGTCGTGGTCGGGAAGCTGGTCGAGCTGGGACACGGGTGGTTCCCCTTTGCCGGGTGTGCGTCGTTGCCGGGTATGCGTCTGGCGCCAATTCCAGGATGTGGAACGGCATTCCTCTCTACGGAAGGTAGGGAGTGCGGATGGGCGAGTCAACCGTTACTGGGCGGTAATGTGAGCGATGATCGATCATTTCTATACGAACTATTATGTCGGGAGGGGCCGCGACGAGGCGGAGCCGGGACGTGTCCGGGACGGAGCCGCCCGAGACGCGGCCTACAGCGACCCGGCGTACTCCAGCACGTGCTCGGCCAGCAGCCGACCGACCTCCCGGTCCTGCCGGCGGAAGGCCTCGATCAGCGGCCGGTGGTCCGCCGCGTTCTCGTGCAGTTCCGGCCGGACGCGGTGCAGTGACAGGACCGTCCACACCTCCACGCCCAGCCCCTCCCAGGTGCGCAGCAGCACCTCGTTCCCGGCGGCCGCCACGATCTCCCGGTGGAACGCCACCCCGTGCCGGGCCTGCCCGAGGGGGTCGCCCGCTGAGGCCGCCCGCTCCATCAGCTCCGCGTGCCGCTCCAGTGCGGCGGTGTCCCCGCCCAGCCGCTCCACGGCCAGCTCCGCCGCCAGCCGCTCCAGCACCGCCCGTACCTCGTACACCTCGCGCAGCTCGGCCGGGCTGATCTCGCGGACCCGCACGCCCCGGTTGGGCTCCGAGTCCAGCAGGCCCAGCGCCTGGAGCGCCCGCAGCGCCTCCCGCACCGGGGCCTGGCTGACGTTCAGCTCGGCCGCCAGCCGCCGCTCCACGATCCGGTCGCCCGGCTGCCACCGCCCGCTCATCAGCCCGTCCAGCAGCAGCCCGCGCACCTGCTCGCCGAGCGGCACCCGCGACAGCGGATCGCCGTCGTCCGGCAGCTGCTGGTGGACCGGGTGGCCGGGCGTCATGCGGGCTCCTGCGGGGAGGGGTGCGGGCGGCCAGCGTACCGGGGCGGGCCGGCGTACCGGGGCGGTCGGCATGCCGGGACGGTCGGGGCGCCGGGGCGACCGGCTCAGGCCAGGCCCAGCTCGTCGTCCTCGCGCGGGGCGAAGTGGCGGGCGACCTCCGCGTCCGTGACGGCGGACAGGTCCGCCGGGGACCAGTGCGGGTCGCGGTCCTTGTCGACGACCTGGGCGCGGATGCCCTCGACCAGGTCGTGGCCGGCCAGGGCCGCGCAGGAGATCCGGTACTCCTGGTTCAGCACCGCCTCCAGGGACGGCAGCGTACGGGCCCGGCGCAGGGCGGCGAGGGTGACCTTGACGGCCGTCGGCGAGTTGGCGAGCAGCTGCTCGGCGGCCTCCTTGGCCTCCGGGACGCCGGTGCCGAACAGCCGCTCGACGATCTCCTCGACGGTGTCGGCGGCGTAGCAGGCGTCGATCCACTCCCGCTGCGCCGCCAGCGCGGCCGGCGGCGCGGGTTCGGCGTGCGCGGCGACCGCGCCGGTGAGGTCGCGGGGGTCGGTGAGGTCGCGGGGGTCGGTGAGCCCGGCACGCTCGGTGAGGCCGGCGAGCTCGGCGAGCAGGGCCGGGACGTGCGCCGAGGGGACGAAGTGGTCCGCGAAGCCGCAGAGCAGTGCGTCGCCGGGGCCCATCGAGGCCGAGGTGAGTCCGAGGTGGGTGCCCAACTCGCCCGGGGCGCTCGCCAGCAGGCGGCTGCCGCCGACGTCCGGCACCAGGCCGATCCGGGTCTCGGGCATCGCCACGGTGGAGCGCTCGGTGACGATCCGCACCGCGCCGTGCGCGGAGAGGCCGACGCCGCCGCCCATGGTGATGCCGTCCATCACCGCGACGTACGGCTTCGGGTAGCGGGCGATCAGCGCGTTGAGCCGGTACTCGTCCCGGAAGAACGCCCGCGAACCGGCCCCGCCCGCCTTGGCGTCGTCGTGGATCGCGCGGATGTCCGCCCCCGCGCAGAGACCGCGCTCGCCCGCGCCGGTCAGCACCACGGCGCGT
Source organism: Kitasatospora sp. NPDC087315 (assembly GCF_044744345.1). Lineage (NCBI taxonomy): Bacteria > Bacillati > Actinomycetota > Actinomycetes > Kitasatosporales > Streptomycetaceae > Kitasatospora > Kitasatospora sp. NPDC087315. Next base: position 34,458 of record NZ_JBIUYD010000005.1, on the reverse strand, counting down.
ACGGTGTCGTCCGCCGCCCAGCCGTCCAGCGCCTCCCGGACGGCGGTGACCATGCCGTGGGTGAGCGAGTTGAGCGCCCTCGGCCGGTCGAGCACGATCCGCCCGGTCCCGCCGTCCCGGTAGACCTGCACCTCTGCGCTCATCGGGCCTGCTCCCGTTCGTCGTTGGTCGTTCGTGGTCGGCCGTCGTTCGTCCGAAGATCCTGCCGCCACCGTACTGGGCGAGGCGAACGGGGGGAGCGAAAGGGCGGTACCGGGTTCCGGTACCGCCCTTTCGCTCCCCCCGCTCGCACAGTGGTTGCGCGTGCGGTGTCGGACCAGGCCCTACGGCACGACCCGGCCCGTCACCTCGCCGAAGCCGACGACGCTGCCGTCGGGGCCCGGGGCGGTGGCGGTGATGGCGACCTCGTCGCCGTTCTCCAGGAACGTGCGGGTGGTGCCGTCGGGGAGCTTGAGCGGCTCCTCGCCGTTCCAGGTCAGCTCGATCAGCGCGCCGCGGGTGTCCACCTCGGGGCCGCTGACGGTGCCGGAGGCGAAGAGGTCCCCGGTGCGCAGCGAGGCGCCGTTGGCCGTCATATGGGCGAGCTGCTGGGCGGCCGTCCAGTACATCGAGGCGAACGGCGGGCGGGAGACCGGGTGCCCGTTCAGCCGGATCTCCATCGCGAGGTCCAGGCCCCAGGGTTCGCCGTCCCGGTCGTCCAGGTAGGGGAGCGGGTCGACGTCCCGGGTGGGCGGGGTGACCCGGGCGTGCTCCAGGGCCTCCAGCGGGACGATCCACGGCGAGACCGAGGTCGCGAAGGACTTGCCGAGGAACGGGCCGAGCGGCACGTACTCCCAGCCCTGGATGTCCCGCGCGGACCAGTCGTTGACCAGGCAGACGCCGAACACGTGCTCGCGGAAGCCGTCCAGGGTGACGGGTGTACCGAGGGCGGACGGGGTGCCGACGACGAAGCCGACCTCGGCCTCGATGTCCAGCCGGCGGGTCGGGCCGAACGAGGGCGCCGCGTCGGCGGGCGCCTTGCGCTGCCCGTGCGGACGGACCACCGGAGTGCCGGAGACGACCACCGTGCCGGCCCGGCCGTGGTAACCGATCGGCAGGTGCTTCCAGTTGGGGGTGAGCGGGTCCGAGCCGGGGCGGAAGATCCGGCCCAGGTTGGTGGCGTGGTGCTCGGAGGCGTAGAAGTCGACGTAGTCGGCGACCTCGAACGGCAGGTGCAGCTCCACCTCGGCCAGCGGCAGCAGCAGCGGCGAGAGCGCGTCCCGGTACGACTCGTCGGTGAGCCATTCGGTCAGCTCGGCGCGCACCCGCGTCCAGACCGGGCGCCCGGCGCCCAGCAGCGGGTTGAGCGAGTCGGCGTCCAGCAGGACGGACGGCGCCCCGGCCGCGCGGGCGGCGGCCCCGGCGTCGAGGACGAACTCCCCGACGCGGACACCGATCCGTCGCCGGTCCGGCTGGTCGGCTGCGGTGAAGACGCCGTACGGCAGGTTGTGCACGCCGAACGGCGAGTCCTGCGCGCCGGCGAGCCAGCTGCGGGGGGTGGTCAACGCTCCTCCTGGGGCAGTGGACTGGGCGACAGCAGGCCGAGCCCGGCCAGGTCGTCCAGGGGTTCGGCGATGCTGCAGGTGCCGAACGCGGTGAACGAGTTCCTGATCACCGTAACCTGATGTCCGGTCAACTCGCCGACGGCCTTGGCCAGGGTCGCGCCGGAGCGCTCCGCCAGCACCTCGGCGGCGGCCGCCCGGTCGGTCTCCCGCGCGGCCAGCAGGACGTTCAGGAAGCCGTGGTGCTCGAAGCCGGTGACCGGGTCGGTGTGCCGCACGGCGTGGTGCAGCCCGGCGGTGCACTTGTACGGCAGCCCGCGCCGGGCGCAGCCGGTCAGGAAGCCGGCCAGCTCGTCCTCGTCCGGGAAGGCGCCGGCCACCAGCCCGCCGGTGCGGAACTTCGCCCGGTACGGGCTGTCCACGAGGATGTCCAGGGTCTCGTCCAGGCCGTCGCCGCGCAGGAGTTCGCGCGGCAGCTCGACGGCGGCCGGGACGTCCGGGGGCAGCAGCAGGTCGAGCGCGGCGACGGCCTCGCGGGCGTCGCGGGTGGCCAGTTCGACGCCCGCGACCTCGAAGGGCGCGGCGGCCGCGAGGGCCGGGCCGAGCTCGGCACTGCCCCCCGGCAGTACGAGCCCGACCCGCAGGGCGCCGCCGGATCCGGCGGTCGCCCCGGCCAACTCGCCCAGCCGGCCCGCTCCGCAGAGGAGCGGGCCGACCGCGTCGGCGTACCAGGCGGCACGGTACGCACGATGGGCGGGCACCGCCTCGGCGACCGGCAGGTTCCCCGGCGGGAACACCGCCGCGTCGTCGAAGAGGCCGCGGAACAGCTCGGGGACCGCGCTCATCGCCCGGGCCCCCGGCCCGACCAGGTCCAGGCGTAGTTGCCGTCCTCGCTCGCCCGGCCGCCCTCGCCCAGCTCCAGTGGCCGGAACGTGTCCACCATGACGGCGAGTTCGTCGAAGAACTCCACACCGATGCTGCGCTCGTAGGCGCCCGGCTGTGGGCCGTGGGTGTGGCCGCCGGGGTGCAGCGAGATCGAGCCCTGGCCGATGCCCGAGCCCTTGCGGGCCGCGTAGTCGCCGCCGCAGTAGAACATGACCTCGTCGCTGTCCACATTGGAGTGGTAGTACGGGACGGGGATGGAGAGCGGGTGGTAGTCCACCTTGCGGGGAACGAAGTTGCAGATCACGAACCCGTTGCCCTCGAACACCTGATGGGCCGGCGGCGGCTGGTGGATCCGTCCGGTGATCGGCTCGTAGTCGCGGATGTTGAAGGCGTAGGGGTAGAGGCAGCCGTCCCAGCCGACCACGTCGAACGGGTGGTGCGGGACGGTGTACCGGGTGCCCGCGACGCCGTTCGGGCCGCGGTGCTTGACCAGCACGTCGACGTCGCCGGCGGTGTCCGCCAGCAGCGGGCCGGCCGGGCCGCGCAGATCCCGCTCGCAGTACGGCGCGTGCTCCAGCAGCTGCCCGTATTTGGAGAGGTACCGCTTCACCGGGGTGATGTGGCTGTTCGCCTCGATGCAGTACGCGCGCAACGGCTCGTCGCCGGCCGGCACCCAGCGGTGCGTGGTGGCGCGGGGGATGACCACGTAGTCGCCCTGGCCCACCTCCAGCGCGCCGAAGACCGTCTCGACCGTGCCCGAGCCGGACTCCACGTACACGCACTCGTCGCCGAGACCGTTGCGGTACAGCTCGCTGGGGGCCCCGGCGGCGACGTACGAGATCCGCACGTCGCCGTTGCCGAGGACCAGCCGACGGCTGCCGACCACGTCCGCGGACTTCCACTCCTGGTCCGCGAACAGCTCGTGCAGCCTGAGGTGGCGGGGGAGCAGGGGGTGGTTGGGCACCGTGGACTGGTCCGGCAGCTCCCACGGCACGGCGTTCACGACGGCTGAGGGGATGCCCCGGTGGTAGAGCAGCGAGGAGTCCGAGGAGAACCCCTCCTCGCCCATCAACTCCTCGTAGTACAGCCCGCCTTCGGGTGTGCGGTGCTGGGTGTGACGCTTGGGCGGGATGCTGCCCAGCTGCCGGTAGTACGCCATCGTCCTGCTCCTCCTGGGCCGTTCGTCGGTTCCGCTCTGATCAGGGGTGTCGATCAGAGGTTGCCGCGGCGGTCCTGCTCGCGCTCCAGGGATTCGAAGAGCGCCTTGAAGTTGCCCTTCCCGAAGCCGAGCGAGCCATGCCGCTCGATGAACTCGAAGAACACGGTCGGCCGGTCGCCCTGGGGCTTGGTGAAGATCTGCAGCAGGTAGCCGTCCTCGTCCCGGTCGACCAGGATGCCGCGCTTCTTCAGCTCCTCGACCTCGACCCGGACCTTGCCGATCCGGGCACGGAGCTCCGGGTCGTCGTAGTACGAGTCGGGGGTGGAGAGGAACTCCACGCCGTTGGCCCGCAGGATGTCGACGGTGCTGAGGATGTCGTTGGTGGCGAGCGCCAGGTGCTGGCAGCCCGGGCCGCCGTAGAACTCCAGGTACTCGTCGATCTGCGACTTCTTCTTGGCGATGGCCGGCTCGTTGAGCGGGAACTTCACCCGGTGGTTGCCGCTCGCCACGACCTTGGACATCAGCGCCGAGTAGTCGGTGGCGATGTCGTCGCCGACGAACTCGGCCATGTTCACGAAGCCCATGACCCGGTTGTAGAACGCCACCCACTCGTCCATCTTGCCGAGTTCGACGTTGCCGACGGCGTGGTCCAGCGCCTGGAAGAACCGCTTCGGCTGCCCGGCGGGGCGGGTCACCCGGGTCTCGGCGGCCACGTAGCCCGGCAGGTACGGGCCGTGGTAGCGGGAGCGGTCGATCAGGGAGTGCCGGGTCTCGCCGTAGGTGGCGATCGCGGCGCGGCGCACGGTGCCGTGCTCGTCGGAGACGTCGTTCGGCTCCTCCAGCACGGTGGCGCCCTGGGCGCGGGCGTGCGCGATGCACTTGTCGACGTCCGGCACCTCCAGCGCCAGGTCGACGATGCCGTCGCCGTGCCGGCGGTGGTGGTCCAGCAGTGGGCTGTCCGGGGCGACACCGCCCTTGATCACGAACCGGCAGGAGCCGGAGCGCAGCACGAAGGACTTGCGGTCGCGGCGGCCGTTCTCGGGGCCGGAGTAGGCCACCAGCTCCATGCCGAACACGGCCTGGTAGAAGTGGGCCGTCTGGGTCGCGTTGCCCACCACGAAGACGACGGCGTCCTGGGCGATGACCGGGAACGGGTCCGTGGCGGGGTCGTGCTCGACGAGGCCGACGAGGCGGCGCAGCTGCTCGGCGTCGAGACCGGCCTCGCGTTCCTCAGGGGTCAGCTCAAGGGTGTGGGACTGCGGGGTCATCGGTCGTTCCTCCACATCGAGGCCTCGGCTCTGAGGCATCCGCTTGAGGCGGCCGCGCCGCAGGGGTGGCGGTGCGGCTGAGCGGAGAGCTTGCTCCTGTCTGGGGCGTTGGGCAACAGGTCGGGATTTCACTGTTCAATGTGTACAACGTGATCAGAGAATCCAAGGTCCGGCTGCACAAAGTGCACTGCCGTTCGGGGTGGTTTCACGAGGTCTGCATAACCGGGCCGGAGGGGGCGGGACCGTCAGGGGTGGTGGGGTGGGCGGGGTCGGTGGGGCCCGCAGGGTCGCCGGGGGAGGCGAGCGGGTCGGGGAGGCGGCGCAGGAACCAGTCCCGGGCCAGCTCGGCGACCCGGTCCAGGGTGCCCGGCTCCTCGAACAGGTGGCCGGCGTGCGGCACCAGCACCAGTTCACTCTCGCAGCGCAGCCGTGCCCGCGCCTGCCGGTTCAGGTCGATCACCGCGCCGTCCCGGGCGCCGACGATCAGCAGGGTCGGCGCGGTGGTACGGGCGAGGTCCGCGGCCGCGGCGAGATCCGGTCGCCCGCCCCGGGAGACCACGGCCCGCACGCGGTCGCCCAGCCGGGCCGCCGCCCAGAGCGCGGCGGCGGCGCCGGTGCTGGCGCCGAACAGGCCGAGCGGGAGACCGAGGGTCGCCTGCTGCCGGGGGATCCGCAGGGCCACGGCGGTCAGCCGGGCGCCCAGCAGCTCCACGTCGAACACGTTCCGACGGTCCGGCTCCTCGTCCTCGGTGAGCAGGTCGAACAGCAGCGTGGCCAGGCCCGCCCGGTTGAGGAAGGCGGCCACCTGGCGGTTGCGCGGGCTGTGCCGACCGCTGCCGCTGCCGTGCGCGAACACCACGACGCCGCTCGCGGCGGCCGGCACGGTCAGCCGGCCCGCCAGCTCGACGCCGTCGGCCGCCAGGGTCAGCTCGCGGTCCACCGCGGCGGTGGCGGGCGGGGGCGCGGCCCTGGCCTCGGCGAGGTGGCGCAGCACCTCGGCGTCCTCGGTCTGCGTGAAGTCGCCGTAGAACTCGCCGATCGCGAAGAACGGGGACGGCGTGCCCACGCAGATCAGTTCGTCGGCGGCCCCGGCGAGCCGGTCCGTCCAGTCCTCGGGTGCCACCGGGACGGCCAGGACCACCCGGGCCGCCCCCCTGGCCCGGACGATCAGGCAGGCCGCCCGGGCGGTGGAGCCGGTGGCGATGCCGTCGTCGACCACGACCACGGTGCGCCCGTGCAGGTCGGCGGGCGGCCGGTCGCCCCGGTAGCGGCGGGCCCGGCGCTCCAGCTCGGCGCGCTCCCGCTCCTCGACCCGGGTCAGCTGCGCGGAGGTGACGCCGGCGAGTCGCAGCACCTGTTCGTTGAGCACCCGGACGCCGTCCTCGCCGATCGCGCCCATGCCCAGCTCGGGCTGGGACGGCACACCGAGCTTGCGGATCACGCAGATGTCGAGCGGGGCGCCCAGGGACGCCGCCACCTCGGCGGCCACGGGCACCCCGCCGCGCGGCAGGGCCACCACGACGGTGTCGGGGCCGCGCAGATGGCTCAGGTGGGCGGCCAGCCGGCGGCCCGCGTCGGTGCGGTCGGTGAAGTGGGTACCGGTGACGTGCATGGCGCGGCCTCCGAGTTCCACCGTACGTCGGCGGGCGGGGCACGTGGGTGGTGGAGGGCGCGGGCGGGGAGGGGGTAACAGCGAACGGGACTCGCCCTGCTGATCACCCTCCCCCTGAAGCGGGGCCGCCGCCCGGCCGAGGGCGCCCGGCGACGCCCTCGGGCGAGGGGCGCGATGCCGCCGGACGAGGGCCGGCTGCGACGGGGGTCAGCTGCGCCCGGGCAGGAGTTCGGTGAGCAGGCCGCGGATGCGCCGGTCGATCTCGTCCCGGATCGGCCGGACCGCGTCGGTGCCCTGCCCGGCCGGATCGTCCAGCGTCCAGTCGAGGTACCTCTTGCCGGGGAAGACGGGGCAGGTGTCGCCGCAGCCCATGGTGATCACCACGTCGGACGCCTGGACGGCTTCCACGGTCAGTACCTTCGGTGTCTCGGCGGAGATGTCGACGCCGACCTCGGCCATCGCCGCGACCACGGCCGGATTCACGGTGGCGGCCGGGGCGGACCCGGCGGAGCGGACCTCGACGCGGTCGCCCGCGCGGTGGGTGAGGAACGCGGCGGCCATCTGTGAGCGGCCGGCGTTGTGGACGCAGACGAACAGGACGGACGGCCTTGACTCAGACACGGGCGGAACCTTCCGGAGTGACGGCCGTTCCGGCCGTCGTGAGGGCGGGCCGGGGAAAGAAGCGGCGGGTGGCCAGGGCGACCTGGACCAGCCCGATCAGCACGGGTACCTCGATGAGGGGCCCGACGACTCCGGCGAGGGCCTGGCCCGAGGTGGCACCGAAGGTGGCGATGGCGACGGCGATGGCCAGCTCGAAGTTGTTGCCCGCGGCGGTGAACGCGAGCGTCGTGGCCTTCGGATAGCCGAGTCCGACCGCGCGGCCGACGGCCATGGACCCGGCCCACATCACGGCGAAGTACACCAGCAACGGCAGCGCGATCCGGGCGACGTCGAGCGGCTTCGAGGTGATGGCGTCGCCCTGGAGGGCGAAGAGCACGACGATCGTGAACAGCAGCCCGTACAGGGCGAACGGTCCCAGCCGCGGGATCAGCCTGGACTCGTACCAGGCGCGGCCCTTGGCCTGCTCGCCGATCCGGCGGGTGAGGAACCCGGCCAGCAGGGGGATGCCGAGGAAGATCAGGACGCTCCGGGCGATGTCCCAGGTGGAGACGGTCAGCGCGGTCTGTTCCAGGCCGAGCAGGCCCGGGAGCACCGAGAGGTAGAACCAGCCGAGCAGGCTGAACGCGAGCACCTGGAACACGGAGTTCAGGGCGACCAGGACGGCCGCGGCTTCCCGGTGGCCGCAGGCCAGGTCGTTCCAGATGACGACCATGGCGATGCAGCGGGCGAGGCCCACGATGACGAGTCCGGTGCGGTACTCGGGCAGGTCGGGCAGGAAGATCCAGGCGAGCGCGAACATCAGGGCCGGGCCGACGACCCAGTTCAGGACCAGGGACGGGATCAGCAGGCGGCGGTCACGGGTGACGGTGTCCAGGCGGTCGTAGCGGACCTTCGCGAGAACCGGGTACATCATCACCAGCAGGCCGAGCGCGATCGGCAGTGAGACACCGGTGACCGTGACCTTCGCCAGCGCGTCACCCAGGCCGGGGGTGAGGCGCCCGAGGCCCAGGCCGGCCGCCATCGCGACGAGGATCCATACGGCGAGGAAGCGGTCCAGGAAGGACAGCCGTCCGGCGACCGGCCCCGCGGTGGCGGCTTCGGTGCTCATGACGCGGGCCCGGCGGGCTCGGCAGGTTCAGCGGGCTCGGGCAGCGGATGCCCTGCGGGACGGGTGAGGATCGCGGCGAGGCGGTCGGTCATCTGCGGCAGCAGCCGGTAGTACACCCAGGTCCCGCGCCGCTCGGAGTCGATGAGTCCGGCCTGCTTCAGCAGTTTGAGGTGGTGGGAGATCGTCGGCTGGGACAGGTCGAAGGCCGGGGTGAGGTCGCAGACGCAGACTTCCCCGCCCGCACGGGAGGCGATCATCGACAGCAGCCGCAGACGGACCGGGTCGCCCAGGGCCTTGAACACCTTCGCCAGTCCGTCGGCCTGGTCCTCGTCCAGGGGCGCGGTCAACAGGCCCGGGCAGCATCCGTCGATGTCCTGGCCGAGCACCACGAGCTCTTGTTTCGACATACTTCTATGTTGACGTTTTTCGATCCAGGGCGCAAGGCTGCATCGACAGGCGTCAATTCAGGGTGTTCGGGGGGTGTCATGTCCCGTGTCCGGCTGGCGTTCGACGTCGCCGATGCCGCACCGGCCGCCGGCCCGGTTCGGGCCCCGGTCCGCGCTCGACGGCCGAGCGCGCCGACGAGTCGGGCGGCGGCTTCGCCGCGCTCGGCCATGACGGCGGCGCCCTCGTCCGAGCGGTACCGCCCAGGACACCGGTCGTGCCCGAAGCGGGCGGTCCGGCCACCGGCGGTGTCGGACGGCCGTCCCGGACCCCTTGACGGAACCGGGGCTTGGCCCAATCATCATGGTCGCGTCAACTTCGCGGCCATGTCTCGCACTTCACCGGATCCTGAACCGGATCCCGACCCCGATCCGCTCACCGGACCCGCTCCTCGGATCCGCTCGTCGGATCCCCGACCCGAGACCGACCCGGCCCGGGCCGGTCTCCGCCTGCGAGGCGCCGCGCTTCCGTTCTGCCCCACCAGAATCTGGAGCCTCCATTGACCGAGCGCGCCTCGCGGCGATCCCGCCTGCGCCTGTCCGCCCTGTCGACCGGGGCGGTCGTCACACTCGCCGCCGCCCTCTTCGCCCCCGCCGCCATCGCGACCCCCGCGGCTCCCGTGACCCTGGCGGCCCCGGGCCCCGGGGCCGCCACCGCCGCCCCCGACATCCCGGTGGCCAACGTCAAGGCCCACCTCGCCCAGCTGCAGTCGATAGCCAACGCCAACGGCGGCAACCGCGCCCACGGCCGGTCCGGCTACAAGGCCTCGATCGACTACGTCAAGGGCAAGCTGGACGCGGCCGGCTTCACCACCACGCTGCAGACCTTCAGTTACAGCGGATCGACCGGCTACAACCTGGTCGCCGACTGGCCGGGCGGCGACACCTCGCACGTCGTGATGGCCGGTGCCCACCTGGACTCGGTCACCGCCGGTCCGGGCATCAACGACAACGGCTCCGGCTCGGCCGGCATCCTGGAGACCGCGCTGGCCGTCTCCCGGGCCGGGCTCAAGCCCGCCAAGCACCTGCGCTTCGGCTGGTGGGGTGCGGAGGAGTACGGCATGGTCGGCTCCCGGAACTACGTCAACAGTCTTCCCGCCAGTGAACGTTCGAAGATCGACAGCTATCTGAACTTCGACATGATCGGCTCGCCCAACCCGGGCTACTTCACCTACCGCTACGACGCCTCGCTGGACGCGCTGTTCCGCGACTACTTCGCGGGCCTCGGCATCAGCACCGAGCAGGACTTCGAGGGCGACGGCCGCTCCGACCACGCCCCGTTCCAGAACGCGGGCATCCGCGTCGGCGGCCTGTTCAGCGGTGCCGACTACACCAAGACCAGTGCTCAGGCGGCGAAGTGGGGCGGTACGGCGGGTCAGCCGTTCGACCGCTGCTACCACTCCTCCTGCGACACCAGCGCCAACGTCAACGACACCGCGCTGGACCGGATGAGCGACGCCATCGCGTACGCGGTCTGGACGCTCGCGGCCGGCGACACCACAACGCCGCCCACCGGCACTGTCTTCGAGAACACCACCGACGTGCAGATCCCGGACAACGGCCCGGCGGTGACCTCCGCCGTCACCGTGACCGGCCGGACCGGCAACGCGCCGGCCGCCCTCCAGGTCGGTGTCGACATCAAGCACACCTGGCGCGGCGACGTGGTGATCGACCTGGTCGCGCCGAACGGCACCACCTTCCGGCTGAAGAACTCCAGCGGCAGCGACTCCGTGCCGAACGTGCAGACCACCTACACGGTGAACGCCTCGGCGGTGCCCGCCAACGGCACCTGGAAGCTCAAGGTCCAGGACGTGGGCCCGCAGGACACCGGCTACATCGACAGCTGGAAGCTCACCTTCTGAAACCTGAAAGCTGAAACGGGCCTTGACGGAAGGGGGTGCCGGCCGCCGCCGGCACCCCCGCCCGCCCTACGGCCGCATCTCGTAGACGTCGGTCGACTCCCTTCGCACATGCGGGAAGCCGGTGACGCGCTTGCCGTACGGCGCCCGGTCGTGGGCGTGCGTGACGACCTCGTGCATCGCGTGCTCGCCGATGCCGATGGGAGCCGCGCAGGGGTTGAACTCGCCGACGTCGACGGTGTTGAGTGCGGCGTCGAAGGCGGCCCGGCCGGTGTGCGGCACGTTCTCGGCGCGCACCGGGTAGTCCTCCAGGCGGAACTCGCTGACATGGGAGCCGGATCGGTCGAGTGGATGTCGGCGCCGTGGCGGCGTTCGGAGAGTCCGAACGTCACCACGTGCCCCTCGGGCGGTAGTTGGGCGGCGCGTGTCCGGGCCGGGCGGGGCTCAGACGGAGCGGTCAGGGGTGGAGCGGCCACCGGCGGCGAGACGGTGCAGGGTGGCGAGCACGTCGTCCAGCCAGGCGAGGGTCATCCGCTCGTACTCGATGCCGCCGCGGAGCACCACGTGCTGCAACTGCTGCCGGTCGTCGAGGGCGCCCGGCTCGGGGAAGTCGCGCTGCTCGCCGTGCAGGTAGCGGGCGAGCAGGGCGGCGTGGCCCGCGCGGTGCCGCTCGACCTCGGAGATCAGTGCGGCCGGGTCGTCGAAGGCCGCCGCGCGGATCTTGACCGCGAGTTCGTGCCGGACGGTCTCCGCCTCGACCGGCTCCCGGAGCCAGTCGGCCAGCGCCGTCCGGCCGGGAGCGGCCGCCGAGTACACCTTCTTGTCCGGCCGGCCGTCCTGGGCGACCACCTCGGCCGAGATCCAGCCGTCCGCCTCCATCCGCCGCAGCACCCGGTAGATCTGCTGGTGGGTGGCGGTCCAGAAGCGGCCGATGGAACGGTCGAAGCGCCGGGCCAGTTCGTAGCCCGAGCCCGGCTGCTCCAGTAGTGAGACGAGGATCGCGTGCTCCAGTGCCATGGCCGGCATCCTGCTGTGCAATTAGTTGCATAGGCAATGGTGGCCGGGCGCGGTGAGACGCAGGTCACCGGCGTGATGCGAGGGTTGTCGATCATTTCGGGCGAGCAGGTGCAAAACGTTAGATAAGCGCCAGAATGGGTACGGGGCAAGCGATTCCATGTTCGGACCTAGGAGGTGGTATCGGTGTCTACCCAGATTCCGATGGGCATGGAGCATCACCCGGACATCGTCGAACTACGGGAACACTACGAGCGGGTCACGTCGACCCCGCGCGCCCAGGGTGTCGAGGCCCTGGCCGTGCTGGCCGGTCTCTTCCTGGCGGCCTCGCCATGGATTGTCGGCTTCACCGCGTTCAACACGCTGACCGTCACCTGCCTGATCGTCGGCCTGGCCTACTGCGTGCTGATGGCCGGGTACGGATCGGCCTACGAGCGGACCCACGCCCGGGCGTGGGCGGCAACGGCGCTCGGCCTCTGGACCATGATCTCCCCCTGGGTGATCTCCGGTTCGGTCGCCCGAGGGAAGAACATCGTCGTCTGCCTGATCGTCGGCGCCGTGATGTTCCTGCTGGGTCTCGCGGCGATCTCGATGGCCACCATGACGGCCAACGGGGCGTCGATGCGGCGTGGCCGGGCCGGCCGGGCCAAGAGCTGAGGCCGGCGAGCGAGTGAAGGGCTGACATCCCCGAACAGCTCGGAGCCCGGGGCGCGGAGCGGCGAGGCCGCCCTCCGCGCCCGGTGCGCGTCCCGAAGCCGCCTCCTGGGGCCGCCTCCTACGGCCGGGTCATCCGCAGCACGTCCAGCGCCTCGTCCAGCTGCTCCAGGGTGAGCCTGCCCTGCTCGATGTAGCCGCGCTCCAGCACCACCTGACGGATCGTCCTGCGTTCGGCGAGCGCCTGCTTGGCGACCTTCGCCGCCTCCTCGTAGCCGATGTACCGGTTCAGCGGGGTGACCACCGAGGGTGAGGACTCGGCGTACTCGCGGGCCCGTTCGGTGTTGGCGGTGATGCCGTCCACCGTCCGGTCGGCCAGCAGCCGGGCGCTGTTGGCCAGCAGCCGGACCGACTCCAGCACATTGCGGGCGATCACCGGGAGCATCACGTTGAGTTCGAAGTTCCCGCTCGCACCGGCCACCGTGACGGTGGTGTCATTGCCGATCACCTGCGCCGCGACCATCAGCACCACCTCGGGCAGCACCGGGTTCACCTTGCCGGGCATGATCGACGAACCGGGCTGGAGGTCCGGCAGACTGATCTCGCCGAGGCCGGTGCGCGGTCCGGAGCCCATCCACCGCAGATCGTTCGCGATCTTCGTGAACCCGACCGCGACGGTGCGGAGTTGGCCGCTCAGCTCGACCAGGCCGTCCCGCGCGCCCTGCGCCTCGAAGTGGTCGCGGGCCTCGGTCAGCGGCAGACCGGTGGCGCGGGCCACCTCCTCGATCACGGCCGCGGCGAACCCGGGCGGGGTGTTGATCCCGGTGCCCACCGCCGTGCCGCCGAGCGGCAGTTCGGCGACCCGGGGGAGGGTCGCCAGCAGCCGCTCGCGCCCGTGCCGGACCTGCGCCGCGTACCCGCCGAACTCCTGGCCGAGGGTGACGGGCGTGGCGTCCATCAGGTGCGTCCGGCCGGCCTTGACCACCCGGGCGAACTCCGCCGCCTTGCGCTCCAGCGCCTCCGCGAGGTGCTCCAGCGCCGGCACCAGGTCGTGCGTGACGGCGGCGGTGGCCGCGATGTGGATCGACGACGGGAACACGTCGTTGGAGGACTGGCTCGCGTTGACCTGGTCGTTCGGGTGGACGGGGCGGCCCAGGCGCTCGCCGGCCAGGGTGGCGATCACCTCGTTGGCGTTCATGTTGGACGACGTCCCCGAGCCGGTCTGGAAGACGTCGACCGGGAACTCGGCGTCCCAGCGGCCCTGGGCGACCTCCTCGGCGGCGGCCGCGACCGCCTCCGCCGTCTCCTCGTCCAGCACCCCGAGCCGGGCGTTGACCCGGGCCGCGGCGGCCTTGATCCGGGCCAGCGCCGCGATGTGCGCCCGCTCCAGACGCTGGCCCGACACCGGGAAGTTCTCCACCGCCCGCTGTGTCTGCGCCTGCCACTTGGCGGCGGCCGGTACCCGTACCTCGCCCATCGAGTCGTGCTCGGTCCGGTACTCCTGCTCGTCACCCATCACGCGCTGCACCTCCTGATCGGCCACTGAACGGCTTCCGATCACGACAGCCGCGCGCGGGCCCCGGGTATTTCCGGCCGTCCGCCCCGGACGCCCGTCCCCGCGTTCCGCCCCTGGGCCGGTCCTACCGCAGCTCGGTACGGACGATCTCGCCCGGCTCGGCACCCGCCTGGACGACCAGCGCGCCGCCCGGGGCCCAGACACCCGAACCGCCGGAGGTCCGCGGGTACGTGCCGCTGGCCCCCGCCGTGGTGGCCAGCACGCCCCACACCCCGTGGGCGGCGGCCCGGTCGCGCAGCTGGCTCTCCCGGCGCGCCACCGCCTCGGGCGCGTCGCCGTACAGCGTGGAGGCCACATAGGCGTCGATGCCCAGCGCGGCGGTCCGCTCGGCGTGCGGGGGTTCCGCGGCGTCGGCGCAGATCGCCAGCCCGAGCCGCCAGCCGTCCAGCTCCAGGACGACGGGCTTCCCGCCGCAGGAGAACCGGTCGGCCTCGGACCCGTGGAGGTACATCTTCCGGTAGACGACGGCGGCGCCCGCGCCGGTGACGGCCAGGGTGCCGATGTACTCGCGGCCGTCGGCATCGGCCACGGGCGCGCCGACCAGTGCGGTGGCACCGGTCCCGGCGCAGGCCGCGACCAGCGGCGCCAGCCGGGCGTCGTCCGGGCCGACGGCGGGCGCGGCCAGGTCGTAGCCGGTCAGCGACAGCTCCGGGAAGACCACCAGCCGTGTCCCGGCCTCCCGTGCGGCGGCGGCGTGCCGTTCGGCGTTCACGGCCACGGTGTCCGGCCGGGCGGCCTCGGCGGCGGCGGGCTGGACGACGGCGACGGTCAGGGGAGCGGGCACGACGGGGCCTCCGGAGCGATCGGGCAGGGCGGGCGATCAAGGCCAACCTAGGCGGCGCCCTCAGCCACGGACAACCCCGGTGGACGGCGTTGCCGGACCGCCCTACTCCGCGGCCCGCGTCCGCCGCCGCCCCCAAATGTGCACCCGATCGGGTGATGGTGGCAGCCGTTCCGGTCATACCGGCGAACACCGATTCGTACGCTCCTGCGAAGACCGGCGTACGCCGGCACGCCCGGGGCCGGGCGATCACCATGCAGGGGGCGGACACGATGACCACAGCACGACGGCCGGAGCACCAGGTCGGTCAGCACCAGGCCGCACAACACCAGGCCGCACAACACCGGACCGAGCGGGACCGGACCGACCAGGACCACCGGGCGGGCCTGAGCCGGCGGCAGCTTCTCGGCGCCTCCGCGGCGCTCGGCGGAGCGGCGTGGCTGCTGCGCGGCACCGTCGGACCGGACGATGCCGAGGCGAGCACGCCTGTCCCACCCGGTCTGCCCGCCGGCACCGAGCTCTACCAGCGGGTCTACCAGAACTGGTCCGGCGAGATCCGAACCGACCAGCTCTGGACCTGCGCCCCGCGCACCCCCGAGGAGGTCCCCACCCTCGCCGACTGGGCGCACGCCAACGGCTGGCGGCTGCGGGCCCAGGGCCGCCGGCACGGCTGGTCCCCGCTCACCGTGGCCGCCGGCACCCCCGAGGCCGCCCGCGTCCTGCTGCTGGACACCGGCCGCCACCTCACGGCGATCGCCGCCGACTCCCCGGGCACCGTCCGGGTCCAGACCGGCGCCACCATGGAGGACCTGCTCGCCCACCTGGCCACCCGCGGCCTCGGCCTCACCGCCGTGCCCGCCCCCGGCGAGCTGACCGTCGGGGGCGTTCTCGCCGTCGGCGGCCACGGCACCGCCGTCCCCGCGGCCGGCGAGACCCGCCCCGACGGCCACGGCTACGGCTCGCTCAGCAACCAGGTCACCCGGCTCACCGCCGTCGTCCACGACCCGGCCACCGGCCGCTACACCCTGCGCACCTTCGACCGGGCCGAGGCCGACAGCGCCGCCTTCCTGGTCCACCTCGGCCGGGCCTTCGTCACCGAGGTCGTGCTCCGCGCCGGCGCCGACCGGCCGCTGCGCTGCGTCAGCCGGCTGGACATCCCGGCGAGCGAACTCTTCGCCCGCCCGGGCGCCGCCGGCCGCCCCCGTACCTTCGCCGACTTCGTCGAGCGGGACGGGCGTGCCGAGGCGATCTGGTTCGCCTACACCGACTACCCCTGGCTGAAGACCTGGAGCGTCACCCCGAACCGCCCGTTCGCCGCGCGCACCGTCGCCGAGCCCTACAACTACCCCTTCTCGGACAGCATTCCGGAGCCGGTCGCCCGGCTGGCCGGCGAACTCGTCGCCGGTACCTGGGGATCGGCCCCGCTCTTCGGTCAACTCCAGTACCTCATCGCCAAGGTGGCCCTCACCGGCGACATCACCGACGTCCTGCTCTCCGGCGGACTGCTCCGTGACCTGCTCAGCGGGGAACTCCTCACCCACCTGCTCGCCGACGGCCTGCGTTCCGACCTCTGGGGCCCCTCGCGCACCCTGCTGCAGTACGTCCGCCCGACCACCCTGCGGGTCACCGCCAACGGCTACGCCGTCCTCGCCCGGCGCGCCGACCTCCAGTGGGTCGTCAGCGAATTCACCGCCCACTACCGGCAGTTGCTCGCCGAATACCAGGCGCGTGGGGAGTTCCCGGTGAACGGCGCGGTGGAGATCCGGGTCACCGGGCTGGACGACCCGGCCTGGTGCGGTGTGCCCGGCGCCCGGCCGCCGCTGCTCTCCGCGCTGCGCCCGCGCCCCGACCGCCCCGAGTGGGACACCGCCGTCTGGCTCGACGTGCTCAGCCTCCCCGGCACCCCCGGGCTGCACCGCTTCTGCCGCGATCTGGAGCAGTACCTGTTGCGCACCTTCGACGGCACCCGGGCCGGCCTGCGCGTCGAGTGGTCCAAGGGCTGGGCCTACACCGCCGACGCGGCCTGGGCCGACCCGGACGTGCTCGGCCGGGTCATCCCCGCCGGCCACCGCGAGGGCGGCGGGCCCGGCTGGGACGAGGCGGTCGCCGTGCTGGACCGCCACGACCCGTACCGGGTGTTCGGCAACGCCTTCCTGGACGGCCTGCTGAGCGGCTGAGCAACTGAGCAACTGAGCGGCGGGTCGGCGGACCGGGCCGACCCGCAGACCGCCCCGGCCGGCGGCCCGCTCAGACGTGCTCCATCACGATCACCGCCAGGGTGCCCGGCTCCAGGGCGCGGAACACGTGCGCGGCGTCGCCCGGGTAGCTGACGTAGTCGCCCGGGCCCAGCTCCACCGGGGCGTCCGACGGCCCGGCCAGCGCCCGCCCCGCGCCGAGCAGCACATGCTCCACCGTGCCGGGCATGTGCGGGTCGGAGGCCCGGGTCTCGCCCGGCTGCGCCTCGATCCGGTAGATGTCGCGCCGGGCGTTCGGCGGGCAGGAGGCCAGCAGCGTGGCCGCGTAGTCGGCCCGCTCCGAGTGGGTGACCGGCCCCTCGCCGGCCCGGATCACCCGGACCACCGGTCGCGGTGGGTCGACCAGTCGGCTGAACGGCACGTCCAGCGCGACACCGAGCGCCCAGAGCGTCTCCACGCTGGGGTTGCCCACGCCCGACTCCAGTTGGGAGAGCGTGGACTTGGCTATCCCGGCGCGCCGGGCCAGCTCGGCCATCGACAGGCCGCCGCGCTCGCGCTCGCGCCGGATCGACGCCGCGATCAGCCCGATCAGATCCGATCCCGAGCCGGCGGGGGAGGTGTTGCCGCTGCTGCCCGCGCTCATGCGTTCGCTCCACAGGTCCAGGCGTTCGTCTTGACGAACGACGGTCATGGGGTTCACTCTACTGGACATGCGTTCGATGATCCGAACACTGGAGCATGCCACGCTCCGTGACATCGCTCTGGTCTGCCTCGCCGACGCGCTCGTCGGCGCCTCCTTCGGCGCGATCAGCGTCTCCGGCGGCCTGCCTCTCTGGGTGCCGGTCGCCATGTCCCTGCTCGTCTTCGCCGGCGGCGCCCAGTTCGCGGCCGTCGGCGTGGTCCTCTCGGGCGGCGGCGCGCTGGCCGCCGTCGCGACCGGCCTGGTGCTCAACGCGCGCCTGCTGCCGTTCGGCTTCACCGTCGCCGACGTGTTCGACGGCCCCCGGTGGCGGCGGCTGGTCGGCGCGCAGGTGATGACCGACGAGTCGGTCGCCTTCGCCCTGCTCCAGCCCGACCGTCGCCGACGGCGGGCCGCGTTCTGGCTCTGCGGGCTCGCGCTGTTCGCGGTCTGGAACGTCGCCGTCGTGCTCGGCGCGGCGGCCGGTGGCCTGATCGGCGACACCGACGCGCTCGGACTCGACGCCGCCTTCCCGGCCGTCCTGCTCGCCCTCGTCCTGCCCTCGCTCGCCGACCGCCGCACCCGCGCCGCCGCCCTGTTCGGTGCCGTCCTGGCCGTCGCCGCCACGCCGTTCCTGCCGGCCGGTCTGCCCGTGCTGCTCTCCCTCCTCGGGCTGCTGCTCGCCGGACGGCCCAAGGCGCCGAGCGCGGACCTGGCGGCGGGTCCGGCCGGGGACGCGGCTGTGGCCGCGGACGCCGTGTCGGCCGTGGACGCCGAGCCGGTCGCGGACACCCGCCCGGACCCGGACCGACGGCCCGCCAGGGACCCGCTCGTCCGAAACCGGCCCGAACCCCTGACCGAGGAGGTCCGCTGATGTCCCTGCTCGCCATCCTCCTGCTGGCCGCCGGCACCTACGCCTTCCGCGTCGCCGGGCCCACGCTCGGCCACCGGCTCACCATCTCCGACCGGCTGCGCCACCTGCTCGCCGTCGCCGCCGCCGTCCTGCTGGTCGCCCTGGTCGCGACCGGCGCGCTCACCCAGGGCCACGGCTTCGCCGGCTGGGCCCGCCCGGCCGGCGTCCTGGTCGCCGGGGTGCTGGCGCTGCGCCGCGCGCCCTTCCCCGTCGTCGTGGTCGCGGGCGCGGCGACGACGGCGCTGCTCCGGCTCTGCGGGGTCGCCTGACGGAGTCCCGGGCCCGTCGCCGAGCCGCCTCGAAGGCGGCGCACTCGCGTCTTCCCGGCTACCCTGCCGGAGTGTCTGATCGAGAAGGCTATCGCCGTCGCTCTGCCCGTGTGGTGCTGGTCGACGAGGCGGACCGGGTGCTACTGCTGAAGTTCCATGTCGATCCGGACGACCCTGAGGGTGGCCACGGCTGGTGCACCCCTGGCGGGGGCGTGGAGGGCGACGAGAGCCTGGCCGAGGCGGCGGCCCGGGAACTGCGTGAGGAGACGGGGCTGTCCGTCGACGCGGAGGCTCTCGGGCCAAAGGTCGCGGAGACGTCCGGGTATGCGGACCTCGGGTGGGCCGAGGGCGTTTTCCAGGACGACTTCTTTCACTATCGGGTCACGGCCCACCAGGTCGATGTCGGTGGGCAGGAAGCGCATGAGCGCAAACACCATGCGGGGTACCGCTGGTGGACACTGAATGAGCTCGCTGCCGGCAGCGACACCATCTACCCCCTCGGTCTCGTCGAGCTGGCCGCTGAGCTCGTCGCCGGGCGTATTCCTGCTGAGCCGGTTCGGCTGCCCTGGCATCACTGATGGTCTGAGCCCCGGGCTCGGTCGGGGGCCCGTCGTGTTCAGCCGGTGGTGCCGTCGGTCAGGCGCTCCCGCTGGATCTCGGGCCGCTCGCTGTCCCAGAGCAGCTCCCACACCGTGAACTCGCAGTGGTAGTCGCGCATGCTGCCCTGACAGATCAGCAGATAGGTGTCGCCGTCGCGGAGCAGGGTGCGCCGGCGGCTGTTGAACGGGTGCTGCGGGGTGTACGCCGGGACGAGCCGCTTCAGCTCGGCGAGCGCCTCCGCGCGGGTGCCCTCGACCTCGGCGAGCACCTTGGGGCCCCAGATCCGGTCGTTGCCGAGGCCCTCGGTCTCCTGGACGACCAGTGCCCAGCGCGCCATGTCCCACCCCTTGCCCGGCTCCCGAAAAGGATCATCGTACCGACGTGGACCGCAGCGCGGGCTACGGTGCCGCAGGGGTCAGCGACTTGAAGAAGATGGTGGTCGGGTGCGCTACGCCCGCCGGGTCGGTGGCGTAGTCGGGCACGATGCCGACCCGCGTCCAGCCCGCGGCCTCGTACATCCGCTCGGCCGGGCTCCCGGTCTGGGTGTCCAGCACCAGCAGCCGGATGCCGAGGTCGGCGGCGGCGAACTCCAGGGCGGCCAGCAGGTATCCGGCCAGGCGCTTGCCGCGGTCCGCTTGGTCCACCATCAGCTTGGAGACCTCCGCCCGGTGCCGGCCGTTGGCGGAGGCCGCCGGGCGCAGCTGCGCGGTGCCGGCGATCAGGCCGTCGGCGTCCCTCCGGGCCGTCCACAGCAGCAGCCGCCCGGCCTCGACGTCCGGCGCCAGGGCCCGCCACCACGCGGCCGCCTCGGCGGGGTCGAGCGGGGAGAGGAAGCCGAGCGAGGCACCGGCCCCGACGGTGTCCACCAGCAGCCCGGCGAGCGGCACGGCCGAGTCCAGCAGCTCGTCCGCCGTCACCCTGCTGATCGTGTACATGGTCACTCCTTCGCTCCCCGCCCGCCCGAACCCTGCGGCGTGCGGAATACTCGCCGGTACCCCGCCGAGACTACAAGGAGCTTCAATGACGAAGCCGACCCGGATCGACCCGGCCGACCTGCTCGCCGTCGGCGACCTGCTCACCGACGAGGAGCGGCTGATCCGCGACACCGTACGGAAGTTCGCCGACGAGCGGATCCGCCCGCACATCGGCGACTGGTTCGAGCGCGGCGTCTTCCCGGCCCGCGAACTCGCCCCCGAACTGGGCGCCCTCGGGGTGCTCGGCATGCACCTGGACGGCTACGGCTGCACCGGCTCCGGCGCCGTCGCCTACGGGGTCGCCTGCATGGAGCTGGAGGCCGCCGACTCCGGGCTGCGCAGCTTCGTCTCCGTCCAGGGCTCGCTGGCGATGCGTTCGATCCACGCCTTCGGCTCGGAGGAGCAGAAGCAGCGCTGGCTGCCCGGCATGGCCGCCGGCCGGCTGATCGGCTGCTTCGGCCTCACCGAACCGGACGTCGGCTCGGACCCCGCCGCCATGCGCACCCGGGCCCGCCGCAAGGGCGGCGACTGGGTCCTCTCCGGCGGCAAGATGTGGATCACCAACGGCGGGATCGCGGACGTCGCCGTCGTCTGGGCGCAGACCGACGAGGGCGTCCGCGGCTTCCTGGTAGAGCCCGGCACCCCCGGCTTCACCACCCGCGACGTGCCCGGCAAGCTCTCCCTGCGCGCCTCCGTGACCAGCGAACTCGTCTTCGACGAGGTCGTCCTGCCCGCCGACGCCGTGCTGCCGGGCGTCAGCGGCCTGCGCGGACCGCTGTCCTCCCTGGGCGAGGCCCGCTACGGCATCCTCTGGGGCACCGTCGGCGCCGCCCGCGACTGCTACACCGCCGCGCTCGACTACGCCAGGAGCCGGGTCCAGTTCGACCGCCCGATCGCCGGCTTCCAGCTCACCCAGCAGAAGCTGGTCGAGATGATGCTGGAGGTGGAGAAGGCCTACCTGGTCGCCCTGCGGATCGGCCGGCTCAAGGACGAGGGCGCGGCCCGCCCGGCGCACATCAGCTTCGGCAAGCTCAACAACGTGCGCGCCGCGCTGGAGATCGCCCGCAGCGCCCGGACGATCCTCGGCGCCAACGGCATCACCACCGCGTACCCCGTGCTGCGGCACGCCAACAACCTGGAGTCGGTGCTCACCTACGAGGGGACGAGCGAGATCCACACCCTCGTCCTCGGCGAGGCCATCACCGGCGAGGCCGCCTACCGCTGACGCCCCCTCGTCGCCCCGGAGGGCCCGCGCCGGCCCGCCGGTCCGCCGCACCGGCGCCCGCCGACGGCCCGGCCGCGCCGAAAACCGCTGGCCGGGCCGTCGGCGGCCCGGCTACCGTCGGCTGCCATGAACGGCCGAACCCGCACGAGCACCGCCCCGACCACCACGCTCTGGCGTCCCACCGGCCCCGAGGAGCTGGCCCTGGTCGAGGCCGCCGACCGGCGGGCCTGGCCGCCCCGGCTGCCCGACCAGCCGATCTTCTACCCGGTGCTCAACGAGGACTACGCGATCCGGATCGCCCGCGACTGGAACGTCAAGGCCTCCGGCGTCGGCTACGTCACCCGCTTCGAGGTCGACACCGCCTTCCTCGCCCGCTACCCCGTCCAGCAGGCCGGCGGCCGGACGATCCTCGAGCTCTGGGTGCCCGCCGAGGAACTGGCCGAGTTCAACCGGCACATCGTCGGCCGGATCGAGGTCGTCCACGAGTTCCGGCCGCAGCCGTGACGGCCCGTCCGGGCCCGGCCACCGCGCCGGCCCGCCGCACCGGCGCCCGCACCGGCCGGGCCGCGCCGGCCGGTGCCGGCCCCTCGGGACGTCCGACGCCGCCCGGACACCCCTCGTTCCCCTCCGCTCCACCCGCCGGTACGCGACGCCGTGGACCATGACGCGGTCGGCGGCGCCCGCGGGGTGCGGCCGGATGCGCACCACCGAAAGGAACCCCCCACCATGTCCACAGCCGCGCCGTCCCGGCCCAGGGTGCTCGTCGTCGGAATCGACGGTGTCCGGTACGACCTGCTGGAGCAGGTCCCGATGCCGAGGCTCGCGGAGGTCGCCGAGGCCGGGTTCCTGGCGCCGGTCACCGTGGCGGAGTCCACCCCCACCATGTCCGGCCCCTGCTGGGCCACCATCGTCACCGGCGTCGAGCCCGCCAAGCACGGCGTCTGGGGCAATCACCTGGCCGGCCACCGGCTCGACGTCTTCCCCGACTTCGCCACCCGCCTCGCCCGCCAGGACCGCCGCCGCACCTTCGTCGCGGCCGGCTGGGACCCGCTGGTCATCGGCGAGTCCGGCGGCCCGCTGTTCCGGGCCCCCGGCCGCCTCTCCTACGTCGCCCCGGCCGAGGACACCCCCGAGGCCTGGGAGACCGTCGACGAGGAGGTCACCCGGGAGGCCGTGCACGTCCTCGGCACCGCCGACCCGGAGGCGTCCTTCGTCTACCTCGGCGCGGTCGACGAGACCGCCCACTTCCTCGGCTGCGGCGAGGAGTACCGCGCCTCCATGCGCGCCGCCGACCAGCGCCTCGGCCGGCTCCTGGACGCCGTCCGCGGCCGGGCCGGCTACCCCGACGAGGAGTGGACGGTCATCGTCGTCACCGACCACGGCCACGTCGACGCGGGCGGCCACGGCGGCCGCACCACCGAGGAGCGCACCGCCTGGGTGGCCTGCGCCGGCCCCGGCATCCCCGCCGCGCCGCCCACCGGGGAGATCCGTCACCCGGACGTCGCCGCCCAGGTGTACGCCTCGCTCGGCCGCCCCATCGACCCGCACTGGACCCTGGACGGCCGCCCCTTCCCGCTCGCCCGGCCCGTCCCAGCCGCTTTCTGACGATCCGGCAGGGCCGCCCGGGTGGACCGGCCGGGCTGCGCCCCGGCCGGACTTGAGCCAGGCTCTACAGGGCGCGCGACCCTGACATCAGGTGGCCGGGTATACCCCTGAAGGTGGAGACCGTACCCCGTGGGATGGAGACATGGTCACGACCTCGTGGTGACGTTCCGGCAGCACACACCGGTCACGATGGATGTACACCGGAACACCGGGCCACGGAAGCCCGGGGCGGACGGGACCGGCGCGGCGGGATCCGACACAGGAAGAGGGCAGGGCGGGCATGAACGGCATCGTGAGCAAGGTCGCACTGGGAGTCGCGGGCACCGGCATGGCCGTCGCCGTCGCCGTCGTCGCCGTCGGCCCGCGCGTGGCCGACTGGTACGACGACCGCCACCAGGAGCAGGCCTCGTACTCCACCGGCTCCGAGGCCAAGGCCGACCGCCGTTCGATGCCGGACTGGCTGCCCGACAACGCCTCCTCCGTCCGCTACCTGATGTCCACCACCGGCGACGACCGGCTGCTGCGCGCCACCCTCCCCGACGGACGGCTGCCCGCCGGCTGCGCCACGACGCTGCCGGGCAAGGGCGTCCACCCGGCGCCGGTCTCGCTCAGGGCCGGCTGGTTCCCCGAGAGCGTCACCTCGAAGGTCAGCGGTACCTGCGGCCACTACAACGTCACCCTGACGGGCGACCAGCTCTACGCCTGGCAGGACGGCGCCGCCGTCCAGGCCGCCCTGCGCGCCGAGCGGCCGGCCAAGCACTGAACGGGCGCGCGCTGAGCGCCGGGCGGATCGCCGAGCGCCGGGGCGGATGATGATCCACGCGGCGGACCCCGGGTATCCGGACCCCGGGCCGCTGCGATAGGACGGAGCGAGTACCAACCCTGCCCCGTCCTGTGAGGAGCCCCATGCCTGGTCCGACCGCCGGCGCCACCGGCGACACGTCGACCGCCCCCACGACCACCACCACCGGATCCGCCGCCGCCCCCGGCCGCACCACCATCGCCGTCCTCGGCGGCCTGGTCGCCCTCGGACCCCTCACCACCGACCTCTACCTGCCCGGCCTGCCCGCGATCGCCGACGACCTCGCCGCCGAACCGGCCGCCGTCCAGCTCACCCTCACCTTCTCGATGTTCGGCGTCGCCGCCGGACAGCTGCTCTTCGGACCGCTCAGCGACCGCCTCGGCCGCCGCCCGCCCCTGCTCGCCGGCCTCGTCGTCTACACCCTCGCCAGCGTGGTCTGCGTCCTCGCCCCCACCCTGCCCGTCCTGATCGCGGCCCGCTTCGTCCAGGGCGCCGCCGGCGCCGCAGGCCTGGTCATCGGCCGCGCCGTCGCCCGCGACCGCTTCGAGGGCGTCGCGATGCTCCGCTTCCTCGCCTCGATCAGCCTGATATCGGGCCTCGCCCCGATCCTCGCCCCGGTCGTCGGCGCCCAGCTGCTCCGCGTCACCTCCTGGCGCGGCACCTTCGGCGCCCTCACCGCCCTCGGCCTGCTGCTCAGCCTGGTCGCCTTCGCGGCCCTGCGGGAGACCCTGCCGCCCGCGAACCGGCACCGCGGCGGGCTCACCACCACGCTGCGCACCATGGGCGGGCTCCTGCGCGACCTGCCGTTCCTCGGGCTGGTCCTGACCAGTACCTTCGCCTTCGGCACGCTGTTCGGCTACATCAGCGGCTCCTCGGTGGTGCTCCAGCACGTCTACCACGTCTCGCCGCAGACCTACAGTCTGCTCTTCGGCCTCAACTCGCTGGCGATCGTGGCCGTCACCCAGCTGAACGGGCGGGTCCTGGCCCGCCGCTTCACCGCGGGCGCGCTGATGCTGGCCGGCCTCGGCACGGCCGTGGCGGCCGGGGTGGCGCTGGTCCTGGTGACGGCCGTCTGGGACGCCGGACTGCTCGGCGTCTGCCCGGCCCTGTTCGTCATGATGGGCAGTCTCGGCGTGGTCCTGCCGAACTCCGCCGCCCAGGCGCTCAGCCTGGTCCCCCCGCAGACCGCCGGCTCCGCCTCCGCGCTGATCGGTACCGGTACCTTCCTCTGCGGCGCCCTTGTCGCCCCGCTCAGCAGCCTCGGCGGCAGCCCCTCCGCGGTTCTGCTCGCCGTCGTCGTCCTGGTCTGCGCCCTCCTCGCCACCGCCTCCTACCTGGCGCTCTGCCGCCCCTGGCGCCCTGCGGCCCCGGGCCCGGAGGCGGCGCGGGCGGTCTGACGGAGGGCCCGTGCGCCGACCGGGGTCGGGCACGCGTGCCGCGTACACGTGCCGCCGGGGTGGGGGGGCGCGGGGGGCGGGACCCCCCCGGGGGGGGGGGGGGGGGCGGGGGGGGGGGGCGGGGGGGGGGGGGGGGGGCCCCCCGCCCGGGGGGGGGGGGGGGGCGGGGGGGCGCGGGCCCCCCCCCCCCCCCCGGCGGGTGGTCGGGCCCGAGTGGCTCGGCCCCGGGTGGGTCAGGCGATGGAGAAGTCGTCGCCGAAGACGTTGCCCTGGCCGTACCAGCCGTGCAGGTAGACGGTCACGGTGCCGGAGGCGCCGGTCGTGAACGGGACGGTCAGCTTGGTCCAGCCGGAGGAGCTGGTCCAGGCGCTCGCGGTGGCCCCGCCGCTCACGCCGAGGTAGGCGTAGCTGCCCTGGACCCAGCCGGTCAGGGTGTAGGCCGTGTTGGGCGACAGGGTGACGGTCTGCGAGCACTGGCCGGTCTGGGCGCCGGTGGCCGCGGCCTGCAGCGCGTAGGAGCCGGAGTGGACCGGGGTGGAGACCACGGCGCCACCGGTCTGGCAGGTCCACGGGGCCAGGCTGCCCGTCTCCAGGCCGCCGTTCACCAGACCGGTCGGCGGGGTGACCCCGGTGACGGTCAGGGTGTACGTGCTGGTGTGGCTGCCGGAGGCGGCGTTGCCGGTGATGGTGAGCGGGTAGGTGCCCGGTGTGGCGGTCGCGGTGGTGGCGACGGAGAGCGTGGCGGTGCCGCCGGCGGTGACGCTGCCGGGGGTGACGGTGGCGGTCACGCCGGCCGGGGCGCCGGTGACGGAGAGGTTGACGCTCTGCGCCGAACCGGTGGTCACCGCGGTGGAGACGGTCGCGCTGGTGGACGAGCCCGCCGCCACCGAACCGGCGCCCGGGTTGACCGCCACCGAGAAGTCGTTACCCGGCTGAGTGCCCGTCACGGTCAGGGTGTACGTGCTGGTGTGGCTGCCGGAGGCGGCGTTGCCGGTGATGGTGAGCGGGTAGGTGCCCGGTGCGGCGGTCGCGGTGGTGGCGACGGAGAGCGTGGCGGTGCCGCCGGCGGTGACGCTGCCGGGGGTGACGGTGGCGGTCACGCCGGCCGGGGCGCCGGTGACGGAGAGGTTGACGCTCTGCGCCGAACCGGTGGTCACCGCGGTGGAGACGGTCGCGCTGGTGGACGAACCGGCCACCACCGAGCCCGAACCCGGGTTGACGGCCACCGAGAAGTCGTTGCCCACCGTCGTGCCGCTGGTGAACGGCGCGAAGATGTGGGTG
Source organism: Kitasatospora sp. NPDC087315 (assembly GCF_044744345.1). Taxonomy (NCBI): domain Bacteria; kingdom Bacillati; phylum Actinomycetota; class Actinomycetes; order Kitasatosporales; family Streptomycetaceae; genus Kitasatospora; species Kitasatospora sp. NPDC087315. Next base: position 7,997 of record NZ_JBIUYD010000005.1, on the reverse strand, counting down.
AAGTCCCAGGTGTTCTGGTTGATCCCGGAGCAGTAGTCGTTGCCCGCCGTGCCCGGGCAGCCACCGTTGTCGCGCTGCAGGGCCCAGAAGGAGAGCGTGTTGATGCCCTTCGAGACCGCCCAGTTGTAGACCGTGGTCGCGTTGGCGACGGTGAAGGTCTCGGCCGGGCCGTAGTCGTCGATGCCGACCATCTCGATGATGCCGATGGAACCCCACAGCTGCGCCGGGGTCTTGGTCGGGTAGAGCTTGGCCAGCTGGTTGTAGAGACCGGTCGTGGCGGTCTGGGTGTCGGCGGCCATGTCGTGGGCGGCGCCGTCGTAGTAGTCGAAGGTCATCAGGTTGACGACATCGATCCGGGCGTTGTTGCTGACCGCGTTCTTCAGCACCGCCAGGCCGCTGGAGGCCAGGCCGCTGGTCGTGGTCGGCAGCGTGTACGAGAACTGGATCGAGCGGCCGTTGGCGGCGGCCCAGTCCTGCACGAGCTTGATCGCCTTGTTGCGGCGGTCGATACCGGCCGTGTTGGTCAGCGAGTTGTCCTCGATGTCGAGGTCGATCCGGCTGACGTCGTACGTGGTGATGACGTTCTCGAAGGCCGCCGCGATCTGGTTGACATCGGTGCAGCTGTCGGCGATCTCGGTCCCGGTGTTGTCGGCCGTGTAGCCGCCGAAGGACGGGATGACGTCGCCGCCGTTGGCGCGGATGGTGGCGATGTCGGCGCCGAAGGAGGACGAGGAGACCGGCAGCGAGGTGTCGCCGTTCCAGTACGGCGTGCACGAGCCCTTGGTGGCGGCCTGCAGGAACGCCATGGTCAGGTGCTTGGCACCGGACTGCGCGGCCAGCGTGGCCGGGCTCTGGCCGGTCCAGGACTCGAAGTACGGCGCGAAGACCCGGGTCGGCAGCGGGGTGGCGGCCTCGGCGGAGGCCGTCCCGACGGCGACCAGCCCGGCCGACGCGGCCAGCGTGGCACAGGCTGTCAGGGCGGCCTGGATCGTTCTGCGTAGACGCATGGATTCTCCAACAGACTTGGTGGGGCAGGACGTTGGTGAAATATTGAACGGTGCTGCGGAACCTCTGTGGTACGGAACCGCCGCCCGCGCGGGTGGGGAGTCGTGCGGGCGTGCAGGGGTGGAGCTGTCGACGGACGGGTGTGCGGGCGGACGGGCGCGTGGACATGCGGACGTGCTGAAGCCCACGTACTCGCGGAGCGACGGCGGTGCGAAGACGCACGTAGGCCGTGCGGGTCGGGGGCGGAGCGGAACAAGGCAGGGCAGTGCCTCAGCCGCCGGTGGTCACACCCCCACAGTGCATCCCGGTCGGATCGACATGCTTATGGTTGGACTAGACCAGTCGTCTGTCAAGACTCCTAACAGTTCGTCAACAGAGCTGATCGGCCGCCGCGGGGCCGTTGCCGTACCCCCGAAGCCGCCGGTGACCGGCGGTAAATCCGCTTGCGACGGCCGACGCCGTTCGGACATGATCGGTCACATGCGCGATCTCCACAGGAAGGGCGGCCACCGCCCGAGCAGGTGAGCCCCATCCGCCGCCCAACGGCGGCCGGCCCGTGCCACCCGTCGCCGGAAACGGCGGCCGCATCCGTATTCACGCCCGATCCGCATTCACATCCCGATCCGCACTCGCTGCCGCATCCGCACGTGTCGGCGCGCCTGTCGGCGCCCCGGCCGTCGCCGTACGCCGCCCGTCCGTGCATCTGACCCGAGAACGCCCACGCCTGTCCCTTTTCTCTTGGAGGAGACCTCTGTGACGACCTTGTCCGACACCGCCTGGACCTTCGCCGACGCCCGTAACCTGCGCGCCCTGCTGGCTGAACTCGACTGCCGTGCCGCCGACTTGACTGCTTCCCGGGCCGCCGCGCGGGTCACCGTCCGGGCCACCGCGCAGGTCGTTCCGCAGGCCGCTCTGCGCCGCCGCCGGAGCACCGCCGACGGGCCGGCGGCCCTGGCGGCCTGACCGGGGCCGATCCGGCCGACGTCCGGATTGCCGACGTCCGCCGTACCTTCCGCGCCCGCCGCTGACGTACCGCGCGTCATCGGGCGCGCCGAAACGTCGAGGTCCCGCCCGATCACCAGGATCGGGCGGGACCTCGGGGCCGTTGGCGAACGGCAGTCGGATCAGGCCATGCCGTGGCCGCGTGCCCGGTCGGAGCACGCGGCCACGGTCGCCCGGCGCTCAGGACGCCGGGCTGCTCGGGGTGGTGGGCGGACGGCCGGGCTCAGGCCGGCGGGCAGAGGGTGGTGCGCAGCGCGTCGAGGATCTTCTCGGCCTTCTCGCCGCCGAAGCCCTGCGGGTGGTCCGGCGCGGTGAAGCGCTGGTTGACCAGTTCGACCAACTTGGCCCGGTCCTTGGGGAACTGGTACATCGACTGGCACTGGTTGCGGGCCCGGTCGACGGCCTGCTCGGGCTTTCCGCCGACGATCGCCGGATCGATCGCGTCCAGGGCGGCGACCAGCCTGGTGGTGAGGCCCGCGTCCGGTTTGGTGGGCAGTCCGGCGTCGGCCGGCGGCGCGGGCTTGGACGCCGCGGGGGCGTCGGGCGTGCCGGGGGCCGGCGGTGAGGCGGCGTCCGTGGCGGGCGTGTCGGGCGAGCCGGTGGCAGGCGCGGCCGGCGGCGGGGTGGTGGCGTCGCCGGCGGGTGCGGACGTGGGTGCGGATGCGTCGGGGGTGGTCGACGCGGCGGGGGTCGGTCCGGAGGGTGGTCCGGCCGAGGTGGTGCCGGAGCCGGAGCTGGAGCAGGCGGCTAGGCTCACCGCGGCGAATGCCGTGAGGGTGGCGGCGAGAAGACGAGTGCGCATTCCGCCACACTGTCATGTCCGCGGCGCTCAGGGGAAGATCCCCCGGGAGAACCGGCGGCGACCCGGGAGACCTCCCCCCGAGCCGCCCCCGAGCCGTCGCCCGGGCTCAGCCGAGGCCGTTGGCCTTGAGCCAGTCCTTGGCCACCGTCGACGGGTCCTCCTTGTCGATGGCGACCCGCTTCATCAGCGCCGTCAGACCCGCCGTGTCCAGCTTGGCCGACACCGCGTTGAGCGCGGCCGTCGCCGTGGCGTCCACACCCGCCTTGTTGACCAGCGGAGTGACGTTCTGCGCCCCGAAGATGTCCTTCGGGTCGGTCAGCGGCACGAGCTTCAACTGGACGATCTTCGGGTCGGTGGTGAAGACGTTGCCGACCTGGACGGAGCCGTCCTTCACCGCGTTGGCCGTGGTGTCGCCGGTCGGCTTCCACTCCTTGAAGGTCAGCCCGTAGACGTCCTTGAGCTCCTGCTCGCGGCGGGACTTGAACTCCGGCGGGCCCCCGATGGTGAGCTCGCCGGCCTTCGCCGACAGGTCGGCGATGCTCTTCAGGCCGTACTTGTCGGCGGTCTCCTGGCTGACGCTGAGCGAGTCCTTGTCCTCGGCCGGCGAGGAGTCCAGGATTCCCAGCGCGGCCGGCAGGGCCTTCGCCAGCGCCGCGTTGACGTCGTCCTTGGTGGCGGCGGTCGACTTGGCGTCCAGGTAGGCGAGCAGCGAGCCGTTGTACTCGGGCAGCACGGTCAGGCTGCCGTTCTGGATCTGGCCGTAGAGCACCTCGCGGCTGCCGATGTTGAACTTCTCCTCGACCTTGACACCCTTGGCCTTGAGCGCCTGCGAGTAGATCGAGCCGAGCAGCACGTTCTCGGGGAAGTTCGCCGAGCCGACCACCACGGTCGAGCCGGAGCCGCCCGAGCCGGCGGGCGCCGACGAGGAGCCGCTCAGCGGGTCGCCGCCCGAGGAGCCGCAGGCGGTGGCGCCGAGGGCGAGCGCGGCGAGGGCGCCGAGGACGAGAGCCCGGTGACCGCTTCTGCGGCGTGCGGATGTCGACATGGTGATACGTGTCCTTTCGGGAGGGGTGGGAGGTTCAGCGGGCCTGGCGCTGGGCGCGCAGCCCGGGCGGGAGCGCGTACCGGGCGAGCAGGGAGAAGAACAGCTGGGCGCCGACCGCGAGCAGCACCACCAGCAGCGCGCCGCCCACCGTCACCGCGTACTTCCGGGTGGCCAGCCCGTCGATGACGTAGCGGCCGAGGCCGCCGAGGCCGACGTACGCGGCCACCGTGGCGGTCGCGATCACCTGCACGGTCGCGGTGCGGAAGCCCGCCAGCAGGGTCGGCAGCGCGGACGGCAGGCAGACCTGCCAGAGTACCTGCGGGTGCGTCAGCCCGACCCCGCGGGCCGCGTCCCGGACGTCCGGGTCGGTGCTGCGGACCCCCTCGACGGCGGCCACCAGCAACGGCGGCGCGGCGAGCGCGACCAGCGGGATCAGCACGGCCGTGTCGCCGACGCCGGCGAGCAGCACCGCCAGCGTCACCAGCCCGAGGGTGGGCAGCGCGCGGGCGGCGCCGGCCAGCGAGGTCACGGCGGTGGCGCCGCGGCCGGTGTAGCCGATCAGCAGGCCGAGCGGGACGGCGAGCAGCGCCGCGTACAGCAGCGCCTCACCGGAGAGCAGCAGGTGCTCGGTGACCCGGTGCACGATCGAGTCCGGGCCGCTGCGGTGGTCCGGGGCGGAGAAGAAGTCGCCCAGCCAGGAGAGCCAGTTCACCGGGCCGCCCCCTTCTCCCGGACGGCCCACGGTGCGAGCAGCCGCCGGGTGCCGACCAGCAGCAGGTCCACGACCAGCGCGAGCGCGGCGATCAGCACGATGCCGGCCACGATCGGGGTCGGGAAGGTGCGCTGGAAGCCGTCGATGAACAGATAGCCGAGCCCGCCACGCCCGACCAGCGCGCCGACGCTCGCCAGCGAGATGCTGGACACCGCCGCGACCCGCAGTCCGGCCAGCAGGTACGGCACGGCGGCGGGCAGCTCGACGGCGGCCAGCCGGTGCCACGGCCCGTACCCCATCGCGGTCGCCGCCTGGCGGACGGCCTCCGGGACGGCGCGCAGCCCGTCCACCGTGGTCGGCAGCAGCACGGCGAGCGCGTAGAAGGTGAGCGGGATCATCACGGTGGCCTGGGTGGCCAGCCCGGTGTACGGGATGAGCACCACGAAGACGGCCAGCGAGGGCAGCGCGTAGACGACGTTGAAGACCGCGGCGAGCGGCTGGTAGAGCCGGGGATAGCGGGTGCAGGCCAGGCCCAGCGGGACGGCCAGCAGCAGGCCGATGAGCACCGGGAGCAGGGCGATCAGGGCGTGGTCGGCCAGCAGGTGGCCCAGATAGCCGAGATGGTCGCCGATCCAGTACCAGCGGACGATCGGTTCATCGTCCACCGGTGGCTCCGTCCGCCTCCGGGGTCTTCGTGGGTGCGGGCGTCGGCGCAGGCGTTGGCGCGGGCTCCGGTGCCGGCGCGCCCGCCCCGGCGAGGGCGGCGAGGACGGCCTCGCGGCTCGCCGTACCGCGGGCCCGGCCGTCGGCGTCCAGCGCGACGGCGACCCCGGCGGGGGAGAGGACGGCGGCGTCCAGCGCGGTGCGCAGGGTGTCGGCCTCGGGCCGGTAGCCGGCCGCCGGGTGCAGGACGGTGGTGGCGGCGTCCCGGTCGATCCAGCCGATCGGGCGGCGCTCGTCGTCCAGCGCCAGCTCCCAGCCGCCGTAGCGCAGCCCGTCGGCGACCGGGCGGACGGCGACGCCGGTGGCGGGGCGCAGGCCGAGGCCGCGCAGGCCGCGGTCGCGGCCGAGGAAGGCGGCCACGCCGTCGTCGGCCGGGGAGGTCAGCAGGGTGTGCGGGTCGGCGAGCTGGGCGATCCGGCCCTGTTCGCGCAGCACCACGACCTGGTCGCCCAGCCGGACGGCCTCCTCGATGTCATGGGTGACGAACAGCACCGTCTTGTGCAGCTCGGACTGGAGGCGCAGCAGTTCGTCCTGCAACCCGGCGCGGACCACCGGGTCGACGGCGCTGAACGGCTCGTCCATCAGCAGTACCGGCGGGTCGGCCGCCAGCGCCCGCGCCACGCCGACGCGCTGCTGCTGACCGCCGGAGAGCTGGAAGGGGTACCGCTTGGCGGTCTCGGGCGCGAGCCCGACCAGTTCCAGCAGCTCGGCGGCCCGGGCGCGGGCCTTCTTGCGGTCCCAGCCGAGCAGGTAGGGGACGGTGGCGACGTTGTCGATCACCTTGCGGTGCGGGAAGAGCCCGGCCTGCTGGATCACGTACCCGATGCCGCGGCGCAGCCTGGCGGGCTCCAGCTCGGCGACGTCCGTGCCGTCCAGCAGCACCCGGCCCGACGTCGGCTCGACCATCCGGTTGACCATGCGCAGCAGGGTGGTCTTGCCGCAGCCGGAGGGCCCGACCAGGACGGTTATCCGACCGGTCGGGACGTCCAGGTCGAGACCCCCGACGGCGATGGTGCCGTCGGGGTGGCGCTTTCCGGCGCCGTCGAATCTGATCACGGGGAGTTTCCTCGTCTCGGTGCCCCTGGATGGCGGCGCCGATCGTGTCGGTCTGTCGGTCGGTGGCGGTTTGTCAACGAAGGAGCGGCGTGGGTGACACCGCCGTCCCGTCGTATCAACCGCCCGGGCGTTCTTCCGCCCGCGTGGCTGCCCAGCTTTGGACCGGCGGAAACTCTGATCAGACTATGACCTCGATCATCTCCTGTCCGTGATTAACCGCCCGACGGGTGCTCAGGTGTCCTCTTCCGGCGTCCTGATCCGCCGCCTGATCCGCGGCCCTGATCCGCTGTCCTGGCCCGCGCTGCGGCCTGCCGTGAGCGGACGGCCGGTCAGCCGCCCCGGCGCGTCGGCAGCCCGGCGGCGGCCCAGCCGACGAAACCGCCGTCCAGGTCCGTCGCCCGGCGCAGCCCCAGTTCGCGCAGCGAGGCGGCGGCCAGACTGGAGGCGTAACCCTCCGAGCAGACCACGATCACCTCCACGTCGTACCCCGTCGCCTCCGGGATGCGGTGACTGCCCGTCGGATCGAGCCGCCACTCCAGCACATTGCGCTCGATGATCAGCGTGCCGGGGATCTCCCCCTCGGCCGCCCGCTGCGCCGCGGGCCGGATGTCCACCAGCAGCGCGCCGTCCAGCTGAGCCTGGTAGGCCTCCCGGGCCCGTGGCCGGTGGACGCCCTCACGGGCGCGCTCCACCAGGTCGTCGATCGTGGTCACCACTGCTCCGGTCCTTCCTCCGAGGTGCGGACGAGCCCGCCGGCCCGCAGGTCGTAGTGCGCCATGGAACTCAGCGGCGGCGAGTAGGCGTGCAGCGTGACGGCCGGTCCGGAGGCCGTGTTGCGCACATCGTGCACGTACTCGGGGCCGAAGGCGCGGGCGGTGCCGGCCGGGATGCGGCGGATCAGCAGGCCCTGGTCAGGCCCGCCGAGCGACAGCTCCTCCAGCTCGCCGAGCGCGACGGTGAACGCGCCGCGCGAGCCGCCGTGGTCGTGGAAGCCGGTGGACTGGCCGGGCAGCCAGCTGATCAGCCAGACCTCGTGGTCGTCGTCGGCCGCCAGCCGGCGGTACCAGCGCTCGTCGGTGGAGAGCCGCACCTGGTGGATCCACTGGTCGGGCCGTTCGGCCAGCTCCCGGACGATCTTGCGCAGGGCGTTCGGGGAGAGCGGGGCGCGGGTCTCCTCGGTGGTGGCCGTGCCGGTGCGGGTGCGGTGACCGGTGGCGGCCGTGGCGGCAGGGTTGTCGGGAGCGAGGTCCAGGCTCATGTGGGCGTCCTCGGGGAAGGGAGAAGGCGAAGGAGGTGAAGGGCGGGACGCGGCCGGGCCGGGGCTCGGACCTGCCGACGGGGCGGCACGATGCGTGGGGCGGGGCGCGTCAGGAAGACGGGAGCGGGTGCGCGGCGCGGGCCCTGGGAGACGTCACAGGGTGGGACCGGCGAGGAAGGCAAGGTCAACAGGCACAGATGGAACTCGCCTGGCGTCGCAGATCGACGTGCAGGCGGCAGACCAGAGTGGCGCCGGAGTCCATGTGCCGGATCTTTCCCGACGGGACAGGCGCGAGTCAAGCGAGGTCCGTCACTCCTGCGGGGCGCGCCGTGGTGGCGGCGGCGCCGGGGCGCCCGCCGTGGGGGGGGGGGGCCGGCGGGGCCCCCCCGCGGGG